>NZ_JAFNOP010000002.1:0-319287 GCF_026536195.1 Gilliamella sp. B2969
GACACAAGACACAAGACATTGGCAGCCTTACGTCAAAAATCTATATCAACACACTTTAGCTGATTTATTACACCTAAAGCTTAATATAAAACTTAGTTTAGTATTCGATTTAGTCTCTCGTTTTTTGCTCAAATTAAAGTGTGATTGCGTATCTAATTTAAGGCAGAAGTTGCTATCTGGTTTAGTATCGCACGTTCGCCAACCCAGCTCCCAACATCATTGTCGACGACAGCTATTATTGGTTAATTGTCCGCCATATATTGTTTTCAATATAAAACGCTATTTAGCTTTAATACCTTTGTTATTATTACCTTATGCCACTACGACTCAAGCATTGTCGGCAACGACGGCGAAAGTCATTCATGGTAGCGAACCCTATTTAACTTTTGACAATGGTAAGACTAAAGTTAACACGACTGAAGGGTTGTTCGGTATTACGTTATCCGATGGTACCCGCATTACTCCACAAAATAATATTTCAACCTTCGATAATCCAATAGTGTTACCTAAAGAAAACCAAAGCTTTATTGATATTGCTATGTTGGTGCCCCCCACTGCTGATGCTATCGCTTTGAACACCTTAATTGGGGAGCCTTACAATTATTGGGGAGATGATGATGGTGATGGTCAGGGTACTAATGGTGTTACTGCTAGCGGTAATTTAAGCGTACGTATTACCGATAAAGCCAATCATGCTGTGAATCGTAGTGCTACTTTAGATATCTGTGATGCGCCTTATAAAGTGGAATTAACCACTACTGCTGGTAGTTTAACCACCCAGTATGGGCTACCAAATAGTCGTAATTTCAGCAGTGGTACTGCCGCCTATTATATCAATCCTAAAGCCGCACCAAAAATCTGTTATGCCAAACCGAATCTGAGTATGGGCAACGACACCTACGCCGGTCCCGCTAATATCTGGAATCCGAGTAAAGGCTTCCTGGTGCAGTCCACTGAGCCATCACAGTACATGCTCAACTTCCCGACTACCGGTGCTAATAATCTGTATTTTGATTTAGACATAGGTGGTATTAGCGGTTCAGCATTGACATGGCCAACAGTCAGCCAAGGCGGTATTACCGCCACCGTGACGCCATCGCCCGATAATACTAATAACATTCGCGTCACCCTCACAGGTCCGGCGGCAACAGCATCGCAACAAGAATCAGCCACATCGGGTAGTGTCGCTACTCCTACCTTGCCGCAGACTTTTGTGATAGAGGGGAAAGATAGTCGTAATAAAACGGTATTAAGTTATGGCTTTGAGTTAAAGCAGTGGTTCGTCAACCGCGGAGATAAATTTGATACTTATCCTAACACCTCATCCTGGTGTAGTAGTTTAGGCGGTGGTTACCGCCTGCCGCAGGTCAAAGACTTAACTAACGCGGTGTGTTCGGGAGCTAATTCAAACATTTTTTGCGAAGGAGCAGTGGGCGCCACGCCGTCATCGAATTGGAATGGTTACCAGCGTAATATTGGTGTGGGTTTGTTTACCGAATGGGGCATGATGAGTGATTATACCGCTGCCAGCTTCGTCAAACTCATCTACTGGACAAGTGACTGGACAAGTCGCCGATACGGTTCGATACTGTTGCAGTACCAGTTCGTTGTCTTTGCGGTCTACGGCAACATTAATAGCAACCAACCTAGAAACGACGCCTACGGGCTTTGCGCCTATCCTTAGTTCTTAATCCTGAAGTCGCGGGCATTTAATAAGGCGTAATAAAGTTTTTAAGCAACAAAAGGTCAGTTGCAGCGGCAGGGCAGCCCAGGCCGACTGAATCGGTGAGCAAAAATGGACGGTACGAGTAATTTGGGGGAAGGGCACATAAACCCCTCTTTACTCGGGCGTTTTCACCGAAAATAAAACGTTACAAACCAAGCAACGTCCGAAATTTTATCCCATTTAAATTCCATAAAATCTATTCAGAACTTTAATAAACAAGCGGGTGATATATTTTTGAATAGAAAAATATTCCGTTATATTTCAAAGATATCTGACTATTTAAAGGCTATTAGCGCTTATTATTTATGGTATTAATTTACATTTCTTTACAAATAATTCGGCTGAATGAGTGGCTTTTTTTTATCATAACCTTATAATTTCAAAAAATTAAGCTTATTTAAGCTTGATTTATAGCCATTTAACATAAAAAAATCAAATAAAATAACAGATTAGTTGACGGATGGAACGCCATGCAGTATAATTATAGACACCAGACACCAGACACCAGCGCTGGCAAAACAATGTTTTAAAAACTCCCCAATCTCTCTTTAGGCTGAAGCTTAATTCAACTCTTACTTCTACACCTAACTTATTTCATCAAAGCAAGGTAACTTACCCTCGTTTTTTAGCAATTAGTGTAAGCAAAAGATGCACATTTAATTTAGCGTTATGCTATCGCTTACTTAAAGCGATAAATTTAAGGTTAATCTTACGTCCAACCTTGTTTTTTACGCAAACTCAAGCATCAGGCCCGTTATCTAAACTGGCTTTAGCATCGATGCCATGGTTACTATTGCTGTATGCCACTACGACTCAAGCGTTATCGGCAACGACGGCGCAAGTCATTCATGGTAGTGCGCCCTATTTAACTTTTGATAATGGTAAGACTAAAGTCACCACGACTGAGGGACTGTTAAGTATTACTTTATCCGACGGTACACAATACACACCTTCAACCAACCCTTCAACTGTAACACCAATCGTCTTACCTGATGCAGATCAGAGTTTTGCTGATATAGGGATGTTGGTTCCTACTGATACTAATTCCGTCGATTTAAATACTCTTATTGATTCAAATTATAATTATTGGGGAGATGATGATGGTGATTCTGATGTTACAGCTACAGGCAGTCTAAGTTTGTCTATTGTTGATAAAAATAATAGAACTGTATCACGAAATACTGTACCAATGTATTGTAACGCGCCTTATAAAGCTACATTAACTAGTACCGAAAGCACATTGACCACTCGTTATGGCTTTCCTAATAGCATTAAGTTCGGTGCAGGTAATGTTAGCTATTATTTTAATCCTAAAGAATCACCAGGGGTTTGTTTTGCTAAACCGAGTATTTGGGTATATAACATAGGTATCTATGCAGGTCCCGAAAATATCTGGCATTATAATAAAGGTTTCCTAACTCAAACAGCTACACCATCATCTTATGGTTCAAATTTCCCGACTACTGGAGCTAATGGTTTGTTCTTTGATTTAGAAATTAGCAATACTGATCAGGCATTAACTTGGGAGCCGGTTTCTCATAGTGGAATTACAGCGACGATGACTAATTCAACGAATACTAGTGTTCGCGTTACCTTAACTGGTCCTGCTGCAACCTCATCACAATGGAATTCTCGAGTGCCGGATAAAATAGCTAAACCATCTTTACCCCAGACATTCGAGTTAGTTGGTCGTGACAGTAGTGGTAACGCTGTCGCTAAATATGGATTTGAATTAAAGCAGTGGTTTGTCAATCGTGGAACCGTTATGGGAAATTACAACGACCAACTATCTTGGTGTAAAAATATAGGTTATGAACTTCCTAATATAAGGGATTTAACCAATGCTGTTTATCCAACAGATGACGATATAATTACTGCTACGCCTGTATCATCGGGTAATTATTTCCAACGTCAAATTGGGGCTGGTTTTTTTTCTGAGTGGGGCTATATGCTATATTACACTAATGCTAACTTTTATTGGTATTATTGGACTAACGACAAATACTCCCATGGTGACTACTGGTATTATGCGCACGCCGACTACGGACTTATTCATTGGGTAACGCCTGCAGGTTTCTACTACGGGATTTGTGCTTCAGAACTCAAACCTTAGTTCTTATTTTGGGGGAGAGAGTAAAATAGCGTAGGTTTTTGTAACAAATTTATAGTGTCGAAACTTAAACCATTCGCCTTGATTGAGGCGAATGGTTTGTGTGTTTATCGCAAAAAAGTTGAGTAGCGGGGTTTTGAGGTCCTAAATTCCGCTTAAAAATTATTAAATGATCAAAACCACGATTTTAAAGACTAAAATAAATTTTTTAGGAAAAATAATCTTAATTTTAAAGATTTATAATGGAAATATATTCATTTAAAACAGTAACTAACTGATTATATTTTAGATCTTCCTTACAAACGTTAACGTTATTGAGTGAAAAAAGTGTTGCATTGTGTTTCTTCAGTTATTTTACTTTTTACATCGTTTTAGATGAACGACTAAAAATCAACCTGAATCAATAAAATTAATAAATTAATCAAATGATTAATTGATAGAGTTGTCACATGGGGATTATAATTTTCTACAGATCAAAACGATAATTTAAATTTGTTAAAGTTAAGATCACAAAATACATTTTCCACAGAATTCTATTTTTACACGAAGATAAGTAAAATATCACGAGCTTTCGTGCGATCGTTTTTCCTATTCTTGCGTCAATCTTTTTATCAAACCAAATTATCCTGACAGATCTTTTTAGTGCTATTGCTTGTTTTTTTGCTTGTAACTTCCTATTTTAGCCAAGCGTTAACGTCTAGAACATCAAATTAATTCTTAAATTATGGATAGTACATAAGAGGTAATAAAGGCTAAGCTGCTAATATAAAATTGCTGCGGAAAGGGTAACCCGAACCGACAGAGTTAGTTAGCAAAAATGGATGGTGCGAGTAATTTGGGGAAGGGCACATAAACCCCTCTTTACTCGGGTGTTTTCACCGAAAATAAAACGTTACAAAACAAGCAACGTCTGAAATTTCAACCCATCTAAATTCCATAAAATCTATTCAGAACTTTAATAAACAAGCGAATGATATATTTTCGAATAGAAAATAATCCGTTATATTTCAGAGATATCTGGCTATTTAAAGGCAATGAGAGTTTATCATTTATATTATTCTTTACATTTCTTTACAAATAATCCGGCTGAATGAGTGGTTTTTTTTTATCATAACCTTATAATTCCAAAAATTAAGCTTATTTAAGCTTTATTTAAGTTTCATTTAAGTTCATTAAGCTTAAATTATGACCATTTAACATAAAAAAATAAAATAAAATAACGGATTAGTTTACTAATGGAGCACCATGAAATATAATTATAGCCCCCGGCGATGGGAAAACAATGTTTTAAAAACTCACCAATCTCTCTTTAGGTTGAAGCTTAATTCAATTCTGACTTCTACTCTTAACTTATTTCATCAAAGTAAGGTAACTCACCCTCGTTTTTTAGCAGTCAGTGTAAGCAAAAGATGCACATTTAGTTTAGCGTTATGCTATCGCTTACTTAAAGCGATAAATTTAAGGTTAATCTTACGTCCAACATTGATTTATACGCAAACTCAAGCATCAGGCCAGTTATCTAAACTGGCTTTAGCATCGATGCCATGGTTATTATTGCTGTATGCCACTACCACTCAAGCGTTATCGGTGACTACGGTACATGTCATTCATGGTAGTGAACCCTATTTAACTTTTGATAATGGGGTAACTAAAGTCACCACGACTGAGGGGCTGTTAGGTATTACTTTATCCGACGGTACACAATATACACCTTCAACCAATCCTTCAACTGTAACACCAATCGTCTTACCTGATGTAGATCAGAGTTTTGCTGATATAGGGATGTTGGTTCCTACTGATACTAATTCCGTCGATTTAAATACTCTTATTGATTCAAATTATAATTATTGGGGAGATGATGATGGTGATTCTGATGTTACAGCTACAGGCAGTCTAAGTTTGTCTATTGTTGATAAAAATAATAGAACTGTATCACGAAATACCGTACCAATGTATTGTAACGCGCCTTATAAAGCTACATTAACTAGTACCGAAAGCACATTAACCACTCGTTATGGCTTTCCTAATAGCATTAAGTTCGGTGCAGATAATGTTAGCTATTATTTTAATCCTAAAGAATCACCAGGGGTTTGTTTTGCTAAACCGAGTAATTTGGTATATAACATAGGTATCTATGCAGGTCCCGAAAATATCTGGCATTATAGTAAAGGTTTCCTAACTCAAACAGCTACACCATCATCTTATAGTTCAAATTTCCCGACTACTGGAGCTAATGGTTTGTTCTTTGATTTAGATATTAGCAATACTGATCAGGCATTAACTTGGGAGCCGGTTTCTCATAGTGGAATTACAGCGACGATGACTAATTCAACAAAAACTAGTGTTCGCGTTACCTTAACTGGTCCTGCTGCAACCTCATCACAATGGAATTCTCGAGTGCCGGATAAAATAGCTAAACCATCTTTACCCCAGACATTCGAGTTAGTTGGTCGTGACAGTAGTGGTAACGCTGTCGCTAAATATGGATTTGAATTAAAGCAGTGGTTTGTCAATCGTGGAACCGTTATGGGAAATTACAACGACCAACTATCTTGGTGTAAAAATATAGGTTATCAGCTTCCTAATGTAAGGGATTTAACCAATGCTGTTTATCCATATGACGATATAATTACTGCTACACCTGTATCATCGGGTAATTATTTCCAACGTCACATCGGGGCTGGTCTTTTTTCTGAGTGGGGTTATATGCTATATTACACTAATGCTAACTTTTATTGGTATTATTGGACTAATGACAAATACTCCCATGGTGACTACTGGTATTATGCGCACGGCGACTACGGACTTATTCATTGGGTAACGCCTGCAGGTTTGTACTATGGGATTTGTGCTTCAGAACTCAAACCTTAGTTGTTATTTTTTGGTGGAGAGAGAGTAAAATAGCGTAGGTTTTTGTAAAAAATTTATGATGTCGAAACTTAAACCATTCGCCTCGATTGAGGCGAATGGGTTGTGTGTTTATCGCAAAAAAGTTGAGTAGCGGGGATAGAAGGTCCTAAATTCCGCTTAAAAATTATTAAATGAGCAAAACCACGATTTTAAAGACTAAAATAAATTTTTTAGGAAAAATAATCTTAATTTTAAAGATTTATAATGGAAATATATTCATTTAAAACAGTAACCAACTGATTATATTTTAGATCTTCCTTACAAACGTTAACGTTATTGAGTGAAAAAGGTGTTGCATTGTGTTTCTTCAGTTATTTTACTTTTTACATCGTTTTAGATGAACGACTTAAAATCAACAATCTTAACCCATCTAAATTCCATAAAATCTATTCAGAAATTTAATAAACAAGCGGGTGATATATTATTTGAATAAAAAAATAATCCGCTATATTTTAACTATATTTGACTATTTAAAGGCTATTAACATTTATTATTTATGGTGTTATTTACATTTCTTTACAAATAATTCAGCTTAATGAGTGACTTTTTTTTATCATAGCCTTATAATTCCGAAAATTAAGCTTAATTTAAGCTTGATTTATAGCCATTTAGCATAAAAAAATCAAATAAAATAACAGATTAGTTGACGGATGGAACGCCATGCAGTATAATTATAGACACCAGACACCAGACACCAGCGCTGGCAAAACAATGTTTTAAAAACTCACCAATCTCTCTTTAGGCTAAAATTTAATTCAACTCTTACTTCTACACTTAACTTATTTCATCGAAGCAAGGTAACTCACCCTCGTTTTTCAGCAATCAATGTAAGCAAAAGATGCACATTTAGTTTAGCGTTATGTTATCGCTTACTTAAAGCGATAAATTTAAGGTTAATCTTACGTCCAACCTTGTTTTTTACGCAAACTCAAGTATCAGGTCAATTATCTAAACTGACTTTAACATCGATACCATGGTTATTATTGCTGTATGCCACTACGACTCAAGCATTGTCGGCAACGACGGCGCAAGTCATTCATGGTAGTGCGCCGTATTTAACCTTTGATAATGGGGTCACTAAGGTCACCACGACTGAGGGGCTGTTAGGTATTACCGTCTCTGACGGCACGACTCAAACCATCTACACATCGGACAATAATACTTCAACCGCAGATAATCCAATCGTTCTCCCAGAAGCTAATGAACACTTTAGCGATATTGGTATGCTGGTCCCTGCCACTGTTAACGCTATCGCCTTAAACGATTTAATTGGTGAGCCTTACAATTATTGGGGGGATGGTGATGGTGATGGTCAGGGTGCTAATGGAATTACCGCGACCGGTAATTTAAGCGTGAGCATTACCGATAAATTGAATCGAGCCGTGACGCATAGTGCCAACATAGATAGCTGTATGGCACCTTATAAAGTAGAATTAACCAGTACTGATGGTAGTTTAACCACCCAGTATGGGGTACCAAATAGTGGTAATTTTAGTGGTAGCACGGCTGCCTATTATATCACCAGACCTAAATCCGTGCCTAAAATCTGTTACGCCAGGCCGAATCTGAACCCTCTTTCCCAACTCTTCGCCGGTCCGGCCGATATTTGGAATCCAGAACGAGGTTTTGTAAAGCAAGCAGCTGAGCCATCACAGTACAAGCTTAACTTCCCGACTACCGGTGCTAATAATCTGTATTTTGATTTAGACATAGAAGGTATTGATGGTTCTACATTAACCTGGCCAACTGTCACTCAAGGTGGTATTACCGCTACCATGACACCATCACCCGCTAATCCAAATTTCATACGTGTCACGCTTACTGGTCCAGCAGTAACAAAAGCCCAACAGGATTCAGCATTACCGGGTAGTGTGGCTCCACCTAGCTTGCCGCAGACTTTTGTGATAGCGGGTAAAGATAGTCGTAATAAAACGGTATTAAGCTATGGTTTTGAGTTAAAGCAGTGGTTTGTTGTCCGCCCATTAGGCGTAGGCGATATCACAGTTGATAACGCCTTATCCTGGTGTGGCAGTTTAGGTGGTGGTTATCGTCTGCCACTGGTAAAAGAGTTAACTAACTCAATTGGACGTTCTGATTGGTGTGGGGCGACTTCTGTGTGTAGTGGTGGGAAGTCGCCGTTACCGACACTCGGCATACCGCCATCCAGTGGTAATTATTTTCAGCGTAATATCGGTGCTGGTCTCTTTACTGAATGGGGAGATATGTACTACTGGCTTTACTATCGCTCTGCCGGTTTCAACAGGGGCG
Source organism: Gilliamella sp. B2969 (assembly GCF_026536195.1). Lineage (NCBI taxonomy): Bacteria > Pseudomonadati > Pseudomonadota > Gammaproteobacteria > Orbales > Orbaceae > Gilliamella > Gilliamella sp. B2969. Next base: position 9,015 of record NZ_JAFNOP010000002.1, read on the forward strand.
GCTACTGGGCTACCGCTAGCGATGGTTCGGACCTGTTGTTCGGTGCTTATGCTGGCAATGGCGCCGTTAACTTTATTGGCAATGCCAAAAATACTACCTACAACTTGGTTTGCGTCTATCCTTAGTGCTTAATCCTTAAGTTGTGGGTAGTACTACATAATAGGTAATAAAGGATAAACTGCTAATGTAAAGTTGCAGCGCAGGGGAGCCCGAGCAGACCAAGTTGCCGATTCCAAAAAAGAGCAATCGAACGCTGTATAAATAAAATTAAAAAAATTAGCATTAAGAGAAAGTGGATTCTTGTCTTGATACAAGAAATGCTTTTAAAAGCATTTCTTCAATCGTTTTATGTGATTAAGTAATTATTGTCGTATAAGTTTGAATCAATAATTTAATTTATGAAAAATTTGATCAAATTATTATTCATGGTGATTTTTAGGAAAATTTCATGAATTAATGCTGTCCAAATGTAGCCCTCTATCATTTGTACTTACGAGTCAATAACGAATGATGATTTAGATAACAGCGGTGGATTTTAAATCCGCCGCGGCTACTAATCTCGCTACTATGGCATTTGAAGTATAAAGAAGTAAACGATTAGCTATACCAATATCACCAACTACAATGTTAAATAAAAAATCAAAGCAATCCAATATTCAGCAAACAAGCAAAACGGTAACAAATGATGAATTAATCATTCAATCATGATCTAAAATTATTGCTCATTATCAACAGACAAATAAAATAGGGGGGAGTAACATAAATCATAAATAAGGCTTTAACCGTGTAACATTAATTATTTTATCCTCATGGCAACCGAACAGATATTCCTCTATTGCTATTAATACACTTAGAACTAGACGATTATTTTAATTTCACCAATGAATGGTAAAGCACATGATCATTAGTAAACTAGCGCACAGACTTTAATTGTAAAAACCGCTCCGACGGTAGGTTAAACTACCAATACAGTCAGCACAGTTTGTAAGTTAAATGATCTGTTACTTTGTTGGTCATTTTAAGTGAATCCCGTTTTGTTGCAAGCCGCTAGTTTCAAGCTTAAGGTGTGAAAATAGACAACATAACAATTATGTAGATGCTGGCTGCTTTTTAGCAATAAAGAATAATATTGAAGAGCCTAAAATGCTTGATATAGTTAAATTTCTAATTTTTTCAGTATGTAATAATAAAAAAGCATCCTTAACTTTGACCGGAAAATATTATATTTATATAAATATTATTGAACGCTTTAATCTAAAAAGTTGATTACACTAATCACTTAATTTTGATTACTACTAAATAATTATCTAAAATTTACATTTCTTTACAAATCTATTGTGTTAATAGGTGATTATTTTTTATTAAAGAATTATACTTTTCAACAAATGGATTTAGATATTTTTATAAATAATGGAAGGTAAAAAAACTTAAATAAAACAATAACAACTGACGGATGAAATGTTATGCAGTATTATTATGGCTACAGGCATTATCAGATCTATGTTTTAAGTTCCAAATTCTTTTCAGTATTACTTTTATCTTGTTTATTTTCTTTAATATCACGTTTGTTTTTTAAGCTTTTTTTTGTAGTTGTATTGATATTATTGTTTTGCTCATTTAATGTAAAGGCACTTTCGGCTGTTACTATTAAAATCATTCAAGGTAGTGAACCGTATTTAACCTTTGATAAAGGTAAAACCAAAGTTACAGATGCTAATATTTTGTCTGTTATTACCTTTTCTGACGGTACTACCATGAGTTCAACAACCAATACTTCATCTTCTGAAAACCCTATAGCCTTACCCAAGGAAGGTGAAACCATTAAAGACATTTCTATGATGATTCCCATCATCAATAGGTCTATAAACTTAAAAACTATAATTGGACCTCCTTATAGTTATTGGGGAGATGATGATGGTGATGGGCAAGGTGCCGACGGTATTTCTGCTACAGGAAACATAAGTGTTAATGTTACTGATAAAAATGGTAGTATTGTCAATGCTGATACGGCGTTAGATATTTGTAAAGCACCTTACCTTATTGATTTTGATACAAGTGGTGTTTGGAGCTTATCTACCAAATATGGAATTCCTAACATAGCCACGTTATACATGCGCCCTGTCAAATATTATATTAAGCCTAATTCTGCTCCGGCAGTGTGTATGTTAGTACCGAGTTTATTTGCGTCACCGGCTAATACCGAGGTATGGCGTTGGTCAAAAGGGTTTTATGCTCAATCTCGCGATCCGGCAACTTATGAACGCAATTTCCCAACTACAGGGGGAAATAATTTGTTTTTCGATTTAGAAATTTCTGGTATTGATGAAAGTGAGTTAACTTGGCCTCCAGTTACACATGAAGGAATCACGGCCACTGTGACCCGATCTGAGCATAATGAACTTTGGCTAAATCCTACGCCCAAAGTTGTGACGCGAGTAACCTTAACGGGCCCGGCTGCAACGACTACACAACAAAGCTCTAATTCACCAGGAGCAATATACCGACCACAATTGCCACAGACATTCGAACTCGTTGGATATGATCGTAATAACAAACCGGTGATAAAATATGGTTTTATATTAAAACAGTGGTTTATTGCACGTGGTAAAAAACTATCGAATATGGCAAATAATCAAGCTTGGTGTAATAGCACTGGTTATCGCGTGCCACGCGTTAAAGATTTGACCAATGCCATTCCAGACCCAAATAGTCCTGCAGAGAATCAAGGATTTGTAGGTGCCAAACCTGAATCACACGGAAACTATTTTGAACGTCAAATTGGTGCAGGGTTTATGTCCGAATGGGGAGTGCTTGATTTTTACAACGATGCAGTATTTAGCGGCGCGATGTTAATCACCAGTGAATTTAGTGATGCCTCTGGAGTGTGGCCGTGGATAGTCAATATGGCAGGTGGAGGCGTTTACCCAAAAAGAAGCCAAGATCCTATCTTTACTGTTATTTGCGCTTACCCATAGCGAGGTGAACTAACCGTTAGCGATAATACTATATTTAAATCAATAAGCTATCAAAATATCATGTCTTTTATTAAAGACAGTTAAATCAAATTATGGGCTTTTGCCGTTATGAACGACAAAAGCTTTTTTTATATGAGAATGATGACATTAAATAATTGTGAACAGTATGTTTTTCAAAAAGCGTTATTGGAATAGTGATAGGTTAACTTATGTTAAAAAAGCATATTTTATGCGATGTTATCGTCAACTTACCAGCAAGTAAAATTGCAACTTTATGTTCTCAAGTTTTGAGTGTTTATAAAATCATGTTAGTTGTGTATAGGTAGCTTAGACAAGCTTTTTAACTGAATTTATCTGTTTTAATTTTCATTCAAATTCCATAATGGTATAGATAGATTGATTTAGTTGATCGTTAATCGATAGCAATAAAATTGAAGTTAAGCGCGATCATATTTAATAACACAAAAATTTTTATTTTGTGTGATAGCGGTTATACACAGTTTTAAGCCATGTATTAATTTATTGAGCACATAAAAATTTGATTAAAATTTTAATGCATCTAACACTAATTTAAATACTTGAGAATGTCCTTTACGACTAGGATAATAGATATAAAATGGTTCATAAGTGATAGCAAAATCCTCCAATAATTCTATTAAATTGCCTTTGGCCAGATCGTCTTCTACCGTTGGTCTACCTATCCATGTGATACCTAATCCATCTAAAGCCACTTGTTTACGTAAATTACTATTGCTTGATAATTGAGAAGAAGGTTGGTATTTAATAATATTGCCATTGTCATTGAATTCCCAAGCTAATTCTGTTGCATGTTGAGCAGAAATTTTCTTACCGATTAATTGGTGCTTATCAAGATCTTTAATTTGCTTAGGTAGAGGTCTGTTTTTTAGATAATCAGGACTGGCAACGACAGCCATCGTTAATGGCGCAGAGATTTTTACTGCAATCATATCATTAGCAATATCATTACCCAAACGGCATCCCATATCAAAACCTTGTTTAACTATATCTACCCAATTATTGTCTGCTTCAATTTCGATCTTGATTTGAGGATAACGGGGTAAAAATTGACGTAGTTTAGGATAAATAATACTCTCAACAGCTAAATGTGGTGCATTAATTCTAATGGTTCCAGACGGCGTGCTTAGAAAATCTGATAATGCACTAACTTGCTGATTTAACGATTGAAATAGTGGGGCTATTTGCTTATATAACTGCTCGCCAGCTTCGGTTAATGACATACTTCGTGTGGTTCGATTAAACAAACGTAGATTTAGCTTGGTCTCTAAGTTGCTCATACTATGGCTTAACGCTGAAGATGAAATACCTAATGCCTTTCCTGCTTTTACAAAACTAGAAGCTTGTGCGACGACAACAAAATAGTGCAGTTCGTTAAAATTATACATAAGCACGCATGTAATTAATGAATTTATTTCATCATACTATAAATGAATACCATATTTATCTCAATAAAACCTGTGCCTAAAATAAATCATCGACATTAATTTATTTGCGTTAATTTATATTCGAAAGTTATCCATTGTGGCGTGAATATTAATGTTATTAAACATCAATGTATTTAAAACTAATGTGGAACAAGAGGGGCTTTTATGGATTATATAAAACTTGGCAATTCGGATATTAGCGTATCACGTTTTTGTTTAGGCTGTATGAGCTTTGGCGATCCTGCCAGTAAAATGCATGCATGGACACTTAATCCAACAGAGAGTGAGTCAATTATTAAGCATGCCTTGGATTTGGGGATTAACTTTATTGATACTGCAAATATTTATTCAGCGGGTACCAGTGAGGAGTATGTTGGGCGAGCAATTAAAAATAACATAGCTCGAGATAAAGTCATACTCGCAACAAAAGTCTATTTTAATCCAGGTAACTTATCTAAAAATGCGATAGAAACAGAAATCAATGGATCATTAAAACGGCTTGGCACCGATTATGTTGATTTATATATCATACATCGCTTTGACTATAACACCCCTATAGAAGAAACAATGGAGGCATTACATAATTTAGTAAAAGCAGGTAAAGTTAGAGCATTAGGGGCTTCAGCCATGTATGGTTATCAGTTTTTCAATATGCAACTTGCTGCTGAGCAAAATGGCTGGACTAAATTTGTTTCAATGCAAAACCATTATAATTTACTTTATCGTGAAGATGAGCGGGAGTTAATTCCAATTTGTAAACAATTTAATGTTTCGTTAACGCCATATAGTCCTCTAGCGGCAGGCCGACTTGCTCGCTCACAATGGCATACAGATACCTTACGTAGCCAAACCGACAAAACCGCTGTTGATAAATATGATAGTACAGAAAAAACAGATATGGGTATTGTCGAGCGAGTATCGGAAATTGCTGAAAAACATCATGCCTCAATGACTCAAATAGCATTAGCGTGGCAATTTGCTAAGGGCATTACCGCTCCAATTATTGGTGCGACTCAAACAAAATATTTAGACGATGCGGTTGGCGCATTACAAGTATCATTAAGTCAAGACGACATTGATTATTTACAAGCGCTTTATATTCCTCATCGTATTGTTGGTGCAATTTAAAAGCAAACTAAGCAAAACAAGTTGTTATAGTTTAAAAATATCACTTATTATAGACCGATATATTTTCAAAACTTGTTTTGCTAATAATGTTAAACGATCAAAATCACTCTTTAAGACCGACTCTACTCGCTATTGAATCTCATCGCAAATGGCAGAGTTATGCCGAATATTGTAAGTTACGTGAACAGGGATTGCGAAAGCAAGCTTTTTCTTCACTTGATATTTTTTTAGCCGATAGCCTGCAATGGTGTTTTAATGAGCAGAAGGAGTTTGTAGCCTTTGTATTCAATCTTTGTGAGGACGATCTTGAGCTTCAACTTATTTATCTATGCTACCCGCTAATGAGCAAATTGATAAAACCGACGCTTGATAAGTGGTGTAAGCAAGAAAAAGTCAATAGCCAGCCTTTTCGTTGGTATGGAAAATTCTTTTGTGACAGTTCTTATATCTATCACGCACTTCAAATCGATCCTTGTGATGACAAAGCAAGAAAATGGATTATCACTAACTTGCTAGAAAAAATTGACTTTGCAACGCATCATTTACCTGACTATTATATTGGCGATCCTTTATTGGCAATTGAGTGGGGAAAGGAAGTACAGCAACATATCAATTTATTAATTGACAAAAAAGCCCAACCGTTTTGGCAAAAAGAGTTAGAACAATTACTTATACTTGTTAATAATTATATTCAGTGGCAGGCAAGTCATCATCCTGATTTTGAACAATGGGGTAAAGAAAATAAATTACAAGTCGATTCAAACGATGAAACTTATTATTATCAATAATAGTTAAGTAATGCTCAGAGTGCAATGAGGATTAGTTGTTTTTAGTTTATCATCATTACCAAACTTAATATAACTAGTTTGAATATAGTTATAATTTTTTTGTATTATCGCTATTTAAAATAGCTGCCTATAATGTGGTGACTAAAATAATAGATATTGATTGTAATTAGTTAATTTAACTAGTTAAAAAAAGAGGAGTGATAATGAAAAAACTTTTTAATATATTAGCAATAATAGTGACGGGGTTTATTTTATTTGGTTGTGAACAAAAGTCTGAAACAAATGCTAATAATTTAGAAAAAAAAGAGATTGTCGTCGGTTTACCGCCAAGTATGCATAATATTTTAATGGAAAGGGTGGTCAAGCCTGAATTAGAAAAAAAAGGTTATACGGTCAAGTTAGTCAATTTTAGTTCATTACGAGATTCCAATACAGCATTGGTTGAAGGTAGTATCGATATGAATGCTGCTCAGCATCAAGCTTATTTAGATGTTTATAATAAAGAAACGAATAACGATCTAGTTTCGTTAGTCCACATACCTTCTATTTCAGCAGCACTATTTTCACAAACTCATCGATCTTTAGACGATATTGCTCAAGGACAAACTATCGCTATACCAAATGATCCTTCGAATACCGCTAGAGCATTGTTATTACTGCAATCTTTGGATTGGATAAAATTAAAACCTCAAGCGCAATCGGGCACTGTCAGTGTTAATGATATTGCTGAAAATAAATATAACTTAAAATTTAAAACATTATTATCCGAAATTATTCCTCGAACGCTTAGCGAAGTTGATTATGCGATTATGCCCGGCGGTGTTGCTTGGTTAAGTAAAGTGCCTGCTGATAATGTGTTATTACAAGAAAAACTGTCACCTAATTTAGAGTTAATGGTGGTTGTTAAAAAAGAAAATTTAAATACTCAGTGGGCTAAAGATGTGAAACAACTTTATCAATCTGATGAACTTAAAACGTTTATTAATGAAGATCCTGATGCTAAAGGTCGATTTATTTGGCCACAACAATAGTAGAAAATTGTTATCAGGTGACCCAATATCCTAATTAATTGATTAGGATATTTTTGTCGTTATTGTAAACTATGATTGGTTATCTTATGTAGATAAATAATCAATATAAAATTTTTCTTAATTTTTTTCATCAATATTAATTAAAAGATTTTAAATCTATTAATTTAATTGGAATTATTGACTTTATTTTGATAAAGTTACTGTTCGTTTAATAGACATGAAATTTGCAAATAATGGAAAAAATTAAATATATTTTAGTATTTTTTTGTAGCATTGCTTTAGCGGGATGTTTTGAAAAAAATACTTTAGATCGTTTGATCGATAATCCAACAGCCAGCGACATTAAATTAATAATTGATGGTACAGAATTAACTATTCCTGCTAAGTCAGAAGTTAATTATAGTTTCGAGTATGGTAAACATACGATGACTTATAATAACGATTCAATCAATTTTATTATAAAGCCCGCTAAATTCGGCGGAACTACAATTATTAATCCTACCCAAAGTAACTATATTTTACATACTAATGTTTACGTTACCTCGGCTATGAAAGAGAGCGAATCTGATAAAGTTATTGAAAAACAAATTAATAATATTCCCATCATTATTAATGGGGAAGTTACCGAAATACCGCTTACCGCAAAACTAATTAATGATGTATTTATTGATCAACAGGATTATGATTGGGATTATGGACTTGATCAGGATTTACCTGAAGAAATAACGCGAGAAATGTCAAAAAATTATGCTTACTCAGAGACACTTACAAAACTTTATCGTGAAAGTGAATATATCAAACTTTTAAAACAAGATGATATTGAAGAAGAAATCAGTTTTCCCTATCAACCTAAAAAATTTAGTGAAATCAGTTCTACTCATTTTTTCCCAACAGTTGATCTTAATGCAATAGAATGTGAACCAGGTCGAGAATATATTAAAAATCTTTACGATCAATGGCAGCATCTTTTTACCCTTAAAGGGGGGGATTTTGTAAGTAAATATAATAAGTTAATGGACGATAGTGATTTTGATAAGCAAAAACAATTAGAAAATATTTGTAACAACCAGATTGATCCTAATCGTACCTATCATACAGCTATGACAGATTATAATTATAATATCCTCAGAGATGCTAGAGATTTTAACTTTTTTCTTATTAAACAATAATATTATCTAATTGCTTTGTTTAAGATAAGCTTTATCTAAGCTATTTAATAAATAAGCATAAAATTATTTTTAATAGTTTTATGCTTTAATTTTTTGTGTTTTCTTTTATTTTTTTAACACATTGTTTTATCGATTTTAATTTTATGATTAAAAAAACAATTCGTGTACTTCTTCACCAGAAAGTCATTTTACTTTGGCTATAAAATAGTTATAAAAAATTGATTGAGCTCTCATTTTTCATTTTCTTCCTTATGTAATATTAACATTACCTTTAAGAGGTAATAGTACTGGTTAGTCTAGAAACTAAACATAATCGTATACTAAGGAGAGCCTATTTATGTATAACGTCAATAAATTGTTTAAATTGACTATGATTAGCTCGGTAGTGAGTTCATTTTTTATCTCATGTCAGGTATGTGCTTTTCAAAAAGGTTCGACTGAAGACTTTTTAGGGCATGAAGTTGGTATTACTTATCATACCGCCGAACAAGCTGTGAGTAGTAAAGATTATTTACCTCCTTTCCCTGATAAAGATAGCCCTGAATTTGAAGCCGACAAAATCGCTTACTTACAAGGTTATCAATTAAAAGATACACCGCGCTGGCAACAAGCAACGTCTGATGCTGATTTACATACAGATAATGTCGCTAAGATATTTTCAATACCATTAGGTATAAAAATCTCACCAAAAACAACACCGACACTTTACAAAATGTTTGGTGATTTGCTAGTTGATTCTGCCGATAATGCCACAAAAACAGCGAAAGAATTTTATAAACGAACCCGTCCATTCGTTTATTTTGGCAACCATCCTTGTCAACCTCAAGATGAAGAAGAGCGATTACTGCAAAATGGTTCATTTCCTTCTGGGCATACTTCATACGGTTGGACACTAGCTTTAGTTTTGGCACAAATATCACCAGATCATGCGGCAGCAATAATTAAACGTGGTTATGAATTTGGACAAAGTAGGGTGATTTGCGGTGCTCATTGGCAAAGTGATGTTACTGCCGGTAGAATGGTTGGTGCTGTTGAATACGCTTTTTTACAAACGCTTCCCAAATTTCAAACGGATCTAAAACAAGCAATGGCAGAAGTTAATTATCAATATAGTTTATTAAAATAGTTTTAGATAGATAATTTTGTTGATATTGTTAGCTATACTTCAATTGGTGATGTTAGATAACTCTATGTTTAACATCCGTTAATTATCATTTTTTTGACAAAAATAAATATCAATTTTTGCATAGGATATGATAAAGTGTATGCCCGATTTAAATATTAATAGAAAAGAATGTGATGAAAAAAATACAATATACGTTATTACTTACTTGTAGTTTAGGGTTGGTTGGTTGTTTTGATTCTAACCCTATTGAATCAGGCTCAGTAGACCGTTGGATAGATAATCCAACTGCTAATGAAATCAAAGTGTCTATAGATGGTAAAGAGTTAATTGTACCGGCTAAATCTGGTATAAATTATACATTTGACTATGGAAAACACAGTTTATCTTATAATAATCAGACACTTAACTTCATGGCTAAACCTGCAATAGTATCTAATTCAGGATTTATTAATCCAACACAGAGTAATTATATTTTGTTAACGACTTACTATACGAACAACCAACAAGTCTACGAAAAAATGATTGCTTCAAAACTTAAGAATGTTCCTATTATTATTAATGGTGAACAGACTGAGATTGAATTACCAATAAATGTGGTTAATGACGTATTTATTGAAAGAAATAAAACGCCTTGGGATTATTCTATTGATGAAGCATTACCTGACTCGGTTACTGTAAAAGGTGAAAACCAATATCAATCTCAGCGACGTAAACTCTACCGCGAAGATGAGTTTTTGAAAACGTTAGATATCCCAGAAAATGAGAAGGTCAGTTTTCCTTATCAGCCTAAGAATTTTGCAGATTTACCAAAAGTTGTGATGCCAACCATTTCGTTAGATTCGATTACATGTAAAAAAGGGCGCGAGTTTGTTGACACACAAGTAAAAGATTGGAATAAGTTTTTCAATTCAACAGGGAAAGAGTTAGCCAACGTTTATAATCAATTAACTTCAAGTGAAACATTCCAAACTAAACATGCAATCCTAAGTGAATGTTCAACTAATGGTGAAGATAAAAATAGAACTTACGCAACAGAAATTGATAAGATAGATGAAACAGTCAAACCACAAGAACAAGTTAATCTATTTATCACACAATAATAATGTCTTTAGTCTAGTGTAAAAATTAGATAATACGTTACTTAATTCTGATTAATAAGACATAGAATCGATTCTATCAATTTTATGTCTTACATCTCCTCAATCAAACTTTTATCACTTCGTTAGTTAAATATAATAATTGATTTGCCAGATGACAAAGTCAAGTAACATTATACTCGTTGAAATTATTGAGCTATATCACATAAATTACATAAAAATCTTGGCGGGCTCAAGATTCAGGATAATATCTATCCATGTATAAAAAAACAAGGAATCGGTTATGAATAAACCTAAATTAAAATTAGCTGCAATTATTGGCAGTATTATTTTAAGTACATCGACTGCTTTTGCCTCGCTTGAGGATGTGAAGAATTTAAAAATTATTAGCTACAATGTCTATAATGGAATGAAATTAGACGAAAGCGAAGGTAAACAAAAATTTATTGATTGGGCAAAAGCACAAGATGCTGACATTATTGCTTGGCAAGAGATGAATTTTTTTACGCGTGAAAAGCTTGAAAAATTTGCAGCAAGTTATGGACATAAATATGCTGTACTTTTGAAAGAAAAACCAGATGATGCCGCTTTTTTCCCTGTTGCAATTACCTCAAAATATCCTATAGTTAATGTCAATAAAGTCGTTGATAATATGTGGCATGGCGCTTTATATGCCGATATTGGCAATTATCATTTTGTTATTACTCACATGAATCCATTTTGGACGGCAAAAAGAATCGATGAAATAAACTTAATTATTGATTCAATTAAGTATAGTCGTGATCCCAATGGCAAATGGATTATAGCTGGTGATTTGAACTCTTTTTCACCTGCTGATAAACAAACCTACGATAAAAGTAATCTGTTAAATGATATTAAAGAAAAGCAGAAACAAAGACCAATATTAGAAAATCTTGTTAATGGACAATTAAGTTATACCGTGCAACAAAACTTATTGGATGCAGGTTTTATTGATGCCTTGAAAATTAAAAATAAACAATTTATCGCAACAGCGCCAACGAAAGTATTTTATGATCAAGCTTCAACGCCACTACGTTATGATTATATCTATATTTCTCCTCCCCTCAAAAAGGATGTTATTGACGTTAAAGTGCTAAAAGATGATTTTACAGATAAATATTCTGATCATTACCCAGTGCAAATGATAATTAAAAATAAATAGTTTTAACCAAGATCGGTAAAGCCATGCATAAGCTGCATGGCTTATCGTGTTATTTTTATATGGACGTTTTTTTATTATTGATAAACACTAAATTGTGATTGCGATCGCAATGTATCAATTTGAATTTAATTAATATCAGCTATAACGTCAAATAATCAATATGAATGAATTTAACTAAAAAAGCAGTAGGATAAATATATGAAAAAAATTTTTTTTGTGTTCAGTTTTCTGGGATTGTTTTCACTGTCTTCAAGTGCACTTGCTACAGATGATTTAGTGGTTTCTCAATATCAAAGTTCACCGAATAAAGTGTATGCCGATAATGCTCAACCGCAGATTACTGTTGCTAATTTTAATATTGCAGGGGGACTTAGACATCACAAGGTCGATTTAGACTTGGTTGCTAAAGCAATTAAAGCGATGGATGCTGATATTGTCACACTTGAAGAGGTTGATCAAAATACTACCCGTAGTGGCGGCGTAGATCAAGCTAAAATCATCGCTGAAAAAACAGGAATGCACTATCTATTTGGTAAAGCTACCGATATGAAAGGCGGCAATTATGGTAATGCTATACTTTCGAAATATCCTATTGAAACAAGCAAAACCTTTTTGTTACCGTCTGGCTCTTTTGAACAAAGAGCATTGATGTTAAGTAAAATTAATGTTCCTGGCTTTGATTCGCCTATTTATGTATTTAATACCCATTTTGATTGGCATGAAGAAGATGAAGTAAGAATGGCACAAGCAAGGTTTATTAATAGCATTGTGTTTGATGATTTAGATTTAGATACTGAATTTCCTAATTTGGCTTCTGGTATTATGTTGTTACTCGGCGATTTTAATTCAGTCAAAAATGATAAAGTGATAAAAGAGCTTGAAAAATACTGGACGTTGGTTAAAAAAGATTATGTAGATACTCGCACTTGGCCAGCAGGAAATCCGGGATTAGATTTAGATCATATCTTTACCAGTCGCAATCAAATATGGAAAGTTGAACAATTAACGATTCCTAATGATGGTAACGAATGGAATGGTATTAAATGGCCATTAGTCAGTGACCATATTCCCGTTATTGCTAAATTAAAATTAATTGAACAATAACCTGTGGGCAATATGCCCACTTTTACTTCGATGATCTACCTAATTTAGCAATCAAATAAATATAGACTAGCTCACTGAATAATTCGACTAGTGTTTGGGTGACGATTACTGCCGGTAAAATTGGCATGATGTCTGCAATAGCCATTGCTATTGGCAATATCACTAACGCATTGCGTGTACCAGCACTAAAGGCGATAGCTCGACTTTCTGCGATGGAGACACGAAATAAACGACCAACAAACCACCCAATTAAAGGCGCAAAAATAGCAAATAGTAGATAAAATGGAATAACTGATATGACTTGTGACAAATTCCCTTTAAGCTGAGGTAAAACCGCTATAATTACAATAAATAAGGCTAAAGCGGTGGTGGGGACCGGTAGTATATTCAATAGATTGACTGTTTTTGTCATAATTTGACTTCGACTAGCACATATCTGGATTATTACAGCGATGGTAAGTGGAAGTAAAATTAGCCACACAAAAGCATGAATAAATGGTGTAGGTTCAATGAGTCCTTTAACCTGTTCACCAATAAATATATTTAGATAAAAAGGTAACAAAAACAGTTGAAGCAATAACAGTAAAGGTGTCGCCATTAACAGTGATCGGGCATCAGCATGACCAATATGTGCAAAAGTGACAACGTAATCAATGCAGGGGGCTAACAATACAAATAAGATACCAAGCTTAATCAAAGGCTCATTGGGTATAAAAATAGACAATATCCCTACAAATAGTGGTATAACAACAAAATTGGCAATGACTAAAGCAACAATAAATCGCTTATAAAGCAAAAATTTTGTTATATAGGCAATTGGAACTTGTAGAAAAGTCACAAATAGCATGACCCCTAAAGCAGGAGTAATGGCTGTCGCAAAAACTGAGGTTCCATTTATACAAAAAACAACAATCATTGCGATAAAAACCGCTAAAAAATAAATAGCTATTTGTTGTTGCTCTAATTTTTGTTTGAGGTTTTGCATATTAACCAAATACTTTTATCAATTCAAAATTAACCTTTAGCATACTGTTGATCTTCAATTAAATAAATGGGATTGTTTTAACAAGAAAAATATTTATTATTTTTCGAAAAAACGATCTTAATATAGAAAATATTGATCATTCTATTTGAACAAGTTACGTTTAATAAAATCAGTTCATTGATCTGCTTAACAAAACTTAATAAAAAAGGTGTAGCATGTTTTTTAGGTGTGGTTATAATTCTTGTATTTCAACTAGATATTGTTGGTGTGGTTTTAAATAAAAATTCATTAAAATCAAACAATTGCTTGACAAAGGGATATTTATGAAGTATACTATAAATGGAACAGCACACAGCACACAGCACACAGCACACAGCACACAGCACACAGCACACAGCACACAGCACACAGCACACAGCACACAGCACAAATTAATTATTTAACTTTACTCTTTTATACACCGCTTAAATTAGCTAAGACTTCAATCTGTTATCTACCGTCTTATTTTGTGCGTAAAACTATATTTTTGAGTTTATTATCGACATTATTGTTTAATTATTCATTTACAGCGCAAGCGCTATCAACCAAAACCGTGAATATAATTCAAGGTAGTGCTCCATATATTGAATTTAATGGTAATGAAATAAACGATTTGACCGAATTACTTAGTATTCGTGTCGGCAATGATGTTTATGTCAGCGATGAACAAGGCAATATGAAAAAGAAAAATGATGATGGAACCCTAACTGATGTTACATCTATCATGTTTGCTAATGTTGACGATATATTTAAAAATGTATCTACTCTTTTACCTGCGGATAACACTTTGCATGCATTTAATGATTTATCAATCATCCCATCATCAATGCATAAGGATATCGATGGTGATGATAATTTTACTTTAACTGGTAATTTTAAAGGGGAGTGGAAAGATAAAGAGAATGTATCATTAGATAACAAAATAGTTAAATTACCTGATATTTGTAAGTCACCTTATACACTAACTTTAACTACTACAGAAAATCCTTCAATTAGTACTTTATATGGTATTCCATCTACTAAAATTTATGGTAATGGTAGTGCAAAATATACGATAGATATTAATCCAGATACTCCAGCAAAAGTTTGTTTTGCTAGACCTGGTAGTTATTTACAACCACCTGATCTAGCCGAAGATATTTCTGGTCCGCCTAATATGTGGAATAAGGAGTATGGTTTTTTAATACAGTCGACAGATTCCAATAGTTATAATCTTAATTTTCCAACAACAGGTGGGGATAAATTATATTTTGATATGATAATTATTGGTTCGCCAAATGTATTAACTTGGCCCGATGTGACAGTTGGAGGTATAACGGCAACTATGAGTAATATTACACCTACAACAGTAAGAGTGACGCTATTAGGACCAAGTGCAAGTAAAGAACAAATGTTAATAGCAAATGCAGCTACTAATCCGACAGGCCCTGTTGATAAACCAATTTTACCTGCAAAGTTTGAGTTAAAAGGTATGTTAAATGGTGAGGTTGTTGTGAAATATGGATTTGAAATTAATAAATGGTTTATTACTAAGGGAAGGCGTGAATCAGCAGTTCGTTACGAGTTGGGTAAACCTTCCTCTTGGTGTTCAACAACAGGATATCATTTGCCTCAAATTATGGAATTGACCAATGCATCAAGTTGGGATAGTAGTAGCGACTATGAACCTTATCCGCCTCCCGTTCAAACACCAAGTCCGGATAATTTTTATAAGCGAATGATTGGTGGTGGTTTTTTAACTGAATGGGGTGATTTGGTAGATGATTATACAAGTAGCGGTTCGGCTTTTGCAAAAAAAGGATTTAGTTTTTATTGGACAACTTTCTTTACGCCTAAAACAAATGATGAATATAAATATTATGCATATGCTGTTGCTGCATATGGGGCAGGAGCTGTTGTTCCTCAAACCGTTGAGCTTTATTCTTCGCCAGGGGGTTCATCTACTCAAGACGTGGGCGTTGGAACAGTATGTGCTTACCCTTAGTTTCATGGGCGACAAAATTTAAATATAAAGTGACATGTTAGCAATATTAAAACCTAGATATGTCGTTTTATCTCAATCAGATGAAAGCCAGCGTAGCTGGAAAAAAATCACTCCGCTTCACCGAAGGTGAAGCGGAGTGAATAAAATTTATACAATCAGGTTCAAAACTTCAATAAATTTAAATTAGAATGTATTTTATCCCTATTAGATAACTATTAGTCGTATGCTATCCTCATCAGGTAAAGCCAATTATTTATTGTTAAGATATATTAGAAAATTTAAGTGTTCAGTGTAAAATTGACTTTAGATTCGAGTGTTAAAGCGAATTGAGTATAGGGTGTTTTATAGTTAAATCTTTTTCTGGGGTGATGATTAAGCTGATTTTCAATGACATTAATCTTTTTATCGCGGTTATTATCAAAGGTCAGTTGTACTGTGATTTAAATCAACCTAAATACGCGGTCAATAGACAATCGTCTATTCATTAATTTATCCGTTCGAATATAATGAGTGGTGTTATTGTGTTGTTATACTTTAATGCTTAATCTTAATTTTTTAAATTAACTATCTGTTTTAACCCATTACTATTGGTTAATTTTGGTAATTAACTATTCCAAACTATTCTTAATTATTAGAATTGTGAGCTTTATCACATCGTATAATAAAAGAAGTGCAAAGTTAATTGGTACAAAATACTTTCGTTAAAATTATCAATTTTGTTTTTAACCATAAGTTAAATTGAATTAAATTAGATAAAATCACTATTTATTAACGCCAGTCTGTTATTTCGTTTTGAACCAAACAAAAGTCATTTATACCAAATTTTAATAACCAATAAACTGCAATAAAGATCACAATTTATGGTTATTTTACTGCCTATACTGATATTAATACTTCGGTTAATTTTTTTCCGAATTTTATATTTATCAGGAGGTAGTAATGAAAAAATATGTCAAAAATTGGATCACAATCGGATTACTCACTGCATTTTGCCTGCCTATTGGTTCGGTATGGGCTAAAGAGTATCAATTAACGGGGAAAAATACACAAATCACGCTATCTGATAATGATAATCACAAAAATGTCACATCTTTTAATATTACTAACCCTATAACCCATGATTCAATCAATGTTAATACGCTATTTGAGATTACTTTGAATTCCGGACAAAAATTGACCGATAAAGATTTCCAATTAGATAATTTGCAACAAAAAGACAATCAAATTTATATAAATTTAAGTGGTCATGATATTGCGATTCAAACCCTATTGATTCTCAATGACGATAAACATTTTGCCAGTTATGAGCTGCAAATCACCCCTAAAAAACAAGCACTTTCAATGTCAGCCGTTTCTTTAATGCCATTCCATTCACAAGCGCCATTTGTTTATGGTTCTGTTGTGAGTTCACCTATTATCAGTGATACCTTTTTTATCATTCCCGAAAATCCATTAACTAATACGGTTGCCTATGAAGGCGGTGTTTTGCAAAAAATTCCGCAAGCGATCCCGTTACAAGTTAATCATACCTTGAGTTATAAAACCTATATTGGTACCTATGAAAATGGGCAATTAAGACGCAATGTAAATGAATTTATTAATCACGTTCGAGAACGACCATATAGCCCATATTTGCATTATAACTCTTGGCTAGATATCGGTTTTTTTAATCCTTATACCGAAAAAGAAGCTTTACAACGCATTGATCAATATGGTGAGCAATTGGTTGAAAAACGTAAAGTCAAACTTGATGGTTATCTGTTTGATGATGGATGGGATAATTTACAAGGAAACTGGGGATTTAGTGCAAATTTTCTTAATGAATTTAATAAATTAAAAACTGCATCTGAAAAATATGGTGCGGCACTTGGTATTTGGTTGTCACCTTGGGGAGGATACAATAAACCACGTGATACTCGTGTTGCCAATGCGTTAAAACTAGGTTATGAGACAATGGATGGTAAACTGGCTTTATCTGGTCCTAAATATTATGCTAATTTCCATAAACGGATTTTAGAATTAATCAAAAATCAAAATATTACGATGTTTAAACTTGATGGGACAGGCAATGCGGATAAAGTGATTGCTGGTAGCCAATTTACTAGTGATTTTGATGCGGCGATCCATTTAATTGAAGATATGCGTAAAGCGAGTGATCATTTATATATTAATTTAACAACCGGAACCCAGGCTACGCCATCTTGGCTGTTTTATGCCGACTCCATCTGGCGAGGAGGCGATGATGTCAATTATTATGGGCCTGGCAGTAAAGTTCAACAGTGGTTGACTTATCGTGATGCAGAAACTTATCGATCAATTGTACTTAAAGGTCCATTGTTCCCATTAAATTCTTTAATGCTGCATGGCATTGTGTATGCTAAACAAGCAAAAAATTTGCAACAAGAAACCGAAAATGATTTTGCCGATCAAGTTTGGAGTTATTTTGCAACTGGAACGCAATTGCAAGAAATGTATATCACCCCTGAACTGATGACAACAAACAATTGGGATACGTTAGCGTCGGCGGCTAATTGGGCAAGAGATAACCAAAAAGTGTTATTTGATACCCATTGGATCGGTAAAGATCCCACAAAATTAGGGGTATATGGTTGGGCTGGATGGATGCAAGATAAATCCATTATTACTTTACGTAATCCGTCAGATAAACAACAAGTGTATTATCTTGATTTACAGAATGATTTAGAGTTACCAGCAACGGCAAACTCGAATTTTACCATTCAAATTGATTACAATAGTCAATCACATGCACCAAAACCAGCTGTTATTGATAAAACAGCGATGATCACCCTTGAACCATTTGAAACCGTTGTGATGTCTTTAACGCCTCAATAGTAATAATATGCCTTGTATGCGACTTACAAGGCATTAAAAATTGTTTTAAAATAGACGTGTTAATTGATGATGTTTTAACTATGATTTAGCGCATATAGTTAAAAGATATTATGATTAGGCTATTTACAATAGTAAAAAAGCTCATTATGATACGCGCCATTATTAACTGCAAAGGAGAACTGATTATGATTTATTTAGATGACCTTTGCAGGCTTATCGCACAATAATTGGGTGATTAACTTTTCCATTCTTGCTTCAATTCATTCTGCTGATCTTAGCCTGCCAATTAGATGCATACCTATAATTTAAAACCAATCTTAGTTTATTGATGTAAATTAAAGAGTTTTACAACCTAAAAATGATTTGATAGTTAATTTATCGCTTTTATTGGCGACAAAACAATAATGTTTTGACCATGGTGGTTTTTCTTACTGGTGTGGTTGTTATTTATCTGTTATATCGCATTTAAATTATAGGCACTAAACAATAAAAATATTTTTAATGGATTGATATATGGACAATTCTATACAGATACTATCTAAAAAAGTGTCATTAATTGCTTCAAACAAAACATGGATTGATGGTTTAGCTATTGAGCAACTAGAGGTAACGGCTGCATTACCCAATATGGTTAAAGTGGTTGGAATGCCTGACCTGCATCCCGGAAAAGGTTACCCGATTGGTGCGGCTTATTTAAGTCGTGAAATAATTTATCCTGCATTAATTGGCAGTGACATTGGTTGTGGTATGGGGTTTTGGCAAACCGATATTAGTATTGCTAAGTTAAGCATAGATAAATTAACACGCCAAATAGGCAATATTGATCAACCCGATATGCGACATAAATATAATCTTGGTACGATTGGCGGTGGGAATCATTTTGCCGAGTTACAAAAGGTTAGCAAAATTTTTAGCGAGCAACTTTTTGAGCATTACCAACTTGATGCTAAAAAATTATTTTTGCTAGTGCATAGTGGTTCACGGGGATTAGGGCATGCAATTTTGCAAAACCAAATATCACGATTTGGTTATCAAGGTTTAGCAGATCAAAGTGCACCCGCACTTGAATATTTAGCAAAACATGATAACGCTGTCGCATTTGCTATGCTAAATCGTCAAGTGATAGCTGAACGGTTACTCAATAACCTCAACGGTCATGGGCGTGAAATACTCAATGTTTGTCATAATTTTTTGCAACAAGTGACATTAGACCATAATGACTATTGGTTGCATCGTAAAGGTGCATCTTCAGCGCTGGATAAGCTTGTTATCGTACCAGGCTCTCGTGGGGATTATAGCTACTTAGTTAAACCGATACCGAATGAAGCGCTACTCTTGTCACTAGCTCATGGGGCAGGGCGAAAATGGCGCCGAGCAGACTGTAAAAGCAAACTCGATACTCGTTACACAATTGCTGAATTAAAACGAACAAAATTAGGTAGCCGTGTCATTTGTGAGGATAGTCGTTTAATTTTCGAAGAGGCACCACAAGCGTACAAATCAATAGATAGTGTGATTGAATCGATGCAACAAGCCAATATTGTAACAGTTATTGCTCAACTTACACCAATATTGAATTATAAAACACAAGGAGATCACTAATGGCATTACTGCTTTTTTCGTCTGCCAGAGGGCCTGATGAATGCTCATTGATGGTTGCAAAGGCCATAAAACAATTTTTTATCGAAGCGAATAAATTATCGTTATCGATTGAAATGTTAGAAAGTATATTGGGCGACAAGCCCAATACATTTCGTTCAGTATTGATTTCTGTTGAAGGTTGTCTAAGTGAACAATTAATCTCACGTTGGCTTGGCACCGTACAGTGGGTGTGTCAAAGTCCTTACCGACCACATCATAAACGTAAAAATTGGTTTATTGGTATTACTTGCTTACCTAATCCTGTTCCAATACAAGATAGCTCTATTGCGTTTTCGACAATGAAATCTTCCGGAGCAGGCGGGCAGCATGTGAATAAAACGCAGTCAGCTGTACGTGCAACACATATTGCAACCGGTATGACTGTCAAAGTTCAATCAGAACGTAGCCAACATGCCAATAAACGTTTGGCAAAACTGCTATTGGCTCATAAATTGGCTGAACATAAAGAAGAACAATATCAACAACAAAAAGAGATTCGTCAACGATTTCATGATGTTATTCCTCGAGGTAATAGTTGCTTAGTGTTTTATGGTGAAGCGTTTTGTGACAAATAAAAATGATTTTATCCAATTAATCATTGAATTTTTTGTTATTTTTTAAGCATTCTAAAAAAATTATTAATTTTATTATTATCAATAAAACAAAGGCGCTAAATCAGTCTCTTTTGACTAAAAAGCGAGCTTTAGTGCCTAGTCTTTCTGCTTTTTTAATGGTAAATCCAATTTTTTGTAACCTTTGTATTGAATAAAACTATTACAAAATAAATTCATGTTTTTCTTTGTATTCTTTCATAAAACACATATACTTTGCAGTCCACCTAATTGATAATGATTATCATTACTAATTGTGTGGTTAATGTTATTTTATCTATTTAATTAATTATTCAGTATTTTTTATGAAAGGAATTTAATATGATTTACAAAAAGGTAGGTTTGCTACTATTTCTAACCAGTTTTACTGTTCAAGCTGATCAGTCAATTAATGAGAATAATGAAACAAGTAAAAATGAAGAACAAGAAAAGCAATATAAAAAAACTAAAGCTGACAATCAAAGTAGTAGCGAAGATATAAATGATGTTATTACTGTGATTGCCAGTGCAAATAAACAAAATGAACTGAAAAAAATAAATAGTGTTATTGCTGGTCGTTCAACGCTTTCTTCGGGTTTAATAGAACAAAAACAAGCTGACAATGTTGCGGAATTATTAAATACATTGCCTGGCGTAAGCTCGGCCGGTTCAGTAAGGCCGGGTGGGCAAACATTAAATATCTGGGGGTTTGGTAAAGTTGAGGATGTTAAAATTATTGTTGATGGCTCACAAAAAGGGTTCCAAAAATATCAACAAGGTTCAGTTTTTATTGAGCCTGAACTACTTAAACAGATAGAAGTTAATAAAGGTCCCCATGATGTGAAATTTGGTAATGGGGGATTTGGTGGGGTTATTAGAATGGAAACCAAAGATGCAATTGATTTGCTTGAACCCAATAAATTAGCTGGCGCATTAGTTAAATATAGTTTTCATTCTAATAACCATCAAAATATGGTTACCTCTGCTGTATATGGCAGAACCGAAAATGATATGTTTGATGGACTCGTTTACTATACTAACCGTAATAGCGGTAATTTTAAACGTCCAGATGGGTCAAGATTTGAGTTTTCGAAAGATGACATGGACTCTTATATGGCAAAACTTAACTTTAGGCCCAATGAAGAAAACACATTCACTGTGTCAGGCATTCGTTCTAAAGTTGATTCATGGCAACCATGGGCGGCAAAGTACGTTGAAAAAATGACGCCTCCGACAGCTGCACAAATTGAAAAATATGGTTATCGAGCAGCTTGGTTAAGAAAATTAGTTAAACGCGATCAAACCGATGAGTCGGCGCAATTTGAATGGAATTACCAACCAACGTATAATCCTTTGGTTAATTTTACTTTACACACAACCTATTCCAAAACAAAGCAAAATGATAATCGACCAGAAAAATACAATCCAGTAGCTGCGCTAGGAACAATGGGAAATAGAAGTTGGACAAGTTATACCGATAAAACTGTAGAACTTGAAAATATTAGTATTTTTACTACTGGTGCTATTGATAATGCATTAAAAATTGGTGCTCAAGTGCATTTACATGATCGTGATACGTTGATGTATTATAAGAATTACGCCAATAAGCCTAATTATCATAATGGTTATTTCCAACCAGCTTATATGCCTTCCGGTAAACAACAAAATTATAGTTTTTATATTCAAGATGAACTTTCTATTGATAACTTTGTCTTAACACCAAGTCTTCGCTACGATTATGTACGTAATCACGGACAAAAAAATTATGCATCAGCTTATAATGATCCTGATCCTCGCTTTGGACATGATTATTCTCCGGTTAGTTATTCTGGTTGGACACCAAGATTTGGGGCTTATTGGCAAACAACTGAAAATGTTGGGTTCTTTGGCGATATCAGTTATGCTTGGCAAGCACCAACAATTGATGAAACTTATGAGGTTCAATTTACACCTAAAAATGGTGGATCAGGTAAGATTACAGCGACCAGCCGAAATCTTAATAAGGAGCGTAACTTATCAATTAGAGTAGGGAATATACTCGACTTTAACAACTTATTATTAGAAAACGATAAATTACAAGTTCGTAGTACCCTGTTTAGACAGCGTGTCAAGGATGAAATTTTTGTTACTCGAGGATTTAATAACTCAATTTGTGGTCCGGGTAGGGCGTGCCCGCTAGGACAACCTAATTATCGTAATTTACCGGGTAAATTAGTGGTAAACGGGTTTGAATTAGAAACTTTCTATGACAGTAAATATTGGTTTGCAAGTGCCACCTACTCAATTCAAAAAGGAGAAAGAGATACGGCGCCTCAAGCACCATGGATGCATCATAAAACCTATGTCGCAACAATTGCACCACGCACGGCAACATTAACAACGGGTTTTAAAATCCCAGAATGGAATCTTCGAGCAGGTTGGAATGCGCAATTTGTTAGAAAGCAAGATCGCACAGGGCATGAAGATAGAAATCATGACGGTTTTGCTGATCTTGGTGCTTATTCTTTATCACCTTCGTCGGGTTATTCACTACATAACTTATTTGCCACTTGGCAACCAACCTTTTTACCAAAAGCAGAAGTAAGATTTTCTGTTGATAACCTATTTAACAAGGATTATCGGCTTTATTTAGGCGAAAACACCTATGGGCTTGCACGTAACTTTAAAGCGAGTGTTTCATACCGATTTTAAATTTTGTTAACATCCAAATACTGCCAGTTTACTGGCAGTTTAACCAAATCGGCCGTTAAATCTGTTTACCACTTACCAGCAGTTGAGCCGCCATCAACAACCATAACTGTGCCTGTCACAAAATTGGAATCAGTTAAGTACATCACCGCGTTAATAATGTCTTGCACATGTCCAATCCGATTGACAGGCGCCATGGATTTTAAAACTGTTTGAACTTGAGGATCCGTTGGGTGCATTGGAGTTTCGATAATGCCTGGCGCAATGCCGTTAACCATAACCTGACTTGATGCTAATTCTAACGCTAAGCCTTTTATAGCACTATTAATACCACCTTTGATCATAATCGGTAGTAAAGCCGGAACAGTCAAATTGGGTTGCATAGCAATGGCAGCAGTGATATTGATGATATGCCCAGATTGATTTGCCATCATATGTTTAGCGGCAGTTTGTGCAGGGTAGAAAAACCCTTTAAGGTTTGTATCAATAATGGTGTTTAAATCATCTTGCGTATAATCAATAGCGGGTTTAGAAATAAATATGCCTGCATTATTGACTAAAATATCGACTTTACCAAACCTTGCGATAGCGTGTGAAAAAAGTAACTCTGCTGTTTGCGGTTTTGCAATATCCCCAGCAACAAGTAATAGATTGTCGGGCTCACCTAAGTTTATGGCAGCCTGTTCTAAACGGGCTTTATCTCGACCATTTGCAACGACATTGAAACCTCGTTCAAGGTAGGCTTTAGCAATCGCAAAACCAATTCCACTTGAAGCGCCTGTTACAATAACGGTTTTGTTTCCTTTATTCATTTAATTTAATGCCTGTTTTGTCTCAAAAATACGGATAATTATATAAGAGATGGATTGAAATAGGAATTCGATTGCAGAAAGTAAGTAACGATATTTACCTGTAGGCAACCAATAAAATCCATTTGCTGCTGGTCTGTTTAAATCAACGCATAAGATATTGTTTCGATCGATTAATCCAAATCACTAGAAATAAGGTGCGCCCTAAACTGAACAAAATATAGGAAAACCACAAACCATTATTTCCCCAAATTGGCACAAAAATAGATTGAGCAATCAACCAAAGTAAAAGGGCAAGAATCATGGAATCTCGAATAGCAGAGGTATAACTAATTCCCGAAAAAACGCCATAATAGATCAATCCACCCGCGACGACAATCGGGAAAATGATTAACCATAATTGATATTGGAGGCAAAGATCAATAATGTCGGTTTGATTGGTTAATAATTTTATTATGGTGGTATCTAACGCAAACCAAATTGTAATTAAAATTACAGGGCAAATAATACATGCTTGTAGTGACCAACGTAAGGTTTGATTGTATAGGACTATATCTTTGGCTCCTTTAGCTTTACCACTAAACACACTTGACGCATTAGCAAAACCATCAAATAAATATGCCATTAAATAATGAATTTGAAACAATACCGCATTGGCTGCTAACACGTTAGTACTAAAACTTGAACCAATTGAAATAAAATGATTGGTAACTACCAATAGGCAAATAGTTCGAATCATTAAATTGGTATTAACCAACATGACTTCTTTCAATGATTGCCAAGAAAAAACCGATTTCAAATCAGTTTTTTGGTGTGATTGGGGTAAATAGCGAACAATAAATCCGATCCCTAACAACGTACAAATCACTTGCGCACTGAACGTTGCCAACGCCACGCCTTGAATATCGAAATGAAACCCCCATACCAAAATGGCTGCCATAAGAATATTGAGCACATTAATTAACACCTGCAAAAACAGTACAGCTTTTATTTTTGATATCCCCATTAACCAACCAACAAGGACATAATTGATGAGTACAAACGGCGCACCCCAAATTAAAATCGAAAAATAAATATCGGCATAATGTCTAACCTCATGATTAGGTTTGATGACTTGCATCGACACGCTAAAAATGAATTGCTGAAAAATAATAAATAATATGCCCAACACAATAGCAATAAACAGGGGACGGATCAGCGAAGAGCGCAGTAATCGTGGATCGTTTAATGCTTGAGCTGCAAATCCTGTGGTACTCACACGTAAAAAGCCAAACAACCAATATAGCGTATTAAAGATAACTGCACCAACCGCTATACCAGCAATAAATGCTGGATTAGATAGATGACCGACTAAAGCGGTATCGACCACACCTAATAATGGGGTTGTGATAGTTGCAATGATAAAAGGAATAACCAATGCTAAATAATCTTTAAAACTAAGCTGGCTGTTTGATTGTATTGTCATAAATTCAGAAACCTAATATAGATTCTAGAAGTTGTTTAAAATACGCATGTTAACATCACCTAATTGTTCAACAATTTGTCCTTGATAAAAAACAGTACTCGATCATATAGATAGGTGATTGTCGTTAAATCAGCGAAATAAAGCTACTGGTTAAATGTAATTGTTTTTATAAATCGGTCAATAACGATAATATTTGCGTTTATGCGAACAATACAAATACGCTGTAATTGGGCCGCCACGCATTTTGTCAACGAATTGATAAACAAAAATATAATTTAAACCAATGTGCTTTGACAATTATCCTAAATATTTTACGTTAGTTAAACGGCTAGTTTTAGAGTAATAAGTTATATAAAATTACCTATAACAAGGATGGTTTTTAATCACTTTACAATATTAACATTCAATTGCAATCGTATAAAAGTGTGAAATTAAAATCCAAGCTTCAAGGATAAATGATATATGGAAAAACTGGTTAGAAATCGAAATTTAGTTTTATTATCTCTGTTTTTTTTACTTTATGGCGTAAATGTTTTGTTCATTATTTACGTATTAAATATGGACTCTCGTTGCCCCGATTATTTATTGAGTATTGAGTTGGTATTGGTGTGCACGATGTTATTAATCCAGCTTCTTTTATTTTGTTCTATACTATTTGATATAATTATTTTACCTGATCATGATCGTTTTTCTTCTTATATTGGGTTGTTTTACGGATTAGTCGTTTGTTTCATCGCTTTTTTTCTTGCTTTATTTGTGCTTTCAATGCTAATTGTTGGTTTGGATGTTTTAGCTTTCGCTTTAGTCATACCATTTCATTTCTGCCTAGGCGTTATAGGTTATTTTGTCCTACTTCTCATTAAACTTTTTAAAAGTCTTTACTTGACGTATAAACAAAAAAATAGACTTGAGCATTGAATTACTGTCCTTTTTACTAGTCTACTATTGAATAAAAAAGGACTAGTTCTATCTAGTTTTGATTTATCTATCTAATTTCAATTGAGAAAAAAAATTGTTCCTGATATAAGCCGTGAAAGCTAAACCGTGTTAGGTTTTCCTTAATGCATGGTTAAATAATCAAACATTTAATATTGAATTGCTTTATAATACACATGAATAATTCATTTTTTACGTTTATTTAGGAATCCTTTCATGTCATTTGACTCTCTTGGCTTAGATGCCAAGATTTTACAAGCTATTGAAGAACAGAACTATACCGATCCGACCCCTATCCAACAACAAGCTATTCCGGTAATATTGTCAGGTAAAGATTTAATGGCCAGTGCTCAAACTGGTACGGGTAAGACGGCAGGTTTTGGCTTACCGATTTTGCAGAAATTAGTCGAACAGCAAGCAAAAACAAATAATCGATCTGAACCTAAAAGGGGCAAACGTCCTTTATATGCCTTGATCTTAGCACCAACTCGTGAACTTGCTGCGCAAATTGGGGAAAATATTCGTGACTATAGTCGCTATCTAGCTGTTCGATCATTAGTGGTGTTTGGTGGGGTAAGTATCAATCCACAAATGATGAAACTTCGCGGTGGTGTAGATATTTTAATCGCCACACCCGGACGATTATTAGATTTAGTTCAGCAAAATGCAGTTGACCTTTCAACCGTTAAAATATTAGTTCTGGACGAAGCTGACCGTATGCTTGATATGGGCTTTATTCATGATATCCGTCGTGTGATCGCAAAGTTACCAAAAAAACGTCAAAATTTATTGTTTTCAGCGACATTTTCGGATGAAATTAAATCATTAGCCAATACGCTTTTGCATTCACCCGAATCGATCGCTGTAGCCAAAACTAATAGTGCATCAGAACAAATTACTCAATATATTCATCGAGTTGATAAACGCCGTAAACGTGAACTTCTTTCTTATTTGATTGGCAAAAATCAATGGCAGCAGGTGTTAATTTTTACCCGGACGAAATATGGTGCTAATCATCTTGCTGAACAGCTCACCAAAGATGGTATTAAAGCTTCGGCAATTCATGGTAACAAAAGTCAAGGAGCAAGAACCAAAGCCTTAGCGGACTTTAAGTCGGGACAAATACGAGCGCTGGTTGCTACCGATATCGCAGCCAGAGGTTTAGATATTGAATTATTGCCTTATGTTGTTAATTATGAATTACCTCAAGTGGCAGAAGATTATGTGCATCGAATTGGTAGAACAGGACGAGCTCAAAATCAGGGGCAGGCGATATCATTAGTTTGTATTGATGAGCTTGCTCAATTAAAATCAATTGAGAAATTGATTAAAAAAACCATTCCAGAAATTTTTACTCAGGGATTCGAAGTCGATCCTCGAATTAAAGCCGAACCCGTAAAAAAAGTGACAGCAAAACAGGTTCCGGCAAAAAGAAGACGTGTTAATCAAACGCGAACTTCAAAAAATAATCAGAATAGTATGACGCAATCTAGCCATCATACATATTCTAAAACTCACTAAATTTTCTAAAGTAGAAGGATATTATTATGGCTAAAGTTAATCGCAGTCGTCGTTTAAGAAAAAAATTACATATTGAAGAGTTTAAAGAGTTAGGTTTTACTGTCAGTTGGTCTTTTGACGAAGGGACGAGTGAAGAAACCATCGATTCTGTTGTCGATCAATTTATCATTGAAGCGATACAAGCAAATGGTTTGGCCTACGAAGGCAGTGGGTATTTAAGTTGGCAAGGTATCATTTGTACGCAAAAATTGGGTAATTGTACCGAAGAGAACCGTGACGTTGTCACTAAATGGCTTGAAAACCATGGTTTAAAAAATGTCAAAACTAGTGAATTGATTGATATTTGGTGGGATGAACTAGATTTTTAATCATTTAATTCGTTAAATAATAAAATAGCCACTAACGTGGCTATTTTTTATTAATGAAACAATATTATTATTCAATCCCTTGGCTACGCAAGTAATCTTCATAATTACCGGTATAATCAATAACTTTTTCTGGGGTGATTTCGATAATACGAGTTGCAAGTGAGCTAACAAATTCACGGTCATGCGAAACAAAAAATAGCGTTCCTTGATAAAGCTCTAATGCCATATTTAACGATTCAATCGATTCCATATCAAGATGATTGGTTGGTTCGTCCATGACAATGATATTTGGACGTTGCATCATTAATTTACCAAATAGCATACGACCTTTTTCACCGCCAGATAATACTTTAACTTGTTTCTTTATATCATCTTGTGAAAATAGTAAACGCCCTAAAATACTTCGAACCGCTTGTTCATCATCGGTTGGTTGTTTCCATTGACTCATCCAGTCAAATACCGTTAAGTCTTCTTCAAATTCATATTCATGATCTTGGGCATAATAACCAATATTGGCATTTTCTGACCATTTAATATCACCTGATTCAGGTGTCAGTTTGCCCATTAACGTTTTAAGTAAGGTTGATTTACCAATACCATTAGTCCCCAAAATAGCCACTTTTTCACCGACCTCAACCATTAAATTAAGATCTTTAAATAGTGGTCCGTTATCAAATCCTTTGGTGAGATTTTCAACGACAAGTGCATTACGGAATAATTTTTTATCTTGCTCAAAACGGATAAATGGATTTTGCCGACTAGAAGCTTTAACTTCTTCTAATTTAATTTTTTCAATCTGCTTTGCGCGTGATGTCGCTTGTTTTGATTTTGATGCGTTAGCACTAAAGCGACTAACAAACGATTGTAATTCATTAATTTGTGCTTTCTTTTTGGCATTATCGGCTAATAAACGCTCTCTGGCTTGCGTTGATGCCGTCATGTAATCATCGTAATTACCTGGATAGATGCGCAATTCACCATAATCCAAATCTGCCATATGGGTACAAACCATATTGAGAAAATGGCGATCATGCGAAATAATAATCATGGTACTTTCACGTTCATTAAGGGTATCTTCTAACCAACGGATAGTGTCAATATCAAGGTTATTGGTTGGTTCATCTAATAATAAAATATCGGGATTAGAAAACAGTGCTTGTGCTAAAAGGACTCTTAACTTCCAACCTGGCGCTATCTCACTCATTAATCCATAATGTTGTTCAATGGGAATACCAACGCCCAATAATAATTCGCCTGCGCGAGCTTCAGCACTGTAACCATCCATTTCGGCATACTGCGTTTCTAAATCGGCAACTTTAAAACCATCTTCTTCACTCATTTCGGGCAGAGCGTAGATGCGATCACGCTCTTGTTTAATTTGCCACAGTTCAGTATGGCCCATAATGACAGTATCAAGAACCGTGAATGTTTCAAAGGCGAACTGATCTTGACGCAATTTACCTAGTCTTTCATGTGGATCTAAAGCAACATTACCTGAAGTTGGAACTAAATCACCACCAATAATCTTCATAAAAGTTGATTTACCACTACCATTGGCACCAATAAGACCATAGCGATTACCATTACCAAACTTAACAGAAATGTTTTCAAATAAAGGTTTACTGCCAAATTGCATTGTGATGTTATTTGTACTTAACACTTATTTATACTCTCGAATTGTTAAGGCTATTTTGCTCAAAGCCATGTTGTAAAATAGCCAAAATATAATTTGGCGCACATTATGCCATAATTAATCGTTATTGAGGATTATTGTTTAGTGTTTTATATCTCCCTTTTATTGGTTATTTAATGTGGTCAATGATGGTAAACATTTAAGTTTAAATTCTGTTTACATTCAAGGCGCGGATTGATACCATGCCTGCCTGATCATTATTACTTTAGATTAATTATGCTATATCTTATTATTGTGACAATTGTCTGGTCGTTTTCTTTCAGTTTTATTGGCATTTATTTAAGTGGACAAGTGGATACTTGGTTTGCTGTGGTAATGCGTGTACTTTTAGCATTTGTTACTTTTATTCCTTTTTTTCGTATCAAAAATATTTTGCCAAAACAGATGGTATCGTTAATGGGGGTTGGCGCATGTCAATTGGGCATTATGTATTTTTTTTATTATAATTCTTTCCAATATATTTCAGTCCCAGAAGTATTACTCTTTACTATTACTACCCCTATTTATGTCACAATTATTTATGATTTATTGCAGCGCCATCGGTTAAGACTGTCGTATTTATTAACGGCTGTTATTGCTGTTATTGGTGCAGCAATAATTCGTTATGATCATATTAGTAGTCAATTTATTATTGGATTTTTATTGATTCAAGGCGCGAATATTGTGTTTGCATTAGGGCAGGTTGGTTATAAACGAATCATGGAACTCTATCCACTGCCGCAACATCACGCTTTTGCGTGGGTCTATTTAGGCGCGATTATAGTTGCAAGTATTGGCTGGTTAATATTTGGCAATTCATCTAAATTGCCGACGAGTAGCATACAATGGTGGATTATTGTATGGCTTGGAGTTGTGGCATCGGGGTTATGCTATTTTTTATGGAATTATGGTGCGACAAAAGTCGATTCTGGCACCTTAGCCATTATGAATAATGTGGTTATACCAACAGGTATTTTAGTGAATGTTGTTATTTGGCATCAATCGATTGATTGGGGCCGTTTTTCACTAGGTAGTGTCGTTATTGTTTTTGCTTTGATTTTGCATCATAAATTCAAAAAATTAGAGGCAAATTAATTTTTCTAAGCAAGCTGTAACATTATGGATAGAATTAACGGTGTTGTCACGGATGATAATGCCGTTGATATCAACAAACTTGAAGCAATTGGACCTTGTAATACAGCAAATTGCCTTGCCATCATATAACAATTGATGGCAATCGACACAGAACTTAATAGCACAACGACTTGTAATTCTAAAGTTGGTAGCCCAATGAGTTTACCTAAAATATAGGTAACAATGGGTAACACCGCTAATTTTAATGTACAGATTGCTGTCGTAATCAAAATATTATCGCGAAGCTTATATTCGGCAAGCCCCATGCCTAATACGATTAGCGAAAGTGGTGCAGTCATATCGCTAACCATTTGGCTTGATTGGTTAATAAATTTTGGCAAAGGAATTCCAGAGTAATTTACAATAAGACCAAAAAAAATGCCGATAATGATAGGGTTTTTTGATACTTTTTTAAACGCTTGCAGTATGCTCTTAAACGATAGTTTACCTATTTGGACAAATTCAATCGATACACTAGCCAATGTCCATAAAATTAATGCATTAAATATAACAATGATGGCAACGATTGGGATAGCACTATCGCCTAACAACATTTTAATAATGGGGATGCCGACAAAAACCGTATTTGTGTAAATGCCGCCCATTGCAAACATCGTACTTTCACTGCCATTTAATTTAAATAATTTAGATGCAATAACGCAACCAATAGCAAACACTATAAATGTACCACCAAAAAAGACTAATAATAGCTTAATATCAATATGCGAGTGCTCAGAAAAATGACTCATTATCTGAAATAGCATAATTGGAAACGCTATATAAAATGTAAATTTGGTTAAGCTATCAGTCACTGTTTTTTGCCATTTACCCAATTTAATGGCTAAGTAACCCAATAAAATTAAAATAAATAGAGGCAGCGTTGCTAAAAATTGTAACCATAAGGTAAAAAGGAATTCCATTTGATCATTCTACATTAAGTTAATGCTTTCGCGTGAAGTACCATTCTAATTCAGTTGAACGTTTGGCATCAAACTGATAGCCTTCCAAATTAAAATTTTTAATATCCTCGCTGTTATCAATGCTATTTTTTATAATAAAGCGACTCATTAATCCACGTGCTTTTTTAGCATAAAAGCTGATCACTTTATATTCATCTTTGCTTTTATCTAAAAAAACGGGTTGAATAATTGTCGCCTTTAATTGTTTTGGTTTGATCGCTTTAAAATATTCATTTGATGCTAAGTTGAGTAGCGTTGGTTTTGGTGTTTTAGCTAATTCTTTATTTAGGCTATCAGTTAATTGTTCACCCCAAAATTGATAAAGATTGGTATTTTTACCATTTTTTAAGCGAATTCCCATTTCGAGGCGGTAAGGTTGAATTAAATCAAGCGGCCTTAAGATGCCGTACAGTCCCGACAAAATTCTTAAATGAGACTGAGCAAATTGTAACTCTTTCTCATTAAAATCCTGAACATGAAGTCCTTCGTAAACATCACCTTTAAATGCCAAAATAGCTTGCCTTGCATTTTCAAGATTAAAATCACTATGCCAATTTTGAAAACGTTCATAATTAACTTCAGCTAAGTTAGAACTTATAGCCATTAATTTAGACAAATCTTCAACGTTCAATTTTTTACAATCCATAATGAGTTTTTCTGATTGATGTAAAAATTGCGGTAAAGTATTTTGTTTGGTAATAAGTGGACTTTGATAATCAAGTGTTTTTGCAGGGGAGATAACTGTAAGCATATATTCATCACCTATTGAATTTTGTCTGATTTAGGTTTATTTTACACATAATCTTATCAAAGAAGGAGCAATAAGATGAATTTAATTAAAAAAGATATACATGAAATTCGTGCGTGGGCTAGTGTTCGTGAAACTTCAATTGAAATTGCAGAAGCTATTTTTGAATTAGCCAATCACGATGAAAAGTTAGCTGAACAAATTTGGTCAGAAGGGAGTGATGAGGTTTTAAAACTTGCTTTTTCTAAAACTAAAGCAGACAAGCTATTTTGGGGTGAGCAGACTATTGAGCGAAAAAATATTTAGTATCTCATCATCTACATCGTTATTCATCAATAAGATTGCATAAATCAATTGATGTTGTACCTTCATTATCAGATATGAACAATATGTTAGGTATGTGATGATAAATAATTAAAAAATGAGAATAGTTACGTTAATTGTAGTGTTAACATTGAATTTATCATCCTTTGGTATCTTTGCCTCTACAACTACTGACTTGGCCGATAAAATGATAGCCCAGCTTGACGAGTGTGAGGCTTTTTCACAATCAGATCGATTAGTGTGTTTACAAAAACAGGCTAAACAAAGCCAACTTGCTTTACAGCAGGCGGAGCAAAACGCTTTTAATTTACTTTCAAAATGGGATGACGATGAGCAGTTTACGCTTTTAGCTAAACGCAAATTGACTCTATCTAACGAAGCGTTTGCTCATTATCGTGATGTACATTGCCAATATTTCAAATCTTTAGGCGGTGGTGCAATAACTAATGCACTTGAAATGCGGCGTTTAACTTGTGTAACCAAACTTAATTATCGCCAAGCCGATCACCTTGGTCATGAACTTTCTGATCTGAATTTAAAAAATAAATAAACCAAGGTTACTATAATAAATAGTTGAATAGCCAACAGTTGAGCTATTCTTATATTGAGTACAAAACAAAAATAATAGATAGATTTTATGAACATAACCTTTTTAGGCACCAGTGCCGGCTCACCAACGGCTGAACGTAATGTTAGTAGTATTATGCTAGATGTTAGGCAAGAACGAGGGCGACTCTGGCTTTTTGATTGTGGTGAAGCCACACAAATGCAGATGCAAAAAGCGAAATTTAGCTTGGCTAAATTGGAGGTGATTTTTTTAACCCACATGCATGGTGATCATCTGTTTGGCTTACCGGGTGTGTTAACCAGTCGTTCTTTACTGCAGAATCAATCACCTTTAACTTTAATTGCTCCAAAAGGGATCAAGCGATTTATTGAGACAGTAATTGAAGTCAGTCAATCTTGGTTAACTTATCCACTAAATATTATTGAATTAGAAGCGGATGGCACTGTTTTTGACGATGATCAGTTTTGTGTTGAAGCTAAATTATTACAACATCGTATACCGTGTTTTGGGTATCGAATAATCCAAAAAGATCTACCTGCAACGTTAGATATTGATAAATTACAGCAAGATGGGATTCATATTGGTTCGCTTTACTCATCCTTGAAGGAAGGAAAAACCGTCACGCTTGAAGATGGGCGAGTAATTGATGGGCGTGATTATCAAGGCGATATTCGAAAAGGTAAAAAACTGGCAATTTTAGGTGATACAATACCTTGTGATGCGTCAGTTGAATTGGCTAACGATGTTGATTTGCTGGTGCATGAAGCTACACAGGAAGATGCCTTAAGTGAGAAAGCCCTTGAGCGTGGGCATTCAACTACTGTTCATGCCGCCACAATTGCAAAACAAGCTAACGCTAAACGCCTAATCATAACGCATATTAGCCCTCGTTATAACGCAAAAGATAATCAAAAATTAGTGGAGGAAGCGAAAACAGTATTTGCGAATAGTGAGATCGCGACTGATTTTGCCACTTTTCAAGTTTAATCTGGTTTACCGTTATTGCCGGATTGTTCGCTACGGCATCAATTTGGTAATAAAGGGCAATTAGATCTAAAAACCTTAAATATTTGTAAACACTATTTAGGTGCCTTGGTTGTTTTATTTTTCTGTTTAAAAATAGAATCATATGTACCAATTTCAATGAAAAATTCGCTACATTGTTGGTAATTTAAGTTATATTTTTAACCGTTAATAGCTTTATTTAATGATAGGCATGAATGTACTTTAATTAAATAATTTAAATTAGCATTCCTAAATTTTTCATCCAATTTACATAATTATCGGCACTTTTTTCGATATCGTTTTGTGTAATTTTATCTGGGTAGTTTGGCTCATTATTTGCGCCATAAATCGCAAAAAGGGGCTGATAATCAGCTTGAACATAATTCATTGTTAACTCAAATGGTCTTAGAATTTGCTCGAGCGTATATTTATACTGTCCCGATTCGCAGTAGTCAGCTTTTTTTATGCCCGCTGAAACCGCTAATCCTACTTTTTTATTTTTTAATTTATTTCCCGAAGAACCAAATGCCCAACCATAAGTCATAACCTCATCGAGCCACTGTTTTAATAATGGCGGACAATTAAACCAATATATTGGAAATTGAATAACTAAGTTTTGATGATTTTCAATTAAGTTTTGCTCAAAACTCGGATCTATTTTATGTGAGAGGTAGTGTGAATAAAGATCATGTAGGGTTATTTGATCATGATATTGATTTAATCTATTAAACCAACATCGGTTAACCTTTGAAGAAGCTAAATCTGGATGAGCAATAATCACTAAAGTCTGTTTCATTGTAAATATCTCTTATCTATTTATAATTGAGCCATAATAGTCTTGATACCATTATTTTTAAAGTACGGTAATTACAGTTATGTACTATCGTTAGGGAGAGTGTAAACATGGAAAATCATCATTGTGCCGAAGATCATTTTGAGAATAGTGGATTTAATTACACACTTTCAATGATTCGAGGTAAGTACAAGATTGTTATTCTTTATTGGTTAAACGAAAATCAACCATCAATGCGATTTAATGAACTTAAACGGAGTATCAATAACATTTCGTTTAAAACGCTAAGTAATACTTTAAAAGAGATGGAAAGGGATAAATTGATTTTCAGAAAAGAATATCCGCAAATTCCCCCTAAAGTGGAATATGGGTTATTAGACCGAGGTAAATCTTTGGTACCGATTTTAGATATGCTTTGCCAATGGGGAAATAACCATAAAAATGACACATTAACATAATTCAAGATAACTTTATTCGCCGACGGAGTCGGCGTGTTTCTATGGTTAGATGCAAAAATCTTTAATCAAATTTTCAATCGTTACTTTTGTTGGTTTTATAAAGTCCATTGAAATAAACTCGTCTGGTTGATGAGCTTGTTCAATCGAGCCAGGACCTAAAACTATGGTTGGCGCAATTTGATTTAAATAAGGCGCTTCAGTACTGTAATTGACAGTTTGTGCTTGATGACCCACTAAATTTTCAATGTGCTGCAATGCAGGGTGATCTTTTTTACATTCGTATCCTGGAATGGGTGATACTTCATATTCTACTGAAATACGATTAGGGTATTTATCCATAACGGGTTTTAATGCTTCACATAGCGCATTATATAATGTGTCAACATCATTATCTGGTAATACCCGAATATCAATAATTAATTCACAACAGCCACAAATGCGATTAGCCGCATCACCGCCATGAATCACACCTAAATTCAAGGTAGGATAGGGCACACTAAAGCCATCATTATGATATTGTTCTTTGAATTTTTGTTTAAGGATTAATAGACGTTCAATAGCTAAATGCATCACTTCAATTGCATTAATGCCTTTGTCCGGATCGCTTGAGTGCCCAGACTTACCAATAACTTTAATTGAAT
This sequence comes from Gilliamella sp. B2969, assembly GCF_026536195.1. Lineage (NCBI taxonomy): Bacteria > Pseudomonadati > Pseudomonadota > Gammaproteobacteria > Orbales > Orbaceae > Gilliamella > Gilliamella sp. B2969. The sequence continues at coordinate 46,260 of NZ_JAFNOP010000002.1, forward strand.
TGGATAAAAAACCTTTGTGAGCTCGGATAGGAATTAATGATGTGGGTTCGCCAATAATTGTGCAATCAGGTTTTAATTGAGTTTGTTTAGCAAAAAATGAAGCACCAGCCATTGAGGTTTCTTCATCTGCGGTGGCTAGTACATAAATTGGTTTGGTGAGTTTTTTTAGATCAATATCTCGCAAAGCATCGAGAATAAAAGCAAAAAATCCTTTCATATCAGCGGTACCAAGTCCATATAACTTATTATTTTCTTCAGTTAATTTGAATGGATCTTTTGTCCATTGCCCATCATCAAATGGCACTGTATCACTATGACCACTTAATAATAAGCCACCTTGAGTTTTATTGTTACTATTTGAATACGTTGCGAGCATATTAAACTTATGACGCGTATTTGGGACAGCTTGAATTTCGATAGTAAATCCAAGCTCTTCAAACCAATTGGCTAATTTATCTATGAGTGGTTTATTGGAATAATCTAATTTAGCATTGGTTACATTACTAATGGTTGGAGTCGAAATAAGTTCGTTATAAAGTGTTAAAAAAGAAGGAAGTGTCATAAAAATCACCTTGTGAAAAAATCTTAATGTCGAATAATCGTTCTCGCAAGCATACCACTTACATTATCATTTTCCTATATACAACTAAATGGTTTCATTAATTATTTTATAAGATGAATTTCAATTTTATAAAGTTTTAGTCAGATAATATTAAACGTTATAGTCGATAACGTGCTTTGATACAAAAATAGTTAATTTGTAGATAGCGGATTAATACATTATTTGAAATAAATTAGATAAATCCATGGCGTAGATAATAAATACGTATTTATCAAAGAGGGTTAATTTACCAATAATTGATTAATAAGCTTTCTGAATTGAAGTACACTTTTCTTTATGATTACTCATGTTTTTTAAACATCCTTGATGTTTTAAATTAAATTTTTTAGCTTTTACTGCCTTTGTTTTTATAGTTGATTTTATTTATAAAAAACATCTGATATTATTTAACCCATGTCGATGCATTATGCATATAAAACAGACATTAACGTTATGAAATTTATAATATAAATAATCAGTTTAAAATGGGATGTAGGTCATGAAACAAATAAGTAAGAAATGGGGTCTTATTGTTGTTGTCGTTGTTATTGGTGGTGGTATCTTGTGGCAACAATTAAAAACTGATGGATTTGGCCCAGATTTTGTAAGTGGCAATGGTCGTATAGAGGCGACAGAAATTAATATTTCAACAAAGCTTGCTGGCAGAATCGAGAAAATTAGTGTTAATGAAGGTGATTTTGTTAAAGCAGGCCAACCATTAGTTATTATGCAAACCAATACCTTGCAAGCTCAATTGAACGAAGCACAAGCTCAATATCGACAGGCCATAAGTAATGAAGCAAGTTCCAAAGCCCAAGTCTCACTAAAAATGAGTGATAAAGTCGCTGCTCAAGCTGATGTGAATCAACGGGAAAGTGATCTCGATATTGCTCAAAAGCATTTACAACGAACAACAACTCTTTACCAAAAAGGGGCATTATCTATCCAACAATTTGATGACGATACCGCAAAAGTGAATAGTGCAAAAGCGGCGTTAGATTCTGCAAAATCCCAAGTGACAGCCGCTGATGCTGCTATTGAGGTTGCTCAAGCAGGTGTGGATAGTTCTCATTCAGCGATTAATGTTGCTAGTGCTAATATTACAAAAATTCAAGCAGATATAGATGATAGTACATTAACCGCCCCTGTTGATGGGAGAATTCAATATCGTATAGCACAAGTTAGTGAAGTATTGCCTGCCGGTGGAAAGGTTTTGAATCTGGTTAATTTATCCGATGTTTACTTAACTTTCTTTTTACCCGAAACCATAGCTGGAAAAGTAGCGATTGGTGATGAAGTTAGATTAGTCTTAGATGCGCTTCCAGATGTTGCGATTTCGGCTAAAGTTTCATTTGTCTCTAGTGTGGCACAATTTACCCCTAAAACTGTTGAAACCAAAGATGAGCGTCAAAAATTAATGTTCAGAGTTAAAGCTCAACTAAGCCCAGAATTATTACAATGTTATCTTACTCAAGTTAAAACTGGTGTGCCTGGCGTTGCTTGGGTACGGATCGATCCTAAAACTCCGTGGCCAGCTAAGTTATCTGATGTTGCTAAATGTCCAACTAAATAATTGGAGATAGCTCATGTCAGAATCAGACAATAAAGATTTATCTATCGCTCATAATGTTAAATCGATAGATGACGCAGTGGTAACCGTTTCAAATGTGACGTTGCATTATAAAAAAACCTGTGCGTTGAATAATGTGAGTTTACAAATTCCACCAAAGTGCATGGTAGGATTGATTGGACCTGATGGGGTAGGTAAATCAAGTTTATTGTCACTCATTGCTGGTGCACATGTTATTCAAGAAGGGTTGGTGTATGTTTTAGATGGTGATATGCACGATAAATCACATCGCAATAAAGTTTGTACCCGTATTGCTTACATGCCTCAAGGCTTAGGTAAAAATTTATATCCAACATTATCCGTTGAAGAAAATTTACAATTTTTTGCTCGGCTTTTTGGTAATGATGCGGCCGAACGGCGACGTCGCATTGATGAATTAACGCATAGCACAGGACTTTATCCATTTTTATCCAGACCTGCCGGTCGTTTATCCGGTGGGATGAAACAAAAAGTTAGTTTATGTTCTGCTTTAATTCATGATCCTGATTTATTAATTCTTGATGAGCCTACAACAGGGGTCGATCCGCTTTCACGTGCTCAATTTTGGCAACTGATTAACAAAATTCGTTCGCAAAGACCACAAATGAGCGTGATTGTAGCTACTGCTTACATGGATGAAGCACAAAATTTTGATTGGTTAGTTGCTATGTATGGCGGAAAAATCCTTGAAACTGGAACGCCTCAATCGCTATTAAACCAAACTGGAAAAGATAATTTAGATGATGCTTTCATCCAATTAATGCCAGAAGATGCAAAACAAGGTTATCAACCCGTCGAAATTCCACCCTTAGATCTTTCAAAAGATTTACAAGTAGCCATCGAAGCAAAAGATTTAACTAAACAATTCGGTGATTTTATCGCGGTTGATCATGTTAATTTTTCGATTAAACAAGGGGAAATTTTTGGCTTTTTAGGATCTAATGGTTGTGGCAAATCAACAACCATGAAAATGCTTACTGGTTTATTACCGATTTCGTCAGGGCAAGCATGGTTATTTGGTAAGCCAGTTGATGCCAGTGATATTAATGTCAGGCGCCACTTAGGTTATATGTCACAAGCTTTTTCATTGTATAGTGAATTGACGGTTGAACAGAATCTTGTGTTGCATGCTCGCCTATTTGGTATCGCAGAAAGCAAAATACCAGAACGCGTTGAACAATTAGTTAAACGTTTTGGACTTGAACAACATAGGCAAAGTTTACCTGATAGTTTACCTTTAGGCGTTAAACAGCGGTTATCACTCTCTGTTGCTGTTGTGCATAATCCTGAAATTCTTATTCTCGATGAACCCACTTCAGGTGTCGATCCTATAGCCCGTGATGACTTTTGGCGTTTAATTATTGAATTATCAAGACAAGATAAAGTTACTGTCTTTATTACTACCCATTTTATGAACGAAGCAGCAAGGTGCGATAGAATATCGTTAATGCATGCTGGTAAAGTATTAGCAAGTGATACCCCAGATAATATTATTGCGTCAAAAAAAGCTAAAACACTAGAAGAAGCTTTTATTGATTATTTAGTTGAAGCAGGTGCGGATGATAGTCATTCCGATGAAAATTCAGCAACGAATGCTAAAACGGTTACTAATGATCAAGATCATACTCAAGAGCAGCATCACCTTCGAGGCTTCAGCTTTACTCGCATGATTGGTTGCTTATGGCGTGAAACTTTAGAATTATCACGTGATCCACTTCGCGCATTATTAGCCTTGTTAGGATCAGCGATCTTAATGCTCGTGATGGGATATGGAATAACGATGGATGTTGAGGATTTACGCTTTGCAGTATTAGATCGTGATCAGAGTGAGCTTAGTCAAAATTACACGCTTAATTTGTCAGGATCTAAACGCTATTTTATAGAACAGCCTCCTTTAACTGACTATAATGATATGGATGCAAGATTACGCAGCAATGAGATAGCGCTAGCTATTGAAATTCCACCAAATTTTGGTCGAGATGTGCAACGTGGTGATCCCGTTGATATTGCTATATGGATTGATGGTGCTATGCCAATGCGAGCTGATACCATTAAAGGCTATGTTCAAGGCATGCACCTTGCTTGGTTAAGTGAAAAAAACAAAGAAAGCTCCAGTTCACAATCATCCAGCTTAGCTAATATTGAAACTCGATATCGCTATAATCCCGATATTAAAAGCTTACCATCGATGGTACCAGCCGTTATTCCAATTTTATTGCTAATGATTCCTTCTATGTTGGCGGCATTATCTGTCGTTCGTGAAAAAGAGATGGGCTCAATCATTAATTTATATGTCACGCCGGTAACACGGGCTGAGTTCTTATTAGGTAAACAAGTTCCTTATATTATTATTTCTATGTTTAGCTTTCTATTGCTATTGATTATGGCAATTACAATATTTGGGGTGCCAATTAAAGGTAGTTTGTTTACTCTATGTTTAGCTGCTTTTGCTTATTGTATTATTTCTACAGGATTTGGATTGTTAGCATCAACCATAACACGCAGTCAAATTGCCGTTATCTTCTTAACTTGTGTTGGAACCATGCTACCTGCTATACAGTTTTCTGGATTGTTAAATCCCGTCGCCTCGTTAGAAGGGAGTGGTCGATATATTGGTGAAGTTTACCCTACAACCCATATGCTAATTATTGCGCGTGGGATATTCAATAAAGCATTAAATTTTGTTGATTTGCATAACTCTATTTTGGCTTTATTAATTACCATTCCAATAGTGCTTGGTGCTAGTATTTTTCTGCTTAAAAAGCAGGAGGGGTAGATCTTATGCAAACGTTAATGAACATTTATCGTCTAGGTATAAAAGAACTATGGGGATTATTACGCGATCCTATTATGCTCTTATTAATAGCCTATTGTTTTACCTTTGATATTTATATTGCTGCAACTGCGACTTCAGATTCCTTACATCATGCGTCAATTGCGATTGTTGACGAAGATGACTCGCCCTTGTCCAGGCAAATTACTGCGGCGTTTTATCCACCTATGTTTAATAATCCTGTTAAATTATATTCAATGAAGGATGTGGATCGGGGTATGGATACGGATAATTATACCTTTGCATTAAATATTCCGCCTAATTTTCAACGAGATGTACTTAATAACCAAAATCCAGAAATACAACTTAATATTGATGCAACGCGAATGGGACAAGCTTTTGTTGGTAATGGTTATATAACACAAATTATTACAGGTGAAATTACTGAATATGTGAATCGTTATAGCAAAGCGACAAATCTACCCGTTAACATTCAAGTGCATACCGCTTTTAACCCAAACTTAACCCGATCATGGTTTGGTTCTGTTATGGAAATCATTAATATAGTCACTACGTTATCGATTATTTTAACGGGGGCAGCTTTAATGCGAGAAAGGGAACATGGCACCATTGATCATCTTCTTTCTATGCCTGTCACACCATTTGAAATTATGCTTTCTAAAATTTGGTCAATGGGATTAGTTGTGCTGGTTTCAACTTGGGTCGCTTTATTATTGGTTGTACATAGTTGGTTAAGTGTACCTATAGCAGGTTCAATCAGCTTGTTTCTTATTGGTGCTGCTTTACATTTATTTGTGACAACGTCACTTGGTATCTTCATGGCAACAGTAGCAAAATCAACAGCTCAATTTGCGATGTTGCTTATCTTAATTTTGTTACCATTACAAATGTTATCAGGCGGAAGCACTCCTCGAGAAAGTATGCCAGAGATTGTTCAAAATATTATGATGATTGCGCCAACTACTCATTTTGTTGAGTTAGGACAAGCTATATTATATCGTGGGGCTGGTCTAAGTGTGGTGTGGACTTCTTTCGCGTGGTTATTAGCTATTGGTAGTGTGTTTTTTATCATCTCCCTCAAGCGTTTTCGAAAATCAATTGTCAATATGGGATCGTAATTACATATTTTATACCCCAGTTTCTGGGGTTAATAACATAAACCCATTGATTACCTTAACATTTCACATTGTGATTATTCAAAAAATTACTATTATTGAAATATATAAATGCAATTAAACTTTCTTTACCAAATTGTGTTTCATCTTTTTATTACTGTTATGCTATTTTAAAAAAATAGCTAGTCCAGCTCGTATTTATTAATACATTAATTTCTTCAAATAAATTAATGTATTATCTATGGATTTAACTTGTGTAAGGGTGTTTTTTATGGTATTATATAGTGGTAAAGCAGGCAGCAGGCAGCAGGCAGCAGGCAGCAGGCAGCAGGCAGCAGGCAGCAGGCAGCAGGCAGCAGGCAGCAGGCAGCAGGCATACATTTGTTGTATAACAAACAGTCTGTCATTGAAAAAGGCTATTGTTGTAAATTATTTTATTCTTTTCTTAAAAATCTTGATCAAAAATTAATACGCTTACTTTATCGTCTTATTGTCCATCACTTTTGTCACAAAATTAAATTTTGTTTTAAGGTATTTTTACTGTTAGTCATGACATTAATGTTTAGTCAGTTAAGTTATGCGCTAACTTCAAAAACGGTACAAATAATTCAAGGTAATAAACCCTATCTAGATTTAGATGATTTGTTTAGTTTCAAAGCACCGATAACTAAACAAGGCGTTATTAATATCACGCCTTCAAAATCAAATGAAATACTTTGGGTATCGGCCAATACTAAATTTAATCAGGTCGAAACGAAAGTCATTGCTGACGGGGTGGCAAAAAATATTTCTACCATAGAAGGATTACATTATGGTGATATCGATGGTGATGAATTTACATCAATAAAAGATGTTAATGAAAAACCACCCGTCTTGGGAAAGCTGACAGCTATTTGGCGTTATAAAGATTATGATGGTACGACTAAAACAGTGACCGCAGATCAATTAAATAGCATTATGGATTCATGTCTAAGCCCTTATACTTTAACCATTAGTTCTAATAATATTAGCGTTCAAACAAAATATGGCATTCCCTATATTAATGACTATGGTACTTTCAGCAAAATCTATACAATAAAAGTTGATGAACAACAAATCTGCCATATTAAACCAGGTAGTTTGAGATTTTTTGACTCTTCACGACGAGATCAATATAACACATGTAATTCAACCAATTGTAAATTTGCCAATGGTTATAATCCAGCGGTTTTTCAACCTTATCGTGGTTACTCTCCTACAGCATCAAAAAAATTTCCAACAACAGGATTCAACTACGCAAATTTCACACTCAAAATGAGTAATGCACAGACTGATTATAGTTTTTCTTCAAGTAATCCATCTTTAGCGCCAATTACGAGTGAGGGGGTTGTTACACTTAGATCTGACAATCGTCCTACTATTCCATTTACCATAACATTAACCGCTAGAACAAAAGTTGGTGCACCGCTCGAACAAAGAACATTTAGCTATACGTTTACAGTGAATAAATGGGCTCGCCCACTTCCGAGTACACAGTATAAAATGTCAGATACCATGAGCTCGGGCGATAATATATTTCCTGCTGCCAATGCTTGTTCAGGAAAACCAAATGGATTAGGTGTTATTAGTGCCTCTGTTGCAGCGAGTTATTTCTATCCAGTTACAGATTTAACCAATGTACCTAGTGCTAAATACGCTGTCACAGGACATGGAACAGGTTCCTTACCTGCATGGATTAAAAATAACGAAGAACGTTTATCAAGAGATATTGATGGTACGTTTGCTGGAGAGTGGGGCGAGTTATATAAAGCTTATCCTAATAGTAACTTTGATACCTCAACAGGTTGTACTTGGACTAATCAAGTATACATGGACAAAATGATGTTTAGTACTGATATTGAAACAGGAGCCATAGGTTATAACTTATTACAGTTAGCACAGGGATGTACACCGATTTGTCGATAAAAATATTGTGAAACTATATACTTAGTTCCTATTTTATAGGAACTAAGTTGTAATGGTTAGTCAGGTGTATTTTTAGATGCCTCATTAGTTGCAAGTTAGTTACTATATAGGTTTAAAGCAAGAGACTTACACCTATATAGTCTTTTTATTGGAGCGACTATTTTGTATACAAACTTAAAAATCGCTACATAGCTGTATGGATTATTAATATTAGATGCGATTTTAATTAGATTTGAAATATTGACTTTCAAAACATGAATAACACAATTGAATAATTGTTCTATTAACAACATCTGCATCTTAATATTTACCATCTAATCATGGTGATAATTTGCAGTGATTTGATTTTTCGACGCTAAAGCCTTTAAAAAGGTCGGTTCTGATTGATTAAGCAATTAACTATCTAGTCTGTGTTTTATATCTCTTAGCAACAAAATTTAAGCAAACGTAAACCATTTATTTATTATTTTATTGAGAATTTTAGTTAATATGTTACTCAAGTTATAAATTGATTATGATGTAAACTTTATGTTTATTTAACTAGTGGTAATTCATCCCAGCGCGTAGTGTAACGTTTACTGAGCAGTTCCCTTTTAATTTGCCAAGGTGCCGTTTTTCTATTACCCCCTAATTGAATGGTATTTTTGCCCATTTTTTGATTAATGTTATCGATTGTTTTCATTAATTGATCACTTTTTTGTTGTAAGTTAGGCGTAAGCTCAGAACTAAATAAATCAGTTTGACAGAAGCTATCTTTTACCTTTAAATCAAGTAACATTACGCCCGCTTTCATAAACAAAAAACCTTTTCTATAAATAGCCTGTAACCCTTTTTGTGCAGTGTGAATAATTAGTCTTGTATCATCAGTTGGTGTTAATAAAGGGACTACAATTGAAGGATTATATTGCATTAAATCTTGACGAAAGCGGTTGGTTTTCAAAAAGACTAGCACCGCATTAGCAATAGCGTTTTGCTGTCTTAGTTTTTCAGCTCCTCGACTGGCATGAATGCGAATGGCTTCTTGTATATCAAATAATTCCCCAGTTAGTTGTCCAAAACTTCGCGATGTCATGATGTTTTGTTTAGGCGTGTTGAGATCATCTAATTCAATGCAGTTGACACCTTGTAGCTCGAGTGCTGTACGTTCAAGTACGACTGAAAATTGTTGTCTAATCTGTTTTAAATTTGCTTGACGTAGATCCCATGCGCTATGAATATTTAACGCTTGTAATTTTTGGGCAATACGTCTACCCACACCCCAAATCTCTTCTACTGGAAATGTTTTTAAAATTTTATCCAATAAAACAGGCTTATCAGGAAGGTGGTAGACTCCTTGATATTTAGCTTGTTTTTTCGCTATATGATTTGCTAATTTTGCTAAAGTGTGGGTTGTTGCAATACCAATACTGACAGGAATACCAGTATCTCGTTTTACAATTGTTCTTAAATTTTGGCAATGTGCTATCACATCGTTAAACCCATTTAATTGAATAAAGGCTTCATCAATGGAGTAGGGTTGAATATCGGCAGTATAATGACCGACTGTATTAAAAACCCGTTGGCTCATGTCGCCATAAAGTTCATAGTTAGAGCTTAATAAGGTAATGTGTTTACGGATTTTGGGTTCAATTCGATATGCGGGCATACCCATTGGTACTAATGGCTTAAGTTCATTTGAGCGAGCAATAACACAACCATCATTATTGGACAAAATACCAATTGGTCTTTTTTCTAGTTTTGGGTTAAAAACTCGCTCACACGAAGCATAAAAGTTATTACAATCAATCAAACCAATCATGTGTTGCCACGCTTTCGTAAGGCGTGAATCGTATGTATTACTACACCCCAAATATGTACCTCTTTACCCGCTAGTGAAATAGGCGGATAAAATTCATTGCCCGATAATAAATGGTGTTGCCCATTAATAATCCCTAAACATTTACAGGTTAATTCACCATCAACTGCGGCGACCACAATATCTTCTATCTGCGGCATTAAAGAGCGATCTACAACTAGCAGATCACCACTATAAATGCCGTAATTAATCATTGAATCGCCTTGTGCTTTGATATAATAGGTTGCGCTTGGATGTTTAACTAAGTGATCGGTAAGATCAAGCTTAGTTTCCAAATAGTCATCCGCTGGAGAAGGAAAACCTGCTCTGACGGGCGTATCAACCAAAGGTAAATGTTTTTTTACTGAACCATCTACCATGCCAAGCACAATAATAGAAACTTTACGCAAGCATACTCTCCTAACATAATTTATCGATACTAACAGAATTACATCTATTTAATTCGTGATAAAAAACGAATAATACTGTATAAATATACAGTTTATTTTTGAGGATTCAATAAAAACTAGTGTAAATAGATCGAAATGGACTAAATAATAGCCAAAAATTAATATGTTTACTGCTAGGTTAGCCGATATAGTAAATGAAAAAATGATGGCTAAATGATCTTAATTTAAATTGAGTTAAACAACGAATAATCGATAATTTGCCTATAAAATTTATGCCTTATCTTTGCGTACCAATAAATAATTTACATTATATTGATTAATCGTTAATTAATTTTAAAGATAATTGTCATAAATACTGTTACCTTTTGATGATTATTTTGCGGTTTTTTTGTAAAATAACAAACCAGCTTAATGATAAATAAATAGATATAAGTCAATTAAATAAATTGATTTATTATCGACTGAACATTTACACCAATAATCTATACTTAGGCTATACTTTAAGGCCTTTTTGTATAGATTTTATTTTTACTATAATTTAACACTCATCTTTTTGATTTTAATAACATTATATTTTATATTGATTTAAAAAAATTCCTTTGACATAAATCGGACTAAGTTTTAATGGTTTTTTCTTTTTTTAAGAATCTTACTAGGGCTTGCTTAACACAAGGTAGATCGGAATAAGCTATAATAGCGCCCAAGTTATAGTGTGACCAATAAAGATGCTGTGGATTTTAATGTTAACCATGTCTTAAATATACCAAGCTTACATCAGGTATGTTCAGCTTTATTGTCTAATTAATTTAATTTGGTTTATAAAAATAAGCGTTCATCCAAAAATCCAACCAAATACCGAATATGTATTTTAAGTAATATTATTTTAGGAGTTTTAAAAAATGAATTTGATTTGGTCTGCCGTTTGGCAAGTTGTAAGTTCTTGTCTTCCCGTTTTTTTATTGATCTTTCTGGGGTGGTTTTGCGTTCAACAAAAAATCTTCACAAAAGATTCAAAAAAACTATTATCTGGCTTGGTATCAAACTTTGTCTTCCCAGCATTACTTTTTGTCCACACTGCCCATGCAAAGCCATCAGAGATATTTAACGGCATTTGGATGATTGCTTTTTTCTGCACAATGTCATTTTTGTGGATAATCTGTTTTTTAACTAATAAATACTTATTGGGTAAAGATTTAAAATCAACCACCATGAATTCAATGTTATGCTGTTTCCCTAATATGGGCGGGATGGGCGTACCATTTTTGACATTAATGTTAGGTGCATCGTCAACCATTTCTGTCGCCATTGCGAATTTTGTTGTGGCTTTATCATTAATTCCAATGACAATTTTCTTATTAGAATTATGTCATACTAAAGTATCTGGCGGTAAAGTAACAGGCAATATGATTTTTAGCGCAGTGAAAAACTCGCTTATGAAACCAATGTTTTTGGCTGTTATTTTAGGGTTAATTGTTAGTGTCACTAATGGTTTAACTTGGATGCCGCATTTTGTGTTTAATACTTTTGATATTATGTCCAATGCATGTAACTTTATTTCACTTATTGCTGTTGGCGTAGGGATATATGGTGTTCAATTAAATTTATCTAAACTATTAGTGGTTAATGTGCTTTTAAAGAGTTTTGTAACTCCCGTTGTTGCATTAATTGCTGTGCATCTTTTTGGACTTAAAGGTATCGAAGCCGAAGAGTTAGTCTTTTTATTAGCGATGCCAACTGCATCAACCGCAGTTATTTTGGCTTACGATTGGGAAGTCGAACAAGAGCACGCATCGAGTATTTTCTTTGCTTCAACAATCTTATCTATCTTTATTTTACCAACGTTATTACTTATTATGGAATTCACTATTCCTGGCGTTCATTAATCATTTAAATAATCTCATCCTCATTTAGCCAAGTGCTAGATGAGGATAGTTTGATTTTTTAACAAAAAAATTCAGATAATTAAAGTTATGCAATACTTTGCTAACAATAAAATTATCAATAATAACAACTGACATCATCGATACTCTTCCTGGCAACAATATGATTGTGAACTAAGGTAATAGGGTATAACAAGTTATAATTCCCGCCAATTATTTGTAATCTATAAGCATCCTCCCAAGTTGAATGCTTTTTACTTGTGAACAGAGTTTATCTTATACTCGTAGCTTCAAACGGATTAAAATTATTAATGAACCTAATAAATTAAAGTGGCACTTATAGCTATTGGCGTACCAACTTGGTTTAGTTATTTAGCTTAGTTTTGATTTTTTTCAATTTGTTTATATGAAAGTATTGAAGGAAATATAGCGAATAAACTACATATAAATGCAAATATAAACGTTGCATTATAACCAAAACTCGACACAATAATTCCGCCTGTAAAGCCAGATAAAAGAATTCCAATATCAAAACACGATTCATAGGTACTTAGAGCAAGACCAATATCTTTATGTGACATACTTTTAATTGCAGGTAAGGCAAGAAGTGGATAAACCATTGATAAGCCAAATCCAGTAAGAAACGATCCTATCATTGCTTGATATGGAGATGATGGAATAGCTATCAGTATTAATCCGAACGATTCAAGAATTAATGAAAAAATCACCATTTTTAGTCCAGAACAATCAGCTTTCCATCCTAAAGTTAGTCTAGAAAAGACATAGCCTATACCAAATAAAGATAATGCAAGAGGGCTTTGTTTTTCCCATCCATTATCAATAAAATATAATACTAGAAATGTTGTAATACTTGCATAACCTATATTTGCTAATGCAAAACCAGTTCCCGCTTTCCAAATACGCTTTATTGCAAATAAAAGTGTTACATGACTAGAATTTTCAGTAATTTGTACAGGCTTAACAATTAAAATAATTATAAACCCTAATGCAGGTATCATTGTCATTATTAAGGTTGATAAGGCTACCCCAGAGTAATAATAAGATAAAGTGCCAAAATAATTACCTATTGCCAGTCCTATAAACATAGCAATTCCAACCCATGACATAATTTTTCCTGCGTGTTCGGGACCAACTAAACCAATTGGCCATGTTCCACTACAAGTAAATATTAGGCTTTCACCTACGCCCATAAATATTCTTGATAAAAGAATAATTAGATAGCCGTAAAGATTGTTACTAATAAACAAAATGACAAATAGAAATAGCACTCCGGAACAAATAGTTAAGCTTAATCCTAAAGTCATTCCTTTACGGGGTCCATATTTATCTGAATATCTTCCGGCATAAACTCTTGAAAAGAGTGTTGAAAGTGATTCAGCAACTACAACTAAACCCACATAAAAAGCAGAATAACCAATAATTTTATTTATATATAATGGTAGTATTGATAAAGATAATCCAAGACTGATAATAGAAAGAAATAGAATACTAGCAATAAGACTAGCACTGATCACAGGGTTCTTTATTTTAATCATTTTTGTAACCCTCATAGATAACTTTATCTTCAAAAAGTTTTAGTCTGTTCTCTAAAAATGCGATTATTGCTTTATATATCATTTTTTTCTCTGCAGAAATTATTGATTCGCGTAAATTATCCAAAGTCATATTATTAATTCTAACTGGCTCCTGATCTATAATAGGACCAGCGTCAACTTCTCCCTTATTTTTAATTAAAATCGATATTCAATACTCAATAAAAAACAACATGTAATAATAAATTTTTTTTACTTTATTTTAATTAATCAAAGTTGTAAATGTGGGAGCAGGTCTTTATAATAATGAAAAAAATTCCTTAATAATGAGTTTAATATGTACAGTCTTAAAGGAATGAGAATATTTATTCATGTAGCTGAGGTGGGTAGTTATGCTGAAGTCGGTCGAATTTTAGGTTTATCTGCATCTGCAGTTGCGAAATGTATAAATAAACTTGAAACAGATCTTGGTACTAGACTTTTTCATCGAACAACTAGAAGTATCGGGTTAACTCAAGAGGGACTTTTTTTTTATAGTCGCGGTAAACACATCTTAAGTTTAATTAATGACACTAATTCCATGATGATGGCTAAATTAGGCGATCCAAAAGGTACTTTACATTTAAATATTCCTCACATTTTTGGGCATGTAATTTTATTACCACTCTTACCAAAATTTAGAAATAATTTTCCTGACATAGATCTCATTATCGACTTTGATGACAATGTTGTAGATATTATTAAAGAAGGGGTCGATGTTGCCATCAGAATAGGAGAACTTAACGATTCTCGCTTAATATGTCATAGCATTGGCGATCAAAATTATGTTGTGTGTGGAAGTACACATTATTTTAAATGCCATGGTACACCTTTATTACCTTCAGATTTGGTTCGACATACATGCATTCATTTTAAACATCCTTCTAATGGACGTTTAGCTAATTGGTCTTTTAAGTCACCCTATGATGCTTTGGATTTACCCAATAATATTGTGTTTAATAATTCATTTGCCTGTTTAAGTGCAACAATCGATAGTTTAGGAATAGCGCATTTACCTGTTTACATAGCTAAAGAGGCTATTCAGTTAGGAAAACTCAAGCCTATTTTAACAGAATTTATGAAGCCACAAGGTAAGTTATCATTAATATGGCCTACAAATCGATATTTATCACCTAAAATTCGGGTCTTTATTGATTTTATAATTGAAGAGTTACAAGCCAATAAACAATTATTAACATTGGACTCACATAGTTTGAATTGAGATATCGAAAAGATTATTTATTAGGGATAAAAAGATTCACATTACAATTCAAAAAAGAATAATATCTTAAACAAAATCTAATCAGAGATTCTCAATCTTATAATAATGCTAACTCAATAACGTAGAATTTTTTATTACAAAAAGTAACAAATGATATTACCTCGACGATAATGATCTTTTCTAAAAAAAATATTATAAAAGTCAATAAAATAAATAATACGAAAAGTAGGTTATTTTTTTATGAAGGATATTCGAATAGAACATTATAAATACACATTATATTTATTGGTGACTGTCTTTGGCTGGGGGATTATGTATCCCGCTTCAAAACATGCGGTATCATCGGGTATAGATGGTTATTATCTTACTGTTATTCGCTACGTTCTTGGTGCTTTTCTTGTAAGCATTGTTCTGCTTGTTATCGAAGGTAAAAAAAGTTATCAAACGGAAGGAAAAGCTTTTCAATTGTGGCTTTTTGGCACAATCGGTTTTGCTGGATTAAACTTCCTAACGTTTATCGGCATTGGTTTTTCATCTGCTGAGCATGCAACAATTATATTAGCGTTAATGCCGATGCTCTCAATGATTTTATCATCTATCCTCAATCACAATATACCTAACATTAAAACAAGTTTATGCACGCTATTAGCTTTTGTAGGAATAGTTTTGGTTATAACGAATGGAGATTTTAATCATCTGATAGCTTCATCAAGCTTTTTAGGTGATGTACTATTGTTGGCCGCTACAATTTGTTGGGTTATTTATACCTATTTTGCAAATATGGTGATGACAAAACACAAATGGAGCGCGTTAAGAGTTACAGCGTTAAGTTCTTCTCTTAGCGTAATAAGTATTATGACGATTACTTTAATTGCATCTTTTTTAGGCTTAGCAAAACTTCCTAGTCTGAGTGTATTTATCACAAGTGGATTTGATATTTTTATACTTGTCATAACCACATTAGTGATCATTACTTGGAATGCAGGTATCAATGGTCTTGGTGCGATTAATGGTATTCTTTTTGTTAATTTAGTCCCTGTCATTTCTTTTATTATTGGTATCTATCAAGGTCATTCTATTTCATATATCGAAATTATAGGTGCGATAATCACTATAATTGCACTGATTTTTAATAATATTTTTATGAGAAAAAATGACAGTAAACAAAAATAAATAAATTCATAATATTAAAAATAAGAAAAACTGCGATGAGAAACAGATTATTTGTTATTATTTTTATTCATCATATTGCTAAACTCGGTTATAAAACTGGTTTTGTGATGATAAGTTCTCATTCTTTTTTAAAACGGTTGTAGATAATGGTTGGAATATAAATATTGGATCAATAAAAAGGGAGTGGATTCTAAAAAAAATAGAACGTCGCTTGCTAAATGTATTCGCACAAAAGTGTAAGCAGGTTTTTTAAGTGATTATTTCTATTTTAATAAATTGAAAAATAGTATTGCCATTGAAGATATTCCTAATAAGAATTAGGAGACGATACTTATCCATAATGGGCATGAAAAACAGATGTAATTTGTGGCAAAATTGATGTATTAATATTTCTTGTAATTCATTACATTGCTTATAAATAAGTTTTTTTGTCAGCAATTAGGCCAAAATATAAAATATTTTGATAGCAGTTAGTATTCATAAATAAAGACAATCCGATGAAAAAACAGTTTAAAACTATGCATATCGCTAGCCTTGAGTTATTTTTAGTGGCAGCAGAAAATGAGAATTTTTCAGTTACGGCTCAATACTTAAATATTACTCCTGCTGCTGTTAGTCGTTCTATTAAAAGACTTGAAGAAAGAATCGGATTTGACTTGTTTTCACGTAGTACACGCCAAGTCAAACTGACTCAGGAAGGGCGTATCTATTATAAGAAATGTTCTGAAATATTCGATATGCTAATTAATGCTGGCCATTCTATTAAAAATGAAAAAAATGCAATTGGTGGTAGATTAAAAATAAGCGTACCAGAGACCTTTTTTAACTATAAAATATCACCTTATCTGGCTAATTTTTCCGAAGAATATCCTAATTTAAAACTTGATTTTCATGTAACTAATAGAAATATTGATTTTATAGCAGAAGAGTATGATCTATCAGTTAGACTGGTACAAGAAAACACCAAGCTAGAGGCTTTTCTCATCAAAAAAAGATTGTTTATTGCTACTACTGGATTATATGCTAGTCCCAATTATCTTGCCAAAAATGGCATGATTGTTTGTCCTGATGAACTAATTAATCATAAATGTATCAATTTTAGCTCAAGCCAGAATAATAAACGATTTCAATGGACATCTTTAAATAAAAATATAGATAAAGACAATATTGAAAATAGCCAAATACAAATCTTTGATAGTATTCAAGCGACTAAATTTTTAGCCTTAAATGATGGCGGTATAGTTCAACTTTTTAGTTTCTCTGTACAAGATGAGTTAGAAAGAAAAGAATTAGTTGAAATTTTGTCTGAGTATAATAAAGAACATACTTGGGAATTTTGCTTTCTTTATCCTTCTACATATAAAAATTCAACTAAACTTAAGATTTTCATCGAGTATTTTACTGATAAAATTAGTAGATAATACTGGTTTTCTATAGCCGCATTTATTCTTTTATTAGTGGAAAAAGGTGAATTAAACTATTAACGTTTTTATTACCTGTTATGCTTATTACATTTGTATGCATGGTTTACTGGAATTTTTTATAAAAACTTTAGCGTTTTAATAAACGATGATGCCCTACAGTTATTAATAAAAAGTTTATTTAGACATGAGGTTAAAAATAGATGCACAACTATAAAGTTTGATGTTACAAAATGAATAATCACTTCCAACTTACTTATTGATATTGGTCTTTCAATTAATTCTGCTAATTTTGTGTCAGTAAATACCTCAATGGATCTCAATTTTAATGATTTTTTTAAAATTAATCTAACAATTAATGATATAACCTTTTGGTTATATTGAGTTTTTACGTTAAAAAAATTCCATCAATAGCAATCATTGACATATTAAAAAGTAGGATAAATGAAAAATTTTCATTAGTGCATGTTGTATTACCTACTTTATCATTGTAGTAAGCTGTTTAATAATAAGCTAACTATAATAACTGAGGTATGAGCTATGAAAAGAACAATAACATTAAATAATGGTATCGAGATGCCTATCTTAGGGTTTGGTGTTTTTCAAATGACCGATAAGAAAGAGTGTGAAACAGCCGTACATGATGCGATTGATTCTGGCTATCGGTTGATTGATACAGCTGCAAGTTACCAAAATGAAACTGAAGTTGGTAATGCTATTCGTGCACATGGGATTGATCGAGCAGAATTATTTATTACCACTAAATTATGGTTGCAAGATGCCAATTACAATGGTGCTAAGGCTCAATTTGAACGTTCATTAAATCGTTTGCAATTAGACTATGTTGACTTATATTTAATTCATCAACCTTATGGTGATGTTCATGGTGCCTGGCAAGCAATGCAAGAGCTTTATTCAGCAGGTAAAGCTCGTGCTATTGGCGTCAGTAATTTTCAACCTGATAGATTAGCTGATTTAACTGCATTTCATTCTATTATTCCTGCCGTAAATCAGATTGAAGTTAACCCATTCCAACAACAGCTTGAAGCCGTGCCTTATATGCAAAAAGAGAGCATAACGCCTCAAGCCTGGGCGCCTTTTGCTGAAGGGAAAAATGGTTTATTTTCGCATCCTGTGTTAGGTCAAATTGCCGTTAAATATGGTAAGACAATAGGGCAAGTGGTATTACGTTGGTTAGCACAACGAGGCATTGCAAGCTTGGCTAAATCTGTGCGTAAAGAGCGTATAGTTGAAAATCAAGATATCTGGGATTTTGAGCTTTCAGATAAAGATATGCAACAAATAGCAGCGCTTGATACAAATACAAGTCAATTTTTTGATCATCGAGACCCGGAAAAAGTAAAATGGTTAACCAGCCGGAGATTAGATGTTTAAATTTTTAGTTATTGAGGCTAATTTGACATAAATGGATTGACAGTTTCTTTGTAAGATTTAACTAATTTTTCCGCTCGTTCAACGAGTTTTTGACGTATATGCTCAGGCTCTAAACAAATACATTTATGACCTAAGCTTAGTAAAATGCCATAACTGTAGTCATCATCAATAAAGTTAAAATCTACAAGATACTGTTGTCCATTTAATTTCTTAATATCTTTTTCATCACAAAAATCTAAAATACGTTCCAAAAGCGATTCATCTATTAGCAATTTTATTTTAAAACTCTTTTTTTTCATATCCGCTTGGAATAAAGAGAATGCTTCAGGCGTTGTCTGCTTAATAAATTTTGTGTTTGTTTTTCTAATGTTTGACATTTTTGACAATTTAAATACACGAAAGTCATTTTTAGTTAGACAAAAAGCTTGTAAATACCATTCTTTTTCCTTAAAAATAAGTTTATATGGCTCAATTAAACGTGAGGCTTGTTTATTCCTAACACTTAAATAATCAAACGATAAAAGCATTTGCTCTTTCAGTGCCAGTCTTATAATAGATATTTTGTTATCAATATTTTGTTTAGAAAACCAAGGCGATAAATCAACAATAAGTTGATTTAAGTTATTTGTCACTTCATCAAGTTCTTGTTCTGATAAAAAACTCTTTATTTTCTCGAGTGTTTTTAAATTTTCACTTTCTTTTAAAACCGGTGAAGATAATAAGTTGAGGCCTTTTAATAAAACAATGACATCTTCTTTAGTGAATAGACCTTTACTAATTTTATAATTTTTTAAAATACTTATTCCACCGGCACTTCCTTGATAGGTAATAATGGGTATACCCGCTCCCTCGATAACTTGTATATCTCGGTAAATAGTACGCAATGATACATTTAATTTTTCTGCTAATTCTTTACCAGTTATTTTTTCTCTTTGTAGCAATACCATGATGGTAGTAATTATACGATTAATTTTCATGCTTTATGTTTGCAAAATAATTTAGATTGAATTTTAAATATGACATACAGTTGTCAGCAATGCTACATCAAAATAGAGATAACTAAAATTGATTGAACTAATTTTTATCACTAAAAGGAAAGAAAAATGTTTAAACCTAATAGCGTTATTGTTTATGTCAAAGATGTCGATGCTAGCACAGAGTTTTACACAAAAATACTAGGGAGTCCACCAGCTAAAACTTATCCTGGCTTTGCTGTATTTTTATTGAATGATGGTTTTATTTTGGGACTTCAAGAGGCCGATAAAATAACACCAAAGGCACCTAATCATTATGGGGGATTTGAGCTGTCATTTAGTGATGTAACAAAAAATGAAGTAGATGAGATTTATGCGACATGGAAAGAACTAAACGTCAAAATTGAACTCGAACCTCAAATGCTCGATTTCGGATACACATTTGTAGGAAATGATCCTGATGGTCATCGACTCCGTGTTTGTGCTACCGACACTTCAAAGTTTGAGTGAAATAATATCTTTAGAAATTAAAACCATGGGGACTTCATTTTGTAGCCATAGTTTATGAGGATTTCATTTCATAAAAAAATAGGGTTGAGCACGGGAGCATCTCGTGAATTGGATTTTGCTTAGGAAAAATATGTTTGGGATTGAGGTGATAATTTGAATTGCAAGATACATTAATAATGTCGATGTATTTAAATAAGCTATCGCTTAAACTTCATTTCAGTTCAGAATCAGTAGGCATCAATCAATATCTGAACTTTGCGGACTTTAATAGATTATACAGGATTGTGATATTGGAGCGGGAAACGAGGTTCGAACTCGCGACCTCAACCTTGGCAAGGTTGCGCTCTACCAACTGAGCTATTCCCGCATTAGACGTGTTTTAAATGGTGCCCGGGGCGAGACTTGAACTCGCACGGCCAAAAAGGCCGAGGGATTTTAAATCCCTTGTGTCTACCGATTTCACCACCCGGGCTCAAAACTGCTTACTAAAATGTAATTCGTTTTGAATGCTGTGCATTTTACCTATCTTATGATTTCAGTCAACAGATATTTTTGATTAATTGTTTAATTGTTCAATGTTTAACTTATTGTTGTTTTAATATTGTGTTTTTTGGGGAAAAGGGCGTGTAATTTTGTGAATATAATGGACTATCACAAAATTACACTAAAGCTGGTTTTTAGTGATTTTTAGATAAATTACTCTTCATCCAACAGATCGCTATGTGCTATCCATAAATATTGTAACATGGATATTAAAGTTAAAATTGTTGCTAGAAAAAGAGCTGCAAGACCTGCATAAATAACAATATCACAAGGCCGCCAGAGTAACCAAGTCAAGGCTGTCATTTGTGCGATAGTTTTTATTTTGCCGATTGAAGATACCGCAACATTACCGCGTTTGCCTATTTCAGCCATCCATTCACGTAATGCTGATATGATGATTTCCCTTGAAACAATAATGATTGCAGGAATAGAGATCCACCACGATTGGTAGTATTGAGTAATCAAAACTAAAGCAATAGTGACCATAATTTTATCGGCAACAGGATCTAAAAAAGCACCAAATTTTGTTGTTTGACCTAAACGACGCGCAAGGTAACCATCTAACACATCAGTGACTGCTGCGATTAAAAAAATTAAGGCAGAAAAAAAACCTGACCACTCATGCGGAAATAGATAAAAAGCCATCACAAAAAAAGGAATTAATATAACTCGGAATAAGGTTAAAACTGTAGGGAAATTAATTTTCATGTGACATAAGCTCTTTTTTGTTTGATTAATCAAATAATTAGTAACAATTAAAAAAACAGTGTTTTTATTATGATTATGTTGCCTGAAAAATTTTAATTTTTCAATGTGTTATTGTTGCAAATTGAGATAAATTTTTTCAGCTAAAGATTTAGATATCCCTTGCACTTGTGCAATTTCATCTATACTGGCGTTTTTTAATTCTCGTAAACCACCAAAATGTTTAAGTAATGCTTGTCGGCGCTTTCCGCCCACGCCCTCAATATGCTCTAAAGCACTGTCAGTGAGCTGTTTTACCCCTTTTTTGCGTTGACCAACAATGGCATGATCATGTGACGCATTACGTATTTGTTGAATTAATAATAGTGCAGGGGAATGGTCATCTAAATAGTGTCCTATTCCATGCGCTTCAAAAAAGAGTGTTTCTAATCCTTCTTTACGTTCAGCCCCTTTGGCTACACCAATCAAAATAGGGTGATGTTTATCCCAATTTACATCGAGTTGTTCAAAAACTTGTAGAGCTTGGTTAAGTTGACCTTTACCACCATCGATAAAAATAATATCGGGTATCTTTTCTTCAGGTAGATCTTTTTTGCTGTAACGACGTGTTAACACTTGTTGCATTGCTGCATAATCATCGCCCGGTGTGATGCCGGTGATATTATAACGGCGAAATTCTGATTTAACTGGACCTTTGTCATCAAAAACTACACAAGATGCAATAGTGTTTTTTCCCATAAAGTGACTGATATCAAAACATTCCATGCGATTAATTTTTTTAATCCCTAAAAACGTTTGTAAGGCATCATAACGTTGTTTAATTGTGGAATTTTCTAGCAGTTTATTTTTAACTTCTGTTTGTGCATTGATTGTTGCAATATTCAAAAGTTTTAAATTGTCTCCTTTGGGCTCATCGATCAGTTTAACTTGATGTTCAGCAATAAGTGACAGTGTCTCTTCCATTGGCTGTTTATCGGATAATGAAAAATTGAGTAAAATCTTTTTAGGTATATTACGATTTTGGTTTCCTTGTAAATAAAATTGACCTAAAAATGTTTCAATAACTTCTTCTAATTCCGTATTTGATGGAACTTTAGGGAAGTAGGAGCGATGTCCAAAGGTTTGTCCATTACGTATAAATAATACATAGATACATGCTAAACCGAGTTCATAATGGAATCCAATTACATCAAGATTATCATTATTATTGTAAATGGCCTGTTTTTCATTAATGTGTTTGATAGCTTGTAATTGGTCACGTAATACCGCTGCTTTTTCAAAATTTAATTCGCGGCTTGCTGTTTGCATATCTTCAGTTATTTTTTGTAAAATTTGTTCAGATTGTCCCGATAAAAATAATCTTACATAATTAACCTGTTCGTTATAATCTTCATCACTGACTAACCCTGGTACACAAGGCCCTAAGCATCTTTTTATTTGGTACTGTAAGCAAGGGCGAGTACGGTTACGATAAGTCGAGTTTAAACATTGTCTTATCGGAAACGTTTTTTGCAATAGTGCAAGAATTTGTTTAACTGCATAGCCACTTGGGTAAGGACCAAAAAATTCATCTTTTTTGCGATTAACTGTCCCTCGATAAAGTGATAATTGGGGATGACGTTCTTTACTTAATTTGATGAAGGGATAACTTTTATCATCTTTTAATAGTACATTATAACGAGGTTGATGCTTTTTAATATAAGTCTGTTCGAGTAATAAAGCTTCTGTTTCGGTATTAGTAATAGTAAATTCAACTCGATGAATGTGACTTACCAGTCTATCGGTCTTTAACGTTTTTTTACTATTATTAAAATAGCTTTTTAATCGATTATTGAGATCTTTGGCCTTTCCCACATAAATAATCGTGTCTTTATCATTGAACATCTGATAAATACCCGGTTTATGGGGAACAGTTTTTAAAAAAGATGTCGAATCAAATTGGCTCATATTTATTAGTTTTCGAATGTGAGGGCTTTTTTCTCTATAACTCTCATAATGGTGCTTAATAAACCATTTATCAAGAGATAAATTAAGCCTGCAACAATAAAAATTGAAAAGTCGTAGTAATCACCATTTAATTCATTACTGTATCCCATAATGTCCATTACCGGTATCATAGACGCTAGAGCAGTGCCTTTAACTACAAAAACCACTTCGTTGGAATAGGTTGATAATGATCGTTTTAATGCATAAGGCATAACAACTTTCAACGTCTGCCATTTGTTCATACCTAAAGCTTTACAAGCCTGCCACTGCCCTTGTGGCACTGCTTTTAGAGCCCCATAAAAAATCTGAGTAGTATAAGCTGCACTATTAAGTGTCAGAGCTAAGTAAGCACAAAACCAAGGCGAGGAGATAAGATCATAAAATGCTGGTACATGACTTAACGTTTGACCAAATTGTGATGGTCCATAATAAATTAAAAATAATTGGACTAGCAGTGGTGAACCCGTAAATATAATAATATAGGTTCGAATTGCCTTAGTTAATACTTTCGAATTCAATGATAATAAGCAAGAAAAGATTATTGCTAATAAACCAGCAGATAAGATCCCTAAAATACCCAAACTTAGTGTATTAGGTAACCCCTGTAAAATGATTTTAAGATAGTAAATAAAATTATCAAACATAAATTGACCTTACTGGTTATTAGCAGAATTAGATTGTTCAAAATAGGTTGAGCGTTTTTCGATTCGCCCGATAACTTTTTGGCTTAAAATCGAAATAACCAAGTAAATAATCATAGCAATAAAATACCAGAGAAAGGGTTGATTTGTTCGAGCTATAATTGTTTTCGTTTGCATCATTAAATCATCAATAGCAATGGCTGACACTAGTGCTGTATCTTTTAGTAAAATTAACCATTGATTACTTAATCCAGGTAGAGCATGGCGCCACATTTGAGGCAAAATAATACGGAAAAAAGTACGTGATTTACTTAATCCCAGCACCTGTGCTGCCTGTTTTTGTCCACTTGAAATCGCTTTGAATGCCCCTCGTAATGTTTGTGATGCATAAACAGCATAAAGTAATGATAAGGCAATCACACCACATAAAAAAGGATCGGGTTTTGTATTTTCGATATTCATTTGTAGTGTGAATGATGTAAAACCTAATGATATAGAAAAACCATCATCTAATGCCATTAATAGCAAAGGTAATCCTGTATAAATTGCTACCACTATCAAAAGTTCTGGTAGGGCACGTATGGTTAAGTTAAACAGTGACATTAACCATGCAACTGGTTTAAAAGGAACGGATTCTAAAATTGTAAAAATAAACGCAAAAAACATGCCTACAATTAGCGATATAAACGCTAATGACAAGGTAATAGATGTCGCTTTAGTAAGCGGCAAAATATAACCATCCATTGATGATAAGATCCAGTTCATCCCGTTTGCAAGAAAGTCTGACATAAAAAAACCGTTGTTAAATTAAAAAAATAAACTCGCCGCAAAATATGCGGCGAGGTCATCATAAAGTCTAAATTAAAGTTTAATGATTATTTATTAAACCATTTTTTGTAAATTTCGTCTAATTGACCATTTGCTTTCAGTTTATCAATAGCTTGGTTAAATTGATCACGTAATTTATCGTTACCTTTACGTAATGCTATACCTAAACCTTCACCAAAAAATTCATGATCAGTAATTTTATCACCTAATGCGACAATTTCACTATCTTTACCTAGCCAGTCACCAGCAACAAATGAACTTGCAACAATCGCATCAATGCGTTTGGCTTTTAAATCTAAAAAAGCAAATTGATAACTGTCATAACTTACGGCTTTAACATCAGGATATTTTTCATTCAAATATTTTGAATAAGTTGTCCCTTTTTGTATACCAATTCGTTTGCCTTTTAGTTGATCTAAACTGGTTAATGAATCTTTTAGCGTAATAAATTGAATAGAACTATCATCATAATATATTTTAGTAAAATCCACTTGTTTTTGGCGTTCTGGTGTCACATCAATACCTGCAATTGCAGCATCAATACGGCGAGTTTTTAAACTAGGAATTAATCCATCGAATGATTGATTAACAATATTACATGATGCTTTAATTTCATCACAAATTTTATTAATCACATCAATATCAAATCCAACAATTTCATTTTTTTCGTTGGTAAACTCAAAAGGCGCATAAGTCGCTTCTGTACCAATGGTTAAGGTTTCTGCAGCTTGAGCAGCAAAAGCTGATCCTGCAAGCAAAATGGCTAGTAACGTTTTTTTCATATATCCACCCAATTTTATATTAATTAATGTGATAAATAAGATTTAAATTCTTCGGTTTTTGGATGAGCAAAACATTCTAGTTGTCCTTGCTCAATAATTTTACCGTGTTCCATATAAATCACTTGTGAAGCCACTTTTCGAGCAAAATCAACTTCATGCGTGACAATAATTTGTGTGATCCCTGTTTGGGATAATTCATTAATAATCTCGGCTATTTGCGATGTAATTGCCGGATCTAAAGCCGCAGTTGGTTCATCAAATAATAAAATTTTTGGTTCCATCATCAATGCTCTAGCGATAGCAACACGTTGTTGTTGACCGCCAGATAGATGAAGTGGGTAGCGATGTGCCATTTCATCGATTTGTAACCGAGCTAAAATCGACATAGCTTTGTCACTGGCTTCTTGTTTAGAAAGCTTTAAAACTTGACAAGGCGCCTCAATTAAATTTTCTAGTACTGTTAAATGTGGCCACAAATTGTAGTTTTGAAAAACCATACCAACATTTTTACGTAATTGTCGTATTGTTGATTCACTAATTTTAGTTGAGAAATCAAAATGAGAATCAGCAATTGTCATTTTACCTGATGTTGGAATTTCAAGTAAATTAAATACTTTTAATAAAGAGCTTTTTCCTGCACCACTTTGTCCTAACAAAACAATGGTTTCGCCAAGGGGATAACATAAAGAAACATCATTTAAAGCTTGGTGGGTACCATAAAAACAGTTTATATGGTCTAATTCAATATTCATTATTCGTTTTCTTAAATTCAAATTGACTAAATATTACTTTTTTTTGCATAAAAATGCAATCACAAAAATGAGACAAAAAATTAATTATTGGTTTTGTTCGACATTTTTCATTTTTTTAAGATGCTGATCATCAAAGTTAACGATCAGGGGCAATAATAGGAATGACTGGCCCTAAATATTTTGGTTTTTGATTAAGAATATAAAGATCGACAAAAGCACTGACACGAGCAAACATTTCACGAATTCTTACTAATTTCATATTGTCAGGAGAGGGGACTGCAAAACATTGTGCTTGAATGCCTTGTGCTAATGCAATAAAGATTGCTCGCTCACAATGAAACTCTTGAGTAATAATCGTAAAATCATTGGCATCAAAGACTTTATTTGCTCGAACAACCGAATCAAATGTCCTAAAGCCTGCATAATCAAGAACAATAGATTCTTTTGGAATACCAGCTTTAATCAGATCTTTTTGCATTGTAATTGGTTCATTATAACTGAGTAATGCATTGTCACCACTAAGCAGAAGGTAATCCACTTTACCTTGCCAATAAAGGTTTATGGCACCATCTATGCGATTTCGATAAAATCCATTTATGCCGCCGCCTCGTACATATTTAGATGTACCTAGAACGACACCAATAGCTCGATGCGGTAGTTGATTTTCGTCTTGATAAATATAAGGCGCAGTTTTATAACTGATCCAGTAATCAAGACCAAGAATCAACGTTATTATAATAAAGCAAAATCCGATAAAATAAGCCAATAGCTTTTTTAAGTTCATGCTATAACCAATCAAAAATAAAAACCATTATTGGGAATAAAAAAGGTGCTGTCAATGATGTCATAATACCACATAGTACCAAAGATAAAGAACTGTATGCACCTTCGTTATAATCAACTTCGATACAACGAGCAGTACCAACAGCATGTGAAACCGCACCAATTGCAAGACCTCTTGCTGAAGCAGATTTAATTTTTACCATATTTAATAATTGATGACCAAAGATTCCGCCTAAGGTGCCAACTAGAATAACACAAAGTGCAGCAATTGAAGGGACGCCGCCTTGATTGGATGCGATAGTTACAGCAATAGCTGTGGTTACTGATTTCGGTAAAACTGATGCCGCAATTTCATGACTTCCCCCCAACCAAAATACGATGCATACCCCCGTTATCATTGAGGCGATTGATGCAGTGAAGGTGATTAGCATTATTGATTTCCAGCGTGCTTTGATTTGTGGTATCAATTCGTATAA
The DNA here is from genome assembly GCF_026536195.1 of Gilliamella sp. B2969. Classification (NCBI taxonomy): domain Bacteria; kingdom Pseudomonadati; phylum Pseudomonadota; class Gammaproteobacteria; order Orbales; family Orbaceae; genus Gilliamella; species Gilliamella sp. B2969. The sequence continues at coordinate 74,230 of NZ_JAFNOP010000002.1, forward strand.
AGGATAAGCCAATGCGACCACTGAATAAGGTAGTAAGTCATTAATTATTTGTACGTTATTTACATATTGAATATAGCTAGTTTTTGTAATGAGTAAAATAGGAATTAAAACAATGACAGAAACCACCAATGGATTAAATAATGGCGATTTAATTTTTATTGAAATTCTGCGAATAATAAGAAATACACAAAGCGTTAAAGGTAACATCCATATCATGATTGCTTATCCCCATTATTTTCTGATACTGTTTTGGCGGCTTTTATTGTTGATTTATTATGTAAATGTTCTGTCAAAAAGGCCGTTAATAATAAGACAATAATTGAGCCACCCACACTACCAAAAATGATTGGGAGCCAGTTGTCTAATAATAACGAGTAATTATCCATAATCCCCATTGCAGCAGGGATGAATAGCAGGGTCATGTAACGCATGAATAAATTACAACTGTTTTTAATCCAACAAGTTGGAATTAATTGAAAAGCTAATAAGAAAAACAGAATTAGTAGTCCAATAATACTGCCTGGAATCATAATTGGTAATATCAGTGAGATGATATTACCTACCCATAAACAAGCGGTTAATACGAGTAATCCTCGACCATAACTAAATAACGTGTAGTATAAAGAGTATATACGGTGTTTGATTGTGGCATGCTTTGCTAAAAAATGTTTCATAACGTTAATACTAATTAATTTTTCTTTGATAATGATGATCACTTCAAAGTTTAGAAATGATATGAATATTTCTTTATATGATACGCCGCTCAAATTTAATTATCCAACTAAATAATGGCAATAATGATAAAGTTGTTTAATTAAATTCAGTTTTTCAGGTTGTTGTATATAGGTTTGAGCAAGTTGTTCTAATGTTAACAGATAATCTTGGACTTTGGTTATATTCAGTTTATGTTGACAATAATCCTGCCAGATTATACGCTCTTGTTCGGTTAGTATTTGAGGATAATTTCTTGCTTTGTAACGAAAGAATAATGTCTTTAATCGTTCATCATCAAAATTCATTGATAAATTTTCAAGTGATTGAATTGGTGTCGTACGAATAGTTTCACACCGTAATTTATCTTGGTTGTTTAAAAATCCTGCATAAATTTGAGCATCAACATCGCTATTAGCGGAGTAATCATCAGTTGAGTTAAATAGCTCTCTCATCTTGTTTTGTAAAGCGTGTTGATGTTTAAATAACTGTTGCTGTTTGATTAAACATTGCGCTACATTAATATTTAACCTTTGTGCATTTTCAGGTAATAAGGTTTTTAATGGTGCAACGATAGGGCATTTGTTTATATGAATCAGTTTTAATGGGATCCGCGATTCATTTAATGCTAAATCTTCGTTTTTGGTGTACAGTTTTTGCCTTATTTGTTCAATTGGTAAATTAATGATTGAATCGATATCACCAGTAAGATCACAGACAATAACCGCATTATTTTGTGTTGGATGCCAAGCTATTGGACTCACGATGGTTATATTGCCTCGATAACTACCTAACATGCCCGATACATGTATTATTGGTGTCATGTTAATGATGTCTATAAGTTGCGCAACGTTATTTTTATGGCGAAGTTTAAAAAAATAATCAAATAATTTAGGCTGCTTTTGTTTAATTAATTTACCGATAGCGATAGTCGCATAAACATCTGACATCGCATCATGCGCGTGTTCATGTTCAATATTGTTGGCTTTTGTTAAGTGCTCTAAACGAAAACTTGGGAAACCCGCATCATTAATAGGCCAATTGATACCATCAGGTCTTAAGGCGTAACAAGCACGCACAACATCAAGAAGATCCCACCTAGAATTGCCATTTTGCCAACTATAGGCATAAGGGTCATAAAAATTTCGATATAAAATATTGCGAGTCACTTCATCATCAAAACGAAGATTGTTATAACCTAAGATGCAGGTATTGGCTTGGCTGAATGCTTGATGAATTAATTTGGTAAACTCTGCTTCACACAGACCTTTCGAATTTGCTTTTTGTGGTGTAATTCCTGTGATTAATACCGCTTCTGGATTTGGTAAATAGTCTTGAGCAATTTGACAATAGATGACTAAAGGTTCCTCAATGATATTAAAATCACTATCTGTTCTAATTCCAGCAAATTGCGCTGGCCTATCCAAAGCAGGATTGATACCAAAAGTTTCATAATCATGAAAGTAAAAAGTAGGGAATTCGGTGTTGTTTTTCATTTTTATCGTTTTTGCTGCCTTATAGCCGTCAACCAAGTTGCATGATTTTATAATTGATTATTGATATTCAAAATGACAGCTTAATGGCTAAAAAGTAATGTTACTAGTTAATTAGCTGATTATAACAGAATCTAAGTATTTTCTTGGGGATTATTTCATTGAGAATTATATTTTTTGTGACATTGTAACAAATGGTAAGTGTTTCGGGCTTAAATAAACCAATTATGACATAGCGAAAAAAGTAGGTAAAAATGCATTACCCACTTTTATTAAACTACGATTATTAATTGATTTTGTTTTCTTCAAGAAATGTGGATAATTGGTCTTTCCATAAATCCGCTTTCATGGTTGTACTATGTCCACTAGTTTTATCACTGGCAGGGATTAAAAAATATTTAACATTAGGAATTTTTTTTAATGCGTTTTCCATCACGCCAGTTTTTGCAGGGTTTCTTTCATCATCAGCTGAATTGATCACTAATAGATGGGCTTTAATTTTTGTTAAATCGTTCGATGGATCGAAATTTCTTGCTGCATCCCATTGGTATAGAAAATCATTAGTATCCATTGTCACATGTTCATTAAGTTTTTTTGTCAAAATCTGTTCAGTTATTTCGGTATTATATGCTTGGTTTTGCCAGGCGATATCCCCCCCATCGGTTGCAATATTGTAGTAATTATAAACAGTTTGGAACTTTGTCGGCTGTTTATCATAAAAGCCATTATGCCAATCAGGATCGTTTTTAATTGCATTAATGACCATTTTTCGCATTATCCAATTTCGACTAGACATTGCTGCTGGTGTGGATGCTAATGGTACTGCTGCAGTCATAAAATCAGGGTACAGGGTAACCCATTTCCAAGTTTCCATGCCACCCATTGAATTACCAATTATTAGTGTAAGATGTTTTATTCCTAAACCGTTTTTTACAAGTTGATACTGCGCATTTACCATATCGGTATAATCATAATGTGGAAAATCACTTTTTAGACCATCTGAAGGTTTCGATGATTTACCCGTACCAATAGCATCAGGAAGAATAATATAATATTTTTCAGCATCTAAGGGCATACCTTTGTCAAAAAGGGCATGACCAAAACTTTTATTTAACATTGCATTTCCACTTCCCGTTGTACCATGTAAGACTAGCACTGGTTTACCATTTGGGTTACCAAGAGTTGTATAATGTATTCGTAAATTTTCGACCGTGTTTCCATCATTAAATTTGAAATTAGGTATGTTGTAGTCAGCTTCAAGCTGATTATTAAATTCGAGACAAAAGCTAGAAAATGACGTTGTAACAATCGCAATACTTATCATTAATTTTTTCATCAAAGACATAAAGGTTCCTCCTGTAATATTTTTCCGTTTTGCTGATAAATTGTTTAACAAAGATTAAGGTTCATGGGGAGTGAACACTCGTCATATCTCTGATAATTATTTCATCACCCTTTAAATATAACGCTATATAGGAGATAATGCTATGTCTAATTTAAGCTTCTAACAGTCTAATAAATAGAGGAAAAATAAACAGAACCCCATTTTTAAGAAATTTATTATGGCTCAAAACATATAATTAGTTGTTTATTTAATGATAGCTAAATAACAGTAAATAATTTATTGTTAGTTTTTGAAAATAGAATGTCGTATTTGAAACGTTTATTTGCTCAATTTTGTTTAAAATTGAGCAAATTGACTTAATTCTGAGGTGCGGTTTGGATAATATCTGCAAGTTTTTCGAGTGTTATCCTTAAAAATTTAGGCATGGCTTCTATTTCAATCGAGTCCATAAGATTTTTGACATATAAACCTAGTTCAGTATCGCCTTCAACAATTAATCGACGTTGAAAGAATAATGTATCAGGATCTTGTCGTCGAGTTGCTATCATAATTAGATCGTTTGCATTACCTATAAAACTAACATCAGCAATCTCTTCACGACTAACAACTAATTTATTCTCAATCAGACTTACAAACCAGACTAGTTGTAAATCGGTCACTTCGATTTTGAGCCAACGATTTTCTAAAAAATCAAGATCTCCATCCTCAAGTGAATGCTTAAATTGTAATTGTAACAATTGTTCGATAACTTGTTTTTTTAAATTGAAAGGAATACAACGCAACGTTACCCCCAACATTTGAGGCGCTTTGTCGACAAATGTTGAGTGTATTTTTCCTAATAAGTGATGATTGCTAATCATTTATACATCCCCAGAAATCATTTTTTCATAAATATCTAAATCTGTATTTAAATGCTCGAAAACTTCTTCACTCACTTCATTACGAATTTTCATTTGTAATAACGACGTACGCTCTGCACCAATAGCAACTAAACGCATGCGCCTTTCAAGATTTTCGGCTTCAAGTGCTTTTTGTTCTAAGTCCTTCAGTCCCGTTCTACGTCTTAAAGAACCGATAACACGAGAACCGACTTCATTAACAATTTCTTGATCCATGCTGTTTTCAGTTGTTTCTTGTAATAAGTTATTTTGCATTTTTTCTAAACTGACAATGGCTTCTTCGGCCATATGACCTTTTACAGTAAGAATTTCATTATCTTGTTCGGAATTATCTAAAATGACGCTACCTCTTAATAATATCGGTAATATAATCACAGCGGCAATTAATGAAATAAGGATAATGCCTGTTGCTATAAAGACAAGTTGATATCGGCCGCCGATTGTCATTGGAATAGAGAGAACACCGGCAAGGGTTATTGCGCCGCGTACACCTGCAAAAGTTGAAATTAACAAATCTCGGGTTGAATAAGATCGAAATGCAAGAGGGCGTTTGGTACCAAATGGCATTGTTGGCATATGTTTCATTGCCCAAAGCCAAGCGAATCTTGTTCCCATTAAAGCAATGAAGACAAACAGCACAATTAAACATAATTGCCAGACTTCAATGGATGCATCGGTTTGATTCTCAGCAAAAGTATTCGTTAAAATACTTGGTAATTGAATTCCTAATAAAATAAATACAAAACCATTGAACACAAAAGTTAACATTGACCAAGTACTATCTGATTGTAAACGCGCTGTTAAAGGTGCATTTCTCATCATGCCAGATTGATTAACTGTCATGCCGGCGCTAACTGCAGCTAAAATACCTGAACAATGGCATTCTTCGGCAATAATATAAGCAGCAAAAGGAAGTAAGAATAACAGCACAATTTGGATTGCCGGATCATTATGGGTAAGTTTATTTATTTTTCTTAAAATGCGTGCATATAACCAGGTAAATAAAACACCAATAGCTAATCCACCAATGGCAACAACAAAGAATGTCACGCTAATTTGTAATAAATCGAACTGTATCGCGCCTGCGGCGATGGCTATTGCAAAGTTTAATGATACTAAGCCAGATGCATCGTTCATTAAAGCTTCACCTTCAATTATTTCCATTTTTTCTTTTTCGATTCGACCCTTACCGACAATGCCACTTAACGCAACCGCATCGGTTGGTGATAATACGGCAGCCAAAGCCAAACCAGCGGCTAATTGCACATTTGGTAAAATCCAATGTAACAAATAACCCAATGCAATGATGGATATCACCACTAATACTAAGGCCAATCCAACAATTTCTCTGAAATTATAGACGAAATCTTTAACTGATGTTTTTCGACCATCAGCAAAAAGTAAAGGAGGTATAAATAAAACAAGAAATAGTTCTGGATCGAACTTCACATAAACACCAAACGCTGCCAATATACATCCCAACAATATTTGCATAAGTGGTAGTGGAATTTGTATTGGTAACATTTTAACAACGACACCAGAAAGTGATACAATTAATACTATAAGTAAAATTATTGAAAAAAGTTCCATAGCTTGTCTTTTATTTATCCTATAATCCTGTAGTTTTTAGCAATTGATTATATCGGATTTTCAGCTAGATTTCAGGTGAAAATTTCATAAAATTACTTAAATTTTGGTCAGATACCCTTGTGGATAAAAAATTGCGACGCAATTAAAAGGCTTTTTTAATGGAAAATTGGCAAAGAGCATTTATACTTCATACCAGAACTTACAGTGAAAGTAGTCTATTAGCTGATTTATTTGTTGAAAATAAAGGTAAAATAACTATTTTAGCTAAAGGTGCCAGACGTAAAAAATCCGCGTTAAAGGGCATTTTACAACCCTTTACTCCATTAATTGTTCAATATTCTGGTCAAGGTGAAATAAAAACATTACGCCAGGTTGAAGCGGTATCTTTGACACTACCTTTGGTTTCAATTCATTTATATAGCGCTTTTTATTTAAACGAGTTACTCCATCGAGTGTTAGTTGCCGAAACAGAAATGCCTACACTTTTTGATGACTATTTACAAAGCTTACAGCAACTCGCACAGCAAGTTTCTGCTGAAAATGTGTTACGTAGTTTTGAGCTATCTTTATTAGAAAACTTAGGTTATCACGTTGATTTTTTTCATTGCAGTGCAACCGGTGATGATATTGTTGAAACAATGCATTATCAATATCAATCAGAAAAAGGGTTTATTAGTAGTTTACTGCAAAATAGTACTAGTTTTAGTGGTGAACACGTTTTAGCTTTTGGCAAACGTCAGTTTAATAATGAAGATACACTTAAAGCGGCCAAACGTTTTACCAGAATTGCATTGAAACCTTATATAGGTGCAAAACCATTTAAAAGTAGAGAATTATTTTTAAAAATATAACGTCGTAACGTTATTAAAGATAAATATTTTAAATTATAGGTATAATTTTCTTATCAAAATGATTAACTTTATTTAGTTAGCCTATTAACTAAAATATCAAGTTGATTGGCGAATTTTTCGCGGTCCTTACTTGAAAAGGGAGCGGGTCCTTTAGTTTGTATTCCACTTGCTCGCATTGTTTCCATAAAATCTCTCATCACTAGCCGCTCTTTAATTGTTTCTAACGTATAAACTTCACCTCTAGGTGTAAGAACAAAAGCGCCTTTATTTAATACATCTGATGCTAAAGGTATATCAGATGTAATGACCAAATCATTTAATTCAACAAGTTCGACAATTTTGTTATCTGCTTTATCAAAACCATGTTCAACAAGTAATCGAGAAATAAAAGGTGAAGGCGGAATATTTAACCATTGATTAGCAACTAAATTAATTTTGATTGATTTACGAATAGCGATTCGATATAAAATTTCTTTAATTGGGTTAGGGCAAGCATCAGCATCAATCCAAATGTTCATAATAGCATTAACAAACCATTCAACTTAAACAACTATCAATCATAAATCGTTTAACCGTTTTAAGATGCAAATTTCGTTAAAAATTTCATGTTAATTATACGATTCAGTATAGTAAAAAATATTCATTATTAATATTCATAAGACCACTATTTCTATTTGAAATCCTTATGATAAGTGGTAGTATACGCGATCTATTATTTTAGATGCAATATTTACACACATGTGCGCTTTCGTGTGGCGCACCACTGTTATAAGGATTTATTATGCCAATTATTACTCTTCCTGACGGAAGTCAACGTCAGTTTGATAAACCGGTTACTGTTTTAGAAGTCGCTCAAAGTATTGGTGCAGGTCTTGCCAAAGCATGTATTGCAGGGCGTGTTAATGGACAGCGTAAAGATGCTTGTGACCTCATTGATCAAGATGCAACATTAGCAATCATTACCGCTAAAGATGAAGATGGACTTGAAATTATTCGCCATTCTTGTGCACATTTATTGGGTCACGCCATTAAACAATTATGGCCGGATACGAAAATGGCTATTGGGCCGACAATTGACAATGGTTTTTATTATGATGTTGATTTAGAACACTCTTTAACACAAGAAGATCTTGATGCGCTTGAAAAACGTATGCATGAATTGGCTAAAAAAGATTATGAAGTTATAAAGGAAGTCGTTAGTTGGGAAAGAGCTAGAGAAGTCTTTTGGGAACGTCATGAACCTTATAAAATCGCTATTTTAGATGAAAACATACCGAAAGATTCAACGCCAGCACTTTATCATCATGAAGAGTATATCGACATGTGTCGTGGTCCGCATGTACCAAATATGCGTTTTTGTCATCATTTTAAATTACAAAAAGTTGCGGGTGCTTATTGGCGCGGCAATAGTGATAATAAAATGTTACAACGTATTTATGGGACAGCTTGGGCTGACAAAAAGCAATTAGATAGTTATCTACAATTTTTAGAAGAAGCGGCCAAACGCGATCATCGTAAAATCGGTAAACAACTTGACCTTTATCATATGCAAGAAGAAGCCCCTGGCATGGTGTTTTGGCATAATGATGGCTGGATTATTTTCCGTGAGCTTGAAGTGTTTGTTCGTACCAAACTTAAAGAATATGACTACCAAGAAGTAAAAGGTCCATTTATGATGGATCGAGTGTTGTGGGAAAAAACGGGTCACTGGGGTAACTATAAAGAGTTAATGTTTGTGACTTCATCTGAAAATCGTGAATATTGTATTAAACCAATGAACTGTCCTGGGCATGTGCAAATTTTTAACCAAGGTTTGAAATCTTATCGTGATTTACCTTTGCGCATGGCAGAGTTTGGTAGTTGTCATCGTAATGAGCCTTCTGGTTCTTTGCATGGGTTGATGCGTGTACGTGGTTTTACCCAAGATGATGCGCATATTTTCTGTACTGAAAACCAAATTCGAGGTGAAGTAAACAGCTGTATTAAAATGGTTTATGACACTTACAGCACTTTTGGCTTTACTGATATTACGGTCAAATTATCAACACGTCCTGAAAAACGTATTGGTAAAGATGAAACTTGGGATTTAGCTGAAAAAGATTTAGCTGACTGCTTAACCGAAAATGGTATTGAATTTGAATATTTACCAGGTGAAGGGGCATTTTATGGTCCTAAAATCGAATTTACGTTACATGACTGTTTAGGTCGAGCATGGCAGTGTGGTACAGTTCAACTTGACTTTATGTTACCTGAACGTTTAGATGCAACTTATGTTGGCGAAGATAATGAACGCCACACACCGGTTATGATTCATAGGGCTATTTTAGGCTCTATGGAGCGTTTTATGGGTATCTTGACCGAAAACTGTGCAGGATTTTTCCCAACATGGCTTGCACCACTACAAGTTGCTGTCATCAATATTACCGATAATCAAGCTGAATATGCAAAACAATTAACCGAGCAACTACAAAAAGTTGGCATTAGAGCAAAAGCAGACTTGAGAAATGAGAAAATAGGGTTTAAAATCCGCGAGCATACTCTAAAACGTGTTCCTTATATGTTTGTCTGTGGAGACAAAGAAATGGAATCAGGAACAATTTCAGTTCGAACTCGTCAAGGTAAAGATCTTGGTAGCTTTGAAGTGAAACATGTTATAGAATTGTTGCTTAACGAAATTCATAGTCGTTCATTAGAACAGATGAATTAATGATAAATTAATTTGGAGGAATGAGATATTAAAGTCAGTAAACGAATTCAGTCAACACGCGCGCATAAAATCAATGATGAAATTACTGCTCGCGAGGTGAGGTTAACCGGCGTCGATGGTGAACAGCTCGGTATAGTTAGCTTAGATGAAGCTTTAAAGCAAGCCGAAGAAGCAACTCTAGATTTAGTTGAAATAAGCCCTAATGCAGAGCCACCTGTTTGTCGAATTATGGATTATGGCAAGTTCCTCTATGAAAAGAGTAAAGCAACAAAAGAACAGAAGAAGAAGCAAAAGGTTGTTCAGGTTAAGGAAATTAAATTCCGACCTGGTACAGACGAAGGCGACTATCAGGTAAAACTCCGCAGCCTGATGCGCTTTCTAGAAGATGGCGATAAAGCTAAAGTAACGCTACGTTTTCGTGGTCGAGAAATGGCTCACCAACAGTTAGGCACTGAAATGCTTGATCGCATTAAAGAAGACTTAGCTGATTTGGCAATCATCGAATCTTATCCAACTAAGATCGAAGGTCGTCAAATGATTATGGTGCTTGCGCCGAAGAAGAAATAATGGTTCATCAAGTTAATTTTTAATTTTGTTAAACGTTACACCATTATTTTGTGTTATTAACAATGCGAAGTAGGAATTAATAAAATGCCTAAAATTAAAACTGTAAAAGGCGCAGCAAAGCGCTTTAAAAAAACAGCTTCTGGTGGCTTTAAGCATAAGCAAGCTAACAAAAGTCATATCTTAACTAAAAAATCAACTAAACGTAAACGTCATTTACGTGGTTTGACAACAGTGTCAAAAGGTGATTTAGGTTTAGTTGTAGCGTGTGTTCCATACGCTTAATTTTGGTTAACTATTTAGAGGATATGATTTATGGCTCGTGTTAAACGTGGTGTTATTGCTCGTGCACGTCACAAGAAAATTTTAAAACAAGCAAAAGGTTATTATGGAGCTCGTTCACGTGTTTATCGTGTTGCTTTCCAAGCAGTAATCAAAGCTGGACAATATGCTTATCGTGACCGTCGTCAACGTAAACGTCAATTCCGTCAATTATGGATTGTGCGTATCAATGCGGCAGCTCGTCAATGTGGTCTTTCTTATAGCCGTTTCATTAATGGTTTAAAGAAAGCATCAATTGAAATCGATCGTAAGATCCTTGCAGATATTGCTGTATTTGATAAAAATGCATTCGCTGCATTAGTTGAAAAAGCAAAAGCTGCATTATAATAACTTTATAAGAGCCGAGTTATCTCGGCTTTTATTATTTTAAATATAAATGATTTATTTTAAAAAAGTGGATTAATGATGAATTTAGTTATTTTTCGTTTGTTTTTTAGCTTCAATAGTAATATTGGTTCGTGAGGCAAGGAAAAAACGAAAAATAATTATAAAGCCTCAAAAGAGGCTTTTTTTATATAATGAACAATAAGCAGGAGAACTGTATGTCTCAATTAGTTGAACTGGTGAATAATGCCAAATCCGCTATTGAAGGTGCTAATGACATTAATGCGATCGAACAGATACGTGTAGAATATTTTGGTAAAAAAGGTTACTTTACCATGCAAATGGCTTCTTTACGTGATGTTCCTGCCGATGAACGTCCCGCGGTCGGTCAAAAAATCAATGATGCTAAGCAAATAGTCGTTGAATTATTAAATCAAAAACGTCAACTTTTAGAGCGCCAGGCTCTTGATGCAAAATTAGCCAACGAAACCATCGATATCTCATTACCGGGTAAAACACTTGAATTAGGGGGATTACATCCCGTCACCAAAACAATAAATCGTTTAGTTGAATTTTTTGGTGAACTGGGCTTTGTTGTTGAAACAGGACCCGAAATTGAAGATGATTATCATAACTTTGATGCACTTAATATCCCTTCTCATCATCCTGCTCGAGCAGATCATGATACCTTTTGGTTTGATGCAAATCGTTTATTAAGAACACAAACATCCACTGTTCAAATTAGAACAATGGAAACACAAAAACCACCTATTCGAATCATTGCTCCAGGTCGAACTTATCGCAATGACTATGATCAAACTCACACGCCAATGTTCCATCAAATGGAAGGTTTATTGATTGATAAAGATATTAGCTTTACTCATTTGAAAGGGCTATTGCATGATTTTCTTCACTGCTTTTTTGAAGATGATATGGAAATTCGTTTTCGACCTGGCTACTTTCCATTTACTGAACCTTCAGCCGAAGTTGATATCAAAGCGAAAAACGGTAAATGGCTTGAAGTTCTAGGTTGTGGTATGGTCCACCCAAATGTGTTGCGTAATGTCGGTATCGATCCTGATGTCTATAATGGGTTTGCTTTTGGTATGGGAATCGAAAGATTAACCATGTTACGTTACGGTGTCACCGATTTACGCTCATTTTTTGAAAATGATTTACGTTTCTTAAAGCAATTTAATTAATTCTGGAGATCAAAACATGAAATTTAGTGAAAGTTGGCTACGTGAATGGATCAATCCAGAAATAAGTAGCGATACACTAGCCGATCAATTAACTATGGCTGGATTAGAAGTTGATGATATCGAAAAAGTTGCTGGTGATTTTACAGGTGTCGTTGTTGGAAAAGTGGTAGAATGCAAACAGCATCCTAATGCCGATAAACTACGCGTGACAAAAGTCGATATTGGTAAATCTGAATTATTAGACATTGTCTGCGGCGCACCTAATTGCCGTCAAGGTTTAATGGTTGCTTGTGCAACTGTTGGGGCTGTTTTACCAGGAGATTTCAAAATCAAATCAGCAAAACTCCGAGGTGAACCTTCAGAAGGAATGCTGTGCTCTTATTCTGAATTAGGTATTGCTGATGATCATAATGGTATTATTGAGTTACCTGAAGATGCTCCTTTAGGACAAGATATTCGAGAATATTTAAATCTTAACGATGTTATGATTGATATTAGTGTTACACCTAATCGAGCTGATTGTTTTGGTATTGTTGGCGTTGCTCGTGATATTTCAGCGGTTAACAATATACCAATGAAGGAGCTTAAAGTAGCAAACGTACCAGCGTCAATTTCCGATACCGTCTCAATTCAAATAGATGTTCCAAAGGCAGCCCCTCGCTACCTAGGAAGAGTAATCAAAAACATCAATATCGAAGCAGCTACGCCATTATGGATGAAAGAAAAGTTGCGTCGTGGTGGAATTCGTTCAGTTGATGCCATTGTAGATATTACTAATTATGTATTACTCGAACTTGGTCATCCAATGCATGCGTTTGATTTAGCTCAAATCGAAAAAGGGATTGTTGTTCGTTATGCACATCAAGATGAAAAACTCACATTATTAAATGGTAATGAAGTCAAATTAAATGATGATACGCTTGTCATTGCTGATCAGCAAAAAGTACTCGCGATGGCCGGTATTATGGGCGGTGAAAAATCAAGTGTTACAACGTCAACCAAAGATATTTTTCTAGAATCAGCATTTTTTGCTCCATTAGCTATTACCGGTAAAGCACGTGAATATGGTTTGCATACTGAGGCTTCTCATCGTTATGAACGCGGAGTCGATCCTGCTTTACAAAATGTTGCAATCGAAAGAGCAACTCAATTAATTATTGAAATTTGTGGTGGTGAGGTAGGTCCGGTTGTTAATATTACCAACGAAGAACACTTGCCAAAACAAGCGACCATTCAATTACATCGTTCAAAAATAGATCGCATTATCGGTTATAAAATTGAAACGCAAAAAATAATTGATATTCTTGAAAGATTAGGATGTAACGTCTCATTCAAAAATGAGATTTGGACCGTTGAAGCACCGAGTTGGCGATTTGACTTACAAATAGAAGAAGATTTAGTTGAAGAAGTAGCCCGTATTTATGGCTATAACAATATTCCTAATGCGAATATGAAAATTGAATTAGTTATGAAGCCGAAGCCAGAAAGCCACATAGCGTTAAAACGAATTAAAGATTTATTGGTTGATCGTGGTTATCAAGAAGCCGTTACATATAGCTTTGTTGATCCAAAAATTCAAAGTCTTCTTCATTCTGAGCAAACTGCAATAACGCTGCCAAACCCAATTTCAAGTGAAATGTCTGTAATGCGCTTATCGCTTTGGTCTGGATTATTAGATGCAGTGTTGTACAATCAAAACCGTCAACAATCACGTATTCGTCTTTTTGAAACTGGTTTACGTTTTGTTCCAGATCAAAGTTGTGAATTTGGCGTTCGTCAAGAACTCATGTTATCAGGCGTTGTCACCGGTAACTTATATGAAGAACATTGGGCATTGCCTAAACGAAATATCGATTTTTATGACTTAAAAGGGGATATAGAATCTATTTTGGCACTATTAGGCTGTAGCGAAACTGTTGAATTTAAAAAAGCAGACATCAATGCATTACACCCAGGGCAAAGTGCGGCCATATATTTGAACAATGAAATTATTGGCTATTTTGGCGTATTGCATCCAGAAATCGAAAAAAAATTATCTTTAAATAGTAAATCGCTTGTTTTTGAAATAAATTTAGCTAAAATTAGCGATAAGAAGGTACCTGTTGCTCAAGACCTATCGAAGTATCCGTCAAATAAACGAGATATAGCTATTGTCGTCTCAAATACAATTCCAGCAGCAGATATTATAGCTGAGTGTAAACGTGCTGGCGGAGAGCAACTTATTAAAGTCAATTTGTTTGATGTTTATCAAGGTGATAACATTAAACAAGATCAAAAAAGCCTTGCTATCAGTTTGATTTTACAAGACAAATCACGTACACTTGAAGAAGAAGATATAACAAACATTGTAAGCAAATGTATTACAGCCTTACAAATTCGTTTTAAAGCCCTATTAAGAGAATAATAACTATGACATTAACTAAAGCTGATATTGCAGATCGTCTTGCCGAAAAATTTAATATAGATCGCCAAGAAGCTAAAGTCCTTGTTGAACTTTTTTTTGAAGAGATTCGAGTGGCTTTAGAAAAAGGGGAACCAGTTAAATTATCCGGTTTTGGTAATTTTGCTATACGAGATAAAAATTCACGCCCAGGTCGTAATCCAAAAACAGGGGAAAGTGTAGACATTTCAGCTCGTCGAGTTGTCACATTTAGACCAGGGATAAAATTTAGAGAACGAATTGAAAAAAATTTAGTTATCAATCGCTAAATTAATTTCTTATATCCATTGATCACATAGCCTTTCTTCAGTTGAAAAGCGGAAAGGCTATTTTCTTTTTTAATAAAGTAGTTGTTTTATTTTTCCAAATAAAGCATAATAACGCCTCTTCTATGGAGGCTCTATGGGTCCTCTTGCAACGTTTTTTTGCTCATCAGGTCAGATCCGGAAGGAAGCAGCCAAAGTAAAAAGTATGTGTGTGGGATGCGGCTGATAGGGTCTCCTCCATAAAATTTCAATTTACAGTAATCATAAATAAATCCTCAATTACCTCACTCAATAACTGATTAATCTATCATCAAATAATCTTTATTTTTTAATTTGAACATATACATGGTTGTGACGAGAATAGTTTTTTGAGATCATATGATTAATCTAATTATCCAATAATTGGAAATGCCGATAAAAGATTTTAATTTTATAAAACAAGAGAGAAATATTTATGATGCGAGTTGGACTATTTATTTTAACTAACTTAGCTGTGATGTTTGTATTTGGTATTATTTTAAGCATACTGGGTGTTGATTCTCATAGCACATTAGGCTTACTTATTTTTGCTGCTATTTTTGGTTTTGGCGGCGCTTTCATTTCGCTATTTATGTCTAAAAGAATGGCGTTACGATCTGTAAATGGTCAGATTATTACACAACCACGCAATCAACAAGAACAATGGTTACTTGATGTTGTCGGTAGACAAGCAAGAGCTCTTAACCTTAAAATGCCAGAAGTCGCTATTTATCAGGCTACAGATATGAATGCTTTTGCTACAGGAGCAACAAAAAATAGTTCACTCATTGCAGTTAGCTCTGGTTTATTAAATAACATGACTCAAGATGAAGCTGAAGCTGTACTGGGGCATGAAATGAGTCACATAGCTAATGGTGATATGGTTACCATGACTTTACTTCAAGGTGTACTAAATACCTTTGTCATTTTTATTGCTAGAATCTTAGCTTCTGTTGCATCTCAAGCCATGTCCGATAGAGAAAGGGATAGCTCACCACTTGTCTATTATATTGTTGTTATGGTTTTTGAAACCATTTTTGGTATTCTTGCAAGTTTAATTGCAATGTGGTTTTCTCGCTATCGAGAATTTCATGCTGATGCAGGCTCAGCCAAATTGGTCGGAGCAACAAAAATGATTGCAGCATTAGAAAAATTAAAAATAAGTTATGAACCCCAAGAAGAAGCTTCCATCATGGCTTTTTGCATAAATGGTGAAAAAAAGGTGAAATTTTCAGAATTATTTATGTCGCATCCACCATTAGAAAAACGGATCGATGCCTTACGAAATGGTTCATATAACCGTTAATTTTAAATCCATTATTTAATCTTATAATGTCTTGACAAGTGTTGTGATAATCACTATAACACTTGTCAATTCCATACCTGCTTAACCTGAGTTTGTGAGATAGTTAAATGTTGCATCATAAAGCGACCTACAATAAATTAGAATTACTTAGTCCAGCTAAAAATATTGAAATTGCCAAACAAGCTATTTTGCATGGTGCTGATGCAGTATATATAGGTGGACCGAGTTTTGGTGCTAGACATAATGCGGGTAATTCTGTTAGTGATATTGCTCAATTAGTTGAATTTGCTCATCACTATTATGCAAAAGTTTTTGTGACTCTCAATACCATATTACATGATAATGAACTTGAAGCTGCAAGACAGCTTATTTGGCAATTTTATGATGCAGGTGTCGATGCATTGATTGTACAAGATATGGGCATATTAAATATGGATATCCCACCGATTGATTTACATGCCAGCACTCAAATGGATATAAGAACACCTGAAAAAGCTAAATTTTTGTCTGAAGTTGGTTTTTCGCAAATTGTGCTTGCTCGAGAGCTTAATTTAATTGAAATTGCTAAAATTCATGAACAAATAGATGCAAAAATAGAATTTTTTATCCATGGTGCACTTTGTGTTGCATTTTCCGGTCAGTGTTATATTTCTCATGCTCAAACAGGGCGTAGTGCCAATCGTGGTGATTGTTCTCAAGCATGCCGATTACCTTTCACCTTAAAAGATGATAAAGGTCGAATTGTTGCTTACGAAAAACATCTTTTATCTATGAAAGATAATAATCAATCAAATAATTTGCGGGAATTAATCAGCGCAGGCGTGCGATCATTCAAAATAGAAGGGCGTTATAAAGATCTAAGTTATGTAAAAAATATTACTGCATTTTATCGCCAAAAATTAGATCAAATCTTATGTGAGTATCCTGATTTATCTCCAGAATCAAGCGGTAAAACGGAGTTCTTTTTTGCGCCCGATCCGAATCGAACTTTCCATCGAGGTAGTACCGATTATTTTGTTCATGGCCGAAAACCGGATATAGGGGCTTTTGACTCACCAAAATTTATTGGCTTATCCATAGGTGAAATTACAAAAGTTACATCCAAAACGAT
Organism: Gilliamella sp. B2969; assembly: GCF_026536195.1. Classification (NCBI taxonomy): domain Bacteria; kingdom Pseudomonadati; phylum Pseudomonadota; class Gammaproteobacteria; order Orbales; family Orbaceae; genus Gilliamella; species Gilliamella sp. B2969. The sequence goes on from NZ_JAFNOP010000002.1 coordinate 91,399, forward strand.
AGAGGTTAAAACAGATAAATTGTTAACTAACGGTGATGGTTTAAATGTTTTAGTTAAACGTGAAATTTATGGTTTTAGAGCCGATAAAGTAGAAAAAATTGCAGTTGGTCATTATCGAATTTTCCCGAATGAAATTCCTAAAGCGCTGTTTTCGGTGAAATTACCTTATTTAGTTAATCGAAACTTAGACCATATTTGGCAGCAAAATTTACTTAAAAACTCAAGTGATCGACGAATTGGTGTTATATTTGAATTAAGTAATCAAGATGGTGGAATTATTCTTTCAGCTAAAAGCGAAGAGGGCATTTGCGTTACATTAGAGCTAAATAGCGTATTTGCTATTGCAGATCAACCTGATAAAGCAATTAACAATATTCGTGATAATCTTTCAAAACTTGGTCAAACTATATATTATCTAATTGATTTTAAAATTAATTTATCAAAAGTCTATTTTATTCCCAGCAGTCAACTTAACCAATTTAGACGAGATATTATCGCAAAATTAACCACAGAACGACTAAAAAGTTACTGTCGACAAAAGCGCAAACCTGAATTAATACCAAAGCCAATATATCCTGAAAATCAGTTATCGTTTTTGGCCAATGTTTATAATCATAAAGCGAGAGAATTTTACACTCAGCATGGGGTTGAATTAATTGAAAGTGCTTATGAAGCTCACCAAGTTAAAGATGATGCACCATTAATGATAACTAAACATTGTTTACGTTTTGCATTTAACTTATGCCCTAAACAAGCTAAAGGTATACAAGGTGTTAAAACTAAAGTTACACCAATGAAGCTTATTCAAAACAATGAGGAGCTACTGCTAAAATTTAATTGTAAAGCGTGTGAAATGCAAGTTTGGGGGAAAATAAAAAATCATATTCTAAAAATGCCATTACCCGGTAGTGAGGTCATTTTACTGACTAAAAATAGTTAAATTGTAAATTGGTTAATAATTTTTGACGTTTTTAGTTTAGTATTTAATTATGAAAAATTTTTTAATTATGTTTAATAAGGTAACAACAAAACAGAAGTTCGTAATAATTACGTTAATTTAACATAATATACATTATGCAAACTTTATATTATTGATTATTAATAATATTTTTATTTTGCTTGGTGTTTTGACTAAAAAATAATTAGTGATAATTCAATAGGATTACATTATTACCATTCTTAAAATCAAAGGGAAGTGACGACAATAAGACTAATATTGTTGTTATTTTATATGTTGAGAAGATATAGAAAGATTAGTAGCTCTTATACTGTTTATTTTTTATGCATCTAATTAACGTATTGATTTAGATCATGAATTAAATTTTATACACAGTGTTATTTACATTTTATGTTAATAATTGCGCGGTGTTGCTATAGCCAATCGGCCGCAGTCACGCAGTGAACTATTGAGAAGTCACCAAGTTTTATCCTTTAATGCGGGTGGAAGGAACGCACCGCGAGGCTTTCCGCTTAGGCGTCTTTTTTTAAAAATTTTTCATAATTAAAATGTTAATATCACCAAAACTAGCTAAGGAGTACAGTATTTGAGACCAAAAAGAGCGAGTGGAAACAATTGAAGGCATGATGAAACATGAATTCAGACACGCATTTGTGGTAAATTTAATTACACTAGAACAACATGAAAACTATCTGCAGGAGCTCAATAAATTAACGTCTTACTTTTATAAAAATAAAAGATACTTTAACTTTTTATGATAAGGATTGGATTAAAATCAATAACTATTATGAAAAAATTGTAGCCTTAGATTTTGTGCGTAATCGAATTAAAGAAACTTTAGACTATTCTTGGCTAATTGAGGTGTAATAAAGATGTTTGATAATTTTGAGCTGATAGCGCAGGCAGCAAAAAAACAATGAATTTCAAATTTTGACTCCACCAATGTCAATCACCCTAAAAATCCCTATGCTCAAGAAGTGTATCAAGCCAATGATTTATTAAGTTTAATTTAGCTAAATGTGGTGACGATAAAGCTGTTCAAAAGGCAGAATTAGGCACAGCATTGACTGAGTCGGATAAAGTATTAGCATTAACCAAAAGTAAATATTTAACGGCTAAAAAACAGTACACAACGATATCAAGTCAAATGTTAGACCGGACATTGGATATTCCAAGAAAAAAGTTAGCCGAAAAATTTATTAGTCATGGAAAAATAACATCGCAAGATCTGGAGCTGGAGGATTAAACGATAAATTATCAATATAGTGTGCCGAGATTATATAGTGTTACAGATTGACCGATTCCAGATTGGTATTAGATGCCACAAATTTTTAAATTAGCGTCATGAATCTGTCAGTTAAATTACTAAAATTCATCTACGTTTATATTGGTACGCATAATGTATATTATGTTAAATTGATTAAATTATTATTTTATTATTAATATTTCATTTGAATGTTTAAGTTGTTGTTGATTTAAATTATAGACCTTGAGTTTTGATTATGAAATGTTACGTATATCATCTTATTTATTCAAGCTTTTGAGTCTATGCTTCTCACCTACCTAGGCTTTTAATTTAAGTTACTTTGAAGCTCATAAAAATTTATGATTTGATCTTATCGAATTTAATCAGGCACTTTTAATCGAATTTATCATTTATTTTGTTCTTTTTTAACATATAAAAAAATAATGGCTAACTGTTATATATTGTTTTATTGTAAAATATGCGATTATTATCAATTATCGAATTGGAATTAATCCTTTTAATAAAATATGCAAAGTAACTATAAGCCATTACGTTCCAAAAGTTATTCAGTCCCTTGTGAATTATGTAGTGTAGGTTCATTATGTATTCCTATGTTAGTCAATAACAAATTGCATACAGTTTTAGATCGTAAATGTTCTTATACCAAAGATCAGATCTTGATAGAAGAAAATACACCTTTCACTAAATTTTATATTATTCATTCAGGTGCTTTAAAAACTTATATCACCACCGCCGATGGTAATGAACATATTAATGGGTTTTACTTGCCAGGTGACATTGTTGGTTTAGATTCTATTTCAACAAAAGTATATAACTATACTATTAAAGCCTTAAATAATGTTGCCGTTTGTGAACTTAATTATGAAGAATTAATGTCACTTATTGAAGTCAATAAAACCGTTAGAGATATGATATTCAAGTTGTTAAGTACGGATATCTATAACTATCAGAAATTACTATTATGCTATTCCCAGAAAAAAGCGGATGAACGATTAGCATTTTTTATCTATTCACTATATAAACGCTATGAAAAACGAGGTCACACCTCTTTGAATATAAAATTATCAATGAGTAGGACTGATATTGCCAATTATTTAGGATTAACAATTGAGACAGTTAGTAGAATTTTGTCTAAGTTTCAAGAGCAAGATATATTATCAGTAAAAGGAAAATATATTTTTATCAAAAATTTAAATGCTTTAATTGTTTTGGGAAAGTAATTTATTTCATGATAAAATATTTTAAAAAGTTCATATTAAGGTTTAACAACTATGATAAGTTTAAAGAAAACTCTTATAGCAGCAACTGTGGCCATTATGCCAATGAGTTCATTTGCTGCACAACAGCTCACTGAAGAGCAAGCTAAAAATTTGCAATCATTCAAACAGATTACTGTTCGTGGTGCATTTTACACTGATAGTGATTATGTAATGGCAATGTCTAAAGCAGCAGATAAAGAAGGAGCAGCTGCTTTTTTTATTACAACAACAAATATTAGTCCTTCAAATGATACTTTGCGTATTGTTTATGCTAAATTATATAAATCAGATGCACCAAAATTAGAAGAGCCCGCTGAAAATCTTCGCAAATTTGAAGGTGTTTATGAATATCCTAAGTCTAAAGCTATTCGATTAGAACCTTTTAATATTGTTAGAATTCGTGGTTATTTTCCTAATGATTACGATGTAAATCAAGCGATTGCAAAAGAAGCCTCAGCTCAAGGTGCATATGCATTTTATATTGATTCGCGATCAGAACTTGGTAGTAATTTGCAAGTTGCTGCATATTTATTTAAAAAAGATGCGCCAGAACGAAAATTACAACCTGAAAATGCTATTCCTTATGATTCAGAAGCTGGGCAACTTGCCTTAGCTCAAGGTGGTGAAGCTGCAATGCAAGTTGAAAAACCAGGCTATTATTCACCATCAGCATTTAACGAAAAATTCTATGCCGAAAAATTCCACAATAAAGTTATTGATAAAACCGCTAAACCAAGCAATGTTAGCACAGTGAGTGGTACATCAACAACAGAAGCTGCAACCGCAGATGCAGCAAATGCACCACAACGAGCAAGCCGTTACACTGTCACTTTGCCAGATGGCCGCAAAATTCAAGAACTCAATGATGCAACTGCGGCGAAAATGGTTGCATATGATACCGTGAAGTTTAGAGGATATTATCCAACCGATCAGGAAATCTCGTATCAAGCGGGTAAACGTGCTATTGATGCTGGCGCTAAATATTATCATATTGCTCGCATCGCTCAAGATGCTAACGGACCAAATATCACAGTATTTGTTGATCTTTATCGATAATAACAGTATTGGGCGCTTTGGCGCCCTACTTTTTCAACTCTTCCTACCTTAATTTAAATCGGATTAATCAGCGTTCATATTTAAATTCAACACTATAAAAATTATAATTCCGATTTAACTAATTCAATTTGTTGTTTTATTCGTTTTGATGAAATTGGATATGGTGTACCTAGCTGCTGAGCAAATAGATTAACTCGCAACTCTTCAATCATCCAACGTATATCTTTCACATTATCTTGCAATCTTTGATTTTCAGGCAAAGTAGTTAGCCAACTTTCATATTGATTTTTAACTTCTTCAACAATGTTCATGGCTTGTCTATCTTTATTTGGATTAACTGTTAATTTTTCGATACGTTTTTCGATTGCTGATAAATAGCGATAGAGATCAGATAATTTTTTATAACCTGTTTTAGATACAAACCCTTTATAAATCAGTCCATCGATTTGTTGTTTTATATCTGATAATGCAAAAGCTAAAGACAAGTCAACTCGCCCTTTAAGCTTTTTATTAATACTGAAATGTAAAGTTAAAATTGATTCAACTTGCTTGGCGATATGATAGACATATTCATTCACATTAGCTTTGGTATAATTCAATAATTGCTGGTACTGTTCTTGGTTTTGGACAAATTGATTATTTTTGTCTATCAACTCATCAATTGCACAAGCAATACAATCATCGATTAAACTTAATACAGTACCAAACGAATTAAAATAAAGACCTAATTTAGATTTATTGGGTAATTTTTCGTGTAAATACTTTATCGGTGAAGGAATATTTAACAACAACAAACGCCTTAATCCCAATTTACTTAATCGTTGTTGTTCTTCGTAACTATCCACTAGATTTATACTTACCGATGTCTGATTATCAACAATTGCGGGATAAGCTTTAATCGTGTAATTTTTTTGTTGTCCCTCATAAATAGTGGGTAGTGTTCCAAAATTCCAATCGATAATATTCTTTTTTTCTATTAAATCAGTTTTTTTAGTATTTATATTCGACAAAGCATGCTGTATTTGTGCTTTAAGTTGTTCTTTAAGCTGAACCAAATCTTTACCTGCGGCTAATTCTTTATTATTGATATCAATAATAGCAAAGGTCATTTTTAAATAATCAGGAATTTGATTTAACTGCCAGTCTTCATTGAGTATTTTTACACCTGTCATTTTTTTAAATTCACTTTGTAAACTTTCAAGTAAAGGAATGTCAGTTGAACTCACCCTACTTAAGAATGCATCAGCATAATTTGGTGTAGGAACCAGACTTTTACGTAGTGATTTGGGTAATGACTTGATTAATGCTATAACTAATTCTTTCCTAAAACCTGGTACTTGCCATTCAAATCCTCTATTTTTAATTTGATTAAGTGCATCGATAGGAATTTCAACTGTGACGCCGTCACGTTTATTGCCAATGTCAAAATGATAACTTAATGGTAATTTGAAGTTGCCTTGTTGCCAAAAGTCAGGAAACTCATTAAGGTTAACTTGTTGAGCACAATGATTAATCAACATATTTTTTTCAAAATTCAGCAAATCCGGATCTGACTTTTGTTTTTGTTTCCACCATGAATCAAAATGCTTGGCCGAAATAACAGACTGATCAATTCTATGATTATAAAAATCAAATAATTCTTGATCATCAATTAAAATATCTTGTCGACGAGACTTATGTTCTAAATCTTCGACTTCTTTAATCAGCTTTTGATTTTGTATAAAAAAACGATAATTTGTCTGCCAATCGCCTTCTACCAGTGCATGCCTAATAAATAAAGTTCGGCTTAAATCAGGATCGATTTTGCTATAGTTTATGACTCTATTAATGACAATTGGCAAACCAAATAATGTTGCCTTTTCATTGGCGATGGCAACCCCTTGTTTTTTTGACCATCTAGGCTCACTATAGCTATACTTAAGCAAATGTTTAGCCAAAGGCTCGATCCATTCAACGTCGATTTTTGCCACTATCCTACCCCACAAACGACTGGTTTCTACAAGTTCGCTTGCAATACACCACTTAGGCTGATTTTTAAATAATGTTGAATTCGGAAATAAAGCAAATTTAATATTGCGAGCACCTATATATTCGTGCTTTTCAAGTTCTTTCATCCCAATATGTGATAGTAAGCCGCTTATTAACGCTAGATGCACGGAACGATAATCAGCAGGTTGACTATTTATTGGAAAAGTTAATTGCTTGATTGTTTGTCTAATTTGAGTATAAACATCTTGCCACTCTCGAATACGAAGATAATTTAAATACTCTTTTTGACATAATCGTCGAAATTGATTTCCTGAAAGTTGGTTTTGTTGTTCTTCAATATAATGCCAGAGATTAATGAAAGAAATAAAATCTGATTGCTTATCAGTAAACCGTCTATGCTTCTCATCGGACGCTTGCTGTTTATCAAAAGGACGTTCTCTCGGATCTTGAATAGATAAAGCTGCAGTTATGATCATAATCTCTTTAGTGCAGCCCGATCGCCTTGCTTCAACCAACATCCTCGCTAATCTTGGATCAATTGGCAGTTGTGCTAATATTTTTCCTATTTCGGTCAAACGATATTGATGATGATGAGCGTTAATTGCACCAAGTTCCTCTAATAATCGAATCCCATCACGAATATATTTAGAGTCCGGTGCTTGAACAAATGGAAAGGCAGCGATATCACCCAATCCTAAGGCGGTCATTTGCAAAATAACAGAGGCCAGGTTGGTACGCAAAATTTCTGGTTCGGTAAATTCCGGACGAGATAAAAAATCTTGTTCATCATATAAACGAATACATATCCCATCAGAGGTACGACCACAACGCCCTTTTCGTTGATTAGCCGATGCTTGCGAAATCGGCTCGATCGGTAATCGTTGAACTTTAGTTCTGTAACTATAACGGCTTATTCTCGCCAAACCAGGATCGATGACATATTTAATTCCGGGTAAAGTTAATGATGTTTCTGCCACATTGGTTGAAAGAATAATGCGTCGCTGAGTATGCGATTGGAAAATACGATTTTGTTCAGAAGCAGATAACCTAGCATACAAAGGTAAAATCTCAGTATGGCGTAAATCTAGTTTATTTAATGTATCGGCCAGATCACGAATCTCACGTTCACCAGTTAAAAACACTAAAATATCGCCATGACTTTCAGCAGACAGCTCATCAATTGCATCAACAATAGGTTGAAAATCATTACTACTTTCATTGTCATTATCTGAATCACGACTCACAACTTGTGGGCGATATCTCACCTCAACAGGATAAGTTCTACCTGATACTTCAATAATTGGCGCACAATTAAAATGCTGAGAAAATCGCTCAACATCTATTGTTGCTGATGTAATAATCACTTTTAAATCAGGGCGTTTAGGTAATAATTGTTTCAAATAGCCAAGAATAAAATCGATATTTAAACTGCGTTCATGTGCTTCATCAATAATAATGGTGTCATAATTTAATAGTAATTTATCTTGCTGTATTTCGGCCAGTAAAATACCATCAGTCATTAATTTGATTAAAGTGTTATCACTAACATGATCAGAGAATCTCACTTTATAACCGACTAATTGCCCTATTTCAGTGCTTAACTCTTCCGCAATACGATTAGCAACCGAACGAGCAGCTAATCGTCTAGGTTGAGTGTGTCCAATAAAACCTTTTACACCTAAACCAAGTTCTAAACAAATTTTTGGAATTTGTGTGGTTTTACCTGATCCTGTTTCGCCTGCAATAATCACAACTTGATGATTTTTTATAGCTTGATAAATTGCTTGTTTTTTGTCAACAACAGGTAAATGTTGAGGATAACTAATTTGCTTCGGCAAAGATTGCAATTTAGTTTGGTAATGATCAACAGCTTGCAAAATAGCAGCATTAATTTTTAATGAATCAGCTTTGGTACGTGACAGTTTTATTATTTTTTGTTTATCACTTAAAGTCGTTGATTCGAGGAGTTTGAATTGTTGTTGAGATAACATAAAGTGTCAAGTATATTAGTAAACAATTATAATTATGTCATTATAGCAAAATTTACTTATTATTAGGAGTTGGTATGAAAAAAACGATTGGCTATATCTCTTTGCTCACAGCTTTTTTCACTTTATTTGGATGTGGGGAGTCAGGCAAAATTAAAGATACAGATTTAATGCATCATCATTTTGTGTTGATTAAAGCCAATGGTCAAGACGTTGCTTTAGATAAACAAGCCGACTTAGAATTTGGTGAAAAGATGACAATAACAGGAAAAATGTGCAACCAATTTTCTGGTCAGGTTACGTTAAAAAATGATGAAATTAAAGGTGTTGGCGTTGCTATGACAAAAATGCTTTGTAACGATGACCAACTTGATAAGTTGGATATTGTGATAGATCAACTGATTAGTAATGGCGCTAAAGTTGAATTGACAAATAATCAACTTATTTTAAAAAATAAAGATAACGAACTTATCTATCAAGTCAAAGAATGGATGTGACACAAACCCCATAGTTTACCTTAAAACACTTGAGGTATTTAATTTTACATAAGGTTTTAAGGTAACTAAGTTGTAAAAAGAGAAGACACATATCACGATAAAAAGCTTTATTTTAACAATAGTTAAGAATATAATGACCACAGTTTTTTAAGGGTCACACTTTGATGAAAATAATCAATTCTTCAAATAATTTATTTAAATTGAGTAACCATATTGCAGTTACTCATTTCCCTTTACCTATCATTCCCATCAATGTACTGACATTGATTTTTTTTTATTTAAAAACAGTTTATTTAAAATTTTAACTTCAACCTTAACAACTAGTAGATAATATTATGAAAAAGACAAAAATCGTTTGCACCATTGGTCCTAAATCTGAATCAAAAGAGATGTTAGCAAAATTATTAAAAGCAGGCATGAATGTTATGCGTTTAAACTTCTCTCATGGTGATTATGAAGAGCATGGTAATCGAATCAAAAATTTACGAGAAGTAATGCAAGAAACAGGTTTAAAAGCCGCTATCATGCTAGATACCAAAGGTCCAGAAATTCGTACCATTAAATTAGAAGGTGGCAATGATGTTTCACTTGTGGCAGGTCAAACTTTTACCTTCACAACTGATGAAACCGTCATTGGTAATGCTGAGCGTGTAGCCGTAACTTATAAAGGCTTTGCACATGACTTAAAACCAGGTAATCGCGTTTTAGTCGATGATGGCTTAATTGCTATGGATGTAAAAGAAATTAAAGGCAACGAAGTTATTTGTACTGTTTTGAACAATGGTGATTTAGGTGAAAACAAAGGTATTAATTTACCAGGCGTTTCTATTAAATTACCTGCTCTAGCAGAAAAAGACAAAAATGACCTTATTTTTGGTTGTGAACAAGGTGTTGATTTTATCGCAGCTTCTTTTATTCGTAAGCGTTCTGATGTAGAAGATATTAGAGCTCACTTAAAAACTCATGGTGGAGAAGATATTAAGATTATTTCTAAAATTGAAAACCAAGAAGGTTTAGACAATTTTGATGAAATTCTGGAAGCTTCTGACGGTATCATGGTTGCACGTGGTGACTTAGGCGTTGAAATCGCGGTTGAAGAAGTTATTTTTGCCCAAAAAATGATGATTAAAAAATGTAATAGAGCATCGAAACCTGTAATTACTGCGACACAAATGCTTGATTCAATGATCAAAAATCCTCGCCCTACTCGTGCTGAAGCGGGTGACGTGGCAAATGCAATCATTGATGGAACTGATGCGGTAATGCTATCTGGTGAAAGTGCTAAAGGTAAATATCCATTAGAAACCGTCAATGTCATGGCAACTATTTGTAAACGTACCGATGGCACGATTCCTGCTTCGTTAGAATTAACTGCTAAAGAAGAAAAATTACGTATTACAGCAGCCGTTTGTTGTGGTGCGGTTGAAATTGCAGAACGTTTAAATGTACCATTGATCGTTGTAGCAACACGTAGTGGTAAATCAGCACGTGAAGTTCGTCATTATTTCCCTAGAGCACGTATTTTAGCACTGTCTTCTAGCCAAAAAACAGTGAACCAATTAGCACTATCAAAAGGTGTTGAGCCAATTTTAATTGATGCAATTAATTCTACTGATGATTTCTACCGATTAGGTAAAGAAATGGCGGTAAAAGTTTGCGGTTTACAACAAGGTGATACGATTGTAATGGTATCAGGTGCATTGGTACCAAGTGGGACAACTAATACAACTTCTGTACATCGTATTTAATCCACTTAAGGGTTATTAACTTAATTATAAAAAGCTAGCTAGATGCTAGCTTTTTTTTTATCTTAAGTTATCCTGTTATCATTAAAATTAATAAATTGTAAGAGATAAAAAATGCCTGAAGAGAAAGTATATACACCTAAAGAACTGAGTTGGTTATCCTTTAATCAACGAGTCTTACAAGAAGCAGCGGATAAAAATAATCCTCTGATTGAAAGAATTCGATTTTTAGGCATATATTCGAGTAATCTTGATGAATTTTATAAAGTACAGTTTGCTAATTTAAAAAAATATGTGTTAATTGAACAAGAACAAGCCCAAACCTCATCCAATGCAAAACAACTGTTACGACAAGTTAATCAAAAAGTTATTCAATTAGAACAACAATTCGATCAGCTCTATAATGAATTATTACTTGAAATGGCAAGAAATCAGATCTTTTTGATCAATGAAAGGCAATTAACCTCGTATCAAGAAAATTGGATAAAAAATTATTATAAACAGAATTTACGCCAGTACATTACGCCAATTTTGTTAGATAGTCATACTGAATTAATTCAGTTTTTAAAGGACGATCATGCTTACTTAGCTGTTGAGATAATTTGTGAAAATAGCATAAGCTATGCATTACTCGAATTACCGACAGACAATGTGTCACGTTTTGTCTTACTTCCGTCTGAAGTTTCAACCAAAAATAAATCAATCATATTTTTAGATAATATTCTGCGTTATTGCTTATCCGAAATTTTTAAAGTATTTTTTGATGCCAAGGAACTTAATGCTTATTCAATCAATATTAATCGTGATGCCGAGTATGAATTGAATACTGAATTAGATAGCTTACTCGAGCTCATGTCACAAGGATTAAAGCAACGTTTAACTGCCCAACCAGTAAGATTTACTTATCAAAAAGACATGCCTAAAGCACTATTTGAATTATTGATAAATAAATTACGATTAACTGAACAAGATGCAATGCCTGGTGGACGTTACCCTAATTTTAAGGATTTAGTCAAATTTCCAGATCTTGGCGTAAAAAATTTGTTGAATAAACGATTGCCAAGTCTTGCCTATAATCGATTTAAAAAGTTCAGAAATGCTTTTGCAGCTATCAAAGACCGCGATGTTTTACTCTACTACCCTTATTATTCATTTGGCCATGTACTTGAAATTATGCGTCAAGCTTCTTTTGATCCCGCTGTAACACATATTCGAATGAATATTTATCGCGTAGCGAAAGATTCTCGTTTTATTCATGCAGCAATTAATGCAGCTAATAACGGTAAGAAAGTCACTGTAGTCGTTGAGTTACAAGCGCGTTTTGATGAAGAAGCAAACATTAAATGGGCTAAAAGATTAATTAGTAGTGGAATTAAAGTTATTTATTCACAACCAAAATTAAAAATTCATGCGAAATTATTTTTAATTGATCGTAAAGAAAATGACGACATTGTTCGATATGCCCATATTGGCTCTGGTAATTTTAATGAAAGAACGGCTAGAATTTATACTGATTTTTCACTGCTCACCGCCGATCCTGCCATAACAGATGAAGTGAGAAAAGTTTTCAATTTTATTGAAAATCCATTTAAACCCGTCTCTTTCAATTATTTGCTTGTTTCGCCTCAAAACACACGTTTGCGGTTCCATGAATTTATTGAACGAGAAATCAATCATGCAAAATCAGGAAAAAATGCCGCTATTTATTTAAAACTTAATGCAATAACCGATAAAGAAATGATAGATGCACTTTATCGTGCTTCATGTGCAGGAGTCAAAATTAGGATGATCGTACGTGGAACTTGCGTTTTAGTTCCTCAAATTGCAAATCTCAGCGAAAATATCTATGTAACGAGTATTGTGGATCAGTTTTTAGAACATGCTCGGGTTTATATCTTTGAAAATGAGGGTAAAAAAGATACATTTATCTCTTCTGCTGACTGGATGCCAAGAAATCTGGATAATCGCATAGAAGTCGGCGTTAAAATTTTCGATCCTATTTTAAGATCAACTATCCATGATATTTTTAATATTCAATGTAATGATAATGTTAAAGCCCGTGTAATTGATAAAGATAATATGAATAATTATGTACAACGAGGCAATAAGAAAAAAATTAGAGCTCAACATGCAATTTATGATTATTTAAAACAATTAGAAACACATGAATAAGGAATTCAAACAGTGAATAAATTCAATGAATATGCGGTTCTTGACCTAGGATCAAATAGTTTTCATATGGTTATTGCGCGCTGTATTGATGGTGCAACTCAAATTATTTATAAAAATAAAAAAAATATCCATTTAGCGACAGGCTTAAATGATAAAAATGAGCTAAGTGAATCAAGTATCAGTCGTGGTGTGGAATGCCTTGCTTTATTTGCAGAGCGGTTAAATGGTTTTCCTGTTGAAAACGTGAGAATTGTTGCCACACATACGTTACGTATTGCTAAAAATAGACAAAAGTTTTTAACTGCAGCCGCTAAAGTTTTACCCTATCCTGTTGAAATTATCTCAGGCCAAGAAGAAGCGCGTTTGATTTATTTAGGCGCCATGAGTTCTGAATCCACCTCTGAATTTGATACTAAATTTGTTATTGATATTGGCGGAGGATCGACAGAGATCGCTATAGGTAAAGGCAATGATCTTAAACCTTCGATAGTCGCCAGTCGTCCTATGGGATGTGTTACTTACACTAAACAATTTTTTCCAAATAAGATAATTGATAAAGCTTCATTTCAACGAGCAAAACTCGCAGCAACGCAGCAAATTGAAAACATTATAAATACGATAAAAAAACAAAATATTAGTGTCGCTTTTGGTACCTCCGGTACAATTAAAAGTATATATAAAATATTACTCGATATTGGTGTTAGCGACGGAATTATCACACCAAAACGTTTGGACGACTTAGTTAGCTATGTCCTAGAATTTAAATCTTTTCAGGATATCGATTTTCCTTCTCTTTCAGATGAACGAAAAAAAGTGTTTGTTAGTGGTTTAGCAATATTTAGCGGTATTTTTGATGCATTAGAATTGCAAGCATTGCACTATTGTCCTTTTGCACTACGTGAAGGTGTTTTATATGAGCTAATTGATGGACCCAATTACCGTGATATTAGAGAAACGACAGCAGAATCATTATCGCAACACTATAATATTGATGAGCGCCATGCAAAACAAATTGTAAAAACGTCCAAACATCTATTTTCGCAATGGAAAAAGCAAGCCTTGATGATTATACCAACCAATGTTGAAGCAATTTTATATTGGGCCGCGCAGTTACACGAAGTGGGATTAAAAATTAATTTCTCTTCAATTCATAAACATTCAAGCTATATACTGCAAAATAGCAATCTGCCAGGATTTAATGAAGAACAACAACTACTTTTATCAACGCTGGTACGTTACCACAGAAAGTCAATTAATATTGATGATTTACCCTATTTTAGCCTTTTTGAATATAAACATATTGTTTCATTGTTACAAATTTTAAGACTTTCAATTTTAATTAATAATCAACGTAATAATGATCTTAATGTAGAGGCTTTTCGTTTAAAGCTTACAAAAGATAAGCTAACCCATATCATCTTAGAAGTTGATCAACAATTTATTGAAAATAATAAGCTTATATTGCTTGATTTAGAACAAGAGCAAAAATATTGGAAATCAGTCAATGATTGGGATTTATCCATTGAAACGTTTTAAAAGATAAACCCTATAACTTACCGCCAGATATGACTGGCGGTCATAATATAACGTGATTAACCTAATCCAATGATCTTCCACCATAAAATACCGATGGTAAAGACAATAATTAAATTCACAACACTACATATAAAGCCCACTTTCCACCATGTTTTTACTGGCACAAAACCTTCAGCAAAGAGTAAAGGATTTCTCGCATTAGCAAATTGTGTAATTGATCCAAAGTAATTAGTACAAATCACAAGAGCAAAAATGGCAATCATTTGTGGTACGCCCAGTGCAATAGCAACTGACAGAAAAACAGGGAATAAGGCTGCAATATGTGCATTTCCACTTGCAAAAAAGTAGTGTAGATAAACATAAGCCACACATAAAATGATTATCACAAATACCCAGCTACTATCACCTAAATGACCTTTTACTGCATTACCAATGGTGTCACCTAACCATTTAGTTACACCAAGTTTATTAACTTGGCTGGCCATCATCAATAATGCAGCAAACCAAATTAAAGTATCCCATGCTGCTTTCTCTCCTTTTATATCATCCCAACTGAGAACACCGGATAAAATCAAAATAGACAAGCCGATAAATGCAGTGGTTGTTGAGTCAATACCAAAATTACTGCCAAAAATCCAAAGGCATAACAATAATATAACAGTGCAGCCCATGATAATTTCTTTTCTTGAAACCGTCCCCATTTTTTTTAGTTCTTCAACAGCCAAAGTCGGCGCTTCTGGCGTTTTTTTCAGTTCAGGGTTAGTTAAAAAATAGATAACTAATGGAATAACAACAAACGAAACTAAACAAGGTACAATCGCTGCTACAAACCATTGCCCCCAGCCTAAAGTAATACCTAGTGACGTTGTCACTAATTTAGCAGCCAACAAATTTCCTGTAAAAGCTGTTAAAAACATAGCAGAAGTGATGTCGTTAACATGGCTAATAGTTAACATCAAAAAAGTACCAATGCGGTTTCTTGATTCATCTTTTGGGTTTGAATTAAAATTAATCGCCAGCGCTTCAGCTATTGGATATATAACGCCTCCAGCTCTAGCTGTGGTACTTGGAATAGCCGGCGCTAAAGCCATATCTGTTACTGATAAACCATAAGCTAAACCAAGCGTATTTTTACCTAAAATTTTAACAAGATAGTAAGCAATGCGTCTACTCAGTCCTGTTTTAATAAATCCACGGGCAATCATAAAGGCAATAACAATAAGCCAAATTAGGCTACTATTTAATTCACTTAACGATATTTTTATCGATTCTGCCGCAGACATAGCCCCTGAAGGTCTTAATACTGCAAAAACCGTAATGGCCAATAAACCAATGGCACCAATAGGCATAATTTCAGCAACAATGCAGGCAATGGTTGCGACAAAAATAATACTTGTTCGCCACCCTTCTATACTGATACCCTGCGGGGGGGATACCAATAACCATAATATTGCTGATAGCGCAGCAATAATTATTAAAGGTAACCATTTTACTGGTGGCTTATTTATTGTATTCATGGGATTTTTCCTTTTTTAATTTTAAAATTTCATGATCTAATTCTTAACAAACATTAAATTCAACATTCAATAATCATTTCAATTAAGGCATTAAGGCATTACATATTGATGATTCGTTAGTTCGAAAGCAAAATTATGGGGATTAGCTAACTTTATCGTTTTATTTTTTAATAAAAAAATTGCTGATAAATTGCGGTGTTTTTGTAAATATTCATTAGCACGCTCATAGCCTAATCCATATAAAAGCGTTGAAAATAAATCCCCTTCAAGAGACGTATCAGAAATAATTGTGATACTTTCTAATTCGTTATTCAAAGGATACCCCGTTGAAGAATCCAAAATATGATGATAGAGAGTATCTTTGTGTAC
Source organism: Gilliamella sp. B2969 (assembly GCF_026536195.1). Taxonomy (NCBI): domain Bacteria; kingdom Pseudomonadati; phylum Pseudomonadota; class Gammaproteobacteria; order Orbales; family Orbaceae; genus Gilliamella; species Gilliamella sp. B2969. The sequence goes on from NZ_JAFNOP010000002.1 coordinate 107,752, forward strand.
AAAATAGCGTTCATATATACCTGATGTCACAACAGATTTGTTTATTACCTTCAAAAAACCGACTAATTCATCATTGTTAGAGAAAGGTTTTCTTAATCCTATATGCCAAAAACCTTCGGCATTTGCCGGTGATTGATTTAAAGCCACAACATTGCCGCCTAAATTGATAATAGCTTGATTGATTCCATTTTGTAGCAAAATGGCTTTTACAATATCGGCAATATAGCCTTTTGCGATAGCGCCCATATCGATTTCCATGCCTTTTTTTTTCAAAAAAACTGTTTGATCTTCAACATTGAGTTCAATATCTTGTGGATCGATTAATAAGCGCTTTTCATCAATTTGTTGTTGGCTGGGTGGAAATCTGCCATTAAATCCTATTTTCCATAACTTAACTAATGGCCCAATAGCGATATTAAAACAGCTACCGGGCATTAAACTGACATCTTTAGCTTGTGCAATTAAGGAAAAAATACTATGACTCACTTTAACAGGTTGTTGACCCGCAGCCAAATTAACAGACATCACCTCAGATACAGGGCGATTAACGGTTAACTTACTTTCAAGCACTTTTATTAACTCAAATATTTTATGAGCAACGTTTTCATTAGGTTCACAAAGTATTAATGAAACCGTTGTGCCTAATAAATTTTGCACATATTCATAGCTTTCATAGCTTGAATTAACCATGCTAAATATACCCTAAGTATAAAACAATCACTGATGAATATAATCTGTTGCTATTTTTCCAGCTTGCATACCAAATATGATAATATCAGCAACAGCATTACCACCTATTCGATTAGCTCCGTGTACGCCACCAACAACCTCACCAGCAGCAAATACACCTTTTATAACGTGATGTTCGACATCTAATACTTGCGTTTGGGTATTTATCGTTACGCCCCCCATAGTATGATGCACACCGGGTGCGATTTTTATTGCATAAAATGGCGCAGTATTAATAGGATGACGCATACCTGTTGTTCGTCCAAAATCTTCATCGTGTTGATTTGAAACAAATTGATTATACCGTTCTATGGTTTTAGTTAATGAATCAACATTAATTGATAATTTTTGCGCTAATTCATTAATGCTGCTAGCTTGAATAACCAAATCATGCGATACATATTCTTCAACAGACTTGTTTTCATCACGCACTTTTTGATCAAATAAAATATAAGCATAGTGTTGAGGCAAATTGATGATCTCGGCAGACACTTTATCTCGCGTATCCAATTCATTAACAAAACGCTCACCATTTTGTGATACTAAAATTGCACCGCCACCTCGAATAGATTCCGAAATGAGATACGATGTTGTTTGTTCAACAGTTGGATGAATTTGAATTTCTTTCATATCCACTGTCCCTGCACCAAGTTTTTCTAAAATCATAATACCTGAACCGGTAGCACCTTTATGGTTCGTTGTCACAAATCCTTTAAGATCTGGACGATATTTTTCGACCATTTCACGATTTGCACTAAACCCACCCGTTGCAATTATCACCGCTTTAGCTTTTATGGTTTGAATAGTTCCATCGTCATCAACCGCTTTAATACCCATCACTTTATTATTTTCGGTAATAATTTCAGTTACATTCGTGTCTAATAAAACTTCAATGCCTCGTTTGTTAATGTTCTTAACTAAACCACTAATCAAAAATCCCCCTACAGCAGCCCCACTTTCAGGTCGATGGGTACGATCAACACTCATGCCACCAGTTGTTGTAATACCACTAAGTTCAATACCATTATCATCCAACCAATCAATAGCCTCAGGTGCATTTTCAACAAAATAACGCAATAATTCTGGATTATTTTTGTTTTTACCGCCAATCAACGTCTCTTTATAAAAAAGTTCTTTACTATCGACAATACCTTTTAGTTTTTGGAACTTAGTTTCTGCTGCATTCATTCCGGCGGAGGCTTTATTGGTATTACCACCAATAACAGACATTTTTTCAACAATCACAACATTTGCGCCTAAATCATGAGCTCGAATAGCTGCTGCAAGTCCCGCTCCACCACTACCAACGACAACAATATCATAAGCTTTATCATTTGGATCACCGCCTTCAGCCACTATCGCAGCTTTATTTGATTTAGCCATAGCTTTGGTTACCGCTTTTTTAAATGCTTCACATTGCGATGTTGCGCCAGAAATAGCATCGACAAAAGGACTATTGGCTTCAATGATGCGATGTTTAATTTCGGAAAAATGAGTTATAACTTCATTATCAAATTCATTAGCATTAACTAATTGCATGTCTTTGATAAAATCTTTGGCCAATTCTACATTAATGACAAATTCATATGATTCATCGTTCACTTTCTCTTGGTAATCACCTGGTTTAAATTTTTTTACACTTAAATTAACATCTCGAATTAAACTTTCAACCAAAGAGAAATGCCATAAAGGTTCTGGAATTTTAAGGGCTTCTCGCTTATCACTGTTGATAACTAGCTCAAGTTTTTCACCTTTTTCAATTCTGCTTACCCAATCAGGATATGCAATACAAGCTCGTCCAACTGCAACTAAATCATAACCGTTTTCTAACGCGGCATCGATATCGGTTTGATTGACTACGTTTCCCACACCTACAACAGGAATTTTTGCTAATGTTTCAGAACGCATTGCAACATATTTTCGAATTAATGGCGTAGGATCTTGGGTATCGACAATAGACGGTCTAAGAATTGCTCCCATTGAAAAATGAATGTAATCCAATCCTTTTTCAGCCAATTTCTCAAGTAGATACATCGTGTCATCAAAACGAATGCCAGGAACTTCTAATTCTTCAGGTGAAAAACGATAACCAATAATGAAATTAGAATTTGCGTATTGTTTAACCATGCTATGAGTAATATCTAAAATGGCTAAAGGAAATCTAGTTCGGTTATCACGGCTTCCACCCCATTTATCATTTCGTTGATTTGAATTAGGTGAATAAAACTGTTGTATCAAATAAGTATTGGCACCATGGATTTCGACACCATCAAATCCAGCCTGAATAGCACGCCGCACGGCTTGACCAAACTTATCAATCATATGCTCAACTTCATCACTCGTTAATTCAATTGGAGTTGCGGCACCGGGTCTTGGCGCTGCAATAGCACTCGGACCGACAGGTAGCTGGCCACCGATTAATTTAGGTTCAACCATTCGACCGCCATGATAAACCTGTATAATAGCTTTCGATCCTTTAGATTTGATCGCCTCAGCTATTTTAGCTAATCCTTCAATTTTATCGTCACTATCTAAACCAATTGCACCTGGGAAAGCCAAACCTTTATCATCAACAAAACCACATTCAACAATAATAGTGCCAATATCACCCGCTCTAACTTGATAATATTGAATTAAATCATGCGTTACCGATCCTTCATGAAAACCTGAACAAGTAGTCATTGGTGCCATCATTATGCGATTTTTTAATTCAACCCCATTGGGCAAAATAAAAGGTTTAAAAGTATTTTCGTTTCTCATCGTTAGTTACCTAATAATTACTTAAATTGATTTGTTACTGGTAATAATATCATTACTGATAACTGTTCTCCAATTACAATGGTCTGATCAGTTATGTCAGTATCATTTTTTCGACAAAAATTATTCAATTTTATTAATAGCTTATAAGATCTTATTATTCAGAATAATTAGAAATTGCTTTTTTTGACAGTTAAATAGTTATAGTAGTGTATATAATTTAATTACTTGTCTCAAAAAAAACACTATAACTATTTCATTTACTTAGATATTTTTTCTTGTTTTTGGCTTGTGCTTTATTTTAATTCAGCTACAATGCCAAGCAACTCATATAAAAAGGAATGTATAAATGTTAGTGGTCCAGATACCCAAACAGAACGAAAAACTAAATCTTCATTCTTTTTTAATTACAATTATTAATCCTCCTTTATGGAGGATTTTTTATTTTAAGCATCTCTTAAATTTATTTTCCTCAACCATTATAAACCAAATTGATTTTAAGAACACACATAAATAGGAGCTGATATGACCGCCTTAATCCCTTTTTATAATCCGAACATCAGTTATGAAGATAATTATGCTCAAGGACCTTTTGGACTTTTTGCCGAATTGGACAAAGCAGAACACGTGCCGACTAAACAAACTAAATTCTTAAATGTTAATGTTAACCTACCTTTCGGTCAGCCTGCTGGACCTTTATTAAATGCCAATTATATTAAAGCTGCTTTTGCTTATGGATTCGATTTATGTGTATATAAAACAGTTAGAACAAAATTCCATAAATGCCATCCTTTACCAAATGTTTTATCAGTTCATCCTACAGGAAAATTATCAAGTAATCTTGATACTGTTTTAGCTGATACTAATTATCAACAACCTTTATCGATTACTAACTCCTTTGGCGTGCCCTCTTTTGCGCCAGATATTTGGCAGCCTGACATGGCTGATGCGGTAAATTCAGCGGGACAGGGTCAATGCGTTATTGGTAGTTTTCAAGGTACACAAGGTCAAGGTGAAATTGAAAAAGATTATGCTTTAGCTGCAAAATTAGTAAGAGAAACCAATGCACCAATACTCGAAGCAAACTTGAGTTGCCCAAATGAAGGGGCAAGTAAATTACTGTGCTTTGATGTTGATAAAGTTGAACGTATCGTTAATGAAATTAAAACAGCAGTACCAGATCGCCCACTTATCTTAAAACTAGCTTATTTTCCTGATGATGAAAGAATTGTTTCTTTATTAACGCGTGTTGGTTCTATTATCGACGGTTTAAGTACAATTAACACGTTATCCGCTAAACCAGTTGATGCCAAAGGTCATCCGGCTTTAGGTGATAATCGAAAAGAAGGTGGAATATGTGGTGATGCTATTCGTTGGGCTGGTTTAGATATGGTGAGTCGTTTAGCTAAATATCGTAAACAGATGGATTTAAAATTTAGCATCATTGGCGTTGGTGGGGTTAGCAATAGTGAACATTATAATGAATTGTTAAACGTTGGAGCGGATGCAGTAATGAGTGCTACAGGTGCTATGTGGAATCCTTTATTAGCAATCGAAATTAAAAAGAGCCTGAAAAAATAACCATTAACTTGTATATTGTTACAGGGTAACTTGCCCTGTAATTTATTTGCTTGTTATAAACACTCCGCTTAGCTATTACTGCTTATTAAAATAATAATAACCAAAAACAAGGTGAGCTAAAAAGACTACCGCTAAGATAATTCTAACATGTAATGAATTAAAAATAATAAATGGAATTAGCAAAACAATAAACACCATTATTAACATTTTTAGCAGGCTTGATTTAGTAACTTGTTTTTCAATTAGCATCTTCTGGATATAAATCTGATAATAACGACTTTTGGTAAAATAGTGATAAAGACGATCAGAGCTATTAAGCCATAAATAGGCAGTTAATAAATAAAAAGGTACTGTTGGTAGAAGAGGAACAAAAATTCCAACTGTCCCTAATGTAAAAGCCATGCCACCACCGATGATAAATAACCATTTTTTTAACATGAGAATATAGCTCTATTTCGACTAAATATTGATTAATAGAATGGATACTAAGTAGATATAGTATAATTAGGTAACAAATAAGGACCAAAACAAGATTGAATTGGCGGAACGGACGGGGCTCGAACCCGCGACCCCCTGCGTGACAGGCAGGTATTCTAACCAACTGAACTACCGCTCCGCTTTTTAGCTTTCTTTAATGCAACAACATTAAAGTAGGCGTGATGTTAAAGATAAATTTTATTTTCGTCAATAATAATTTGCAAATTAATGTTTAATTGCATATAAAACCATCATTATTATGAGTTCCATAACGCCCCACCACTTTTTTTGTCAATTTTTTCTAAAATAGCTTTATGTTGGCCAAGTTCATCATCAGACGCTTTGATTACTTTTAAACGATTACCATTACGATCTATTTTCTTAACAGCATTAGCATCAGTGGAAGATGAAAGATGATCATCGTTACTAAATGACAAGGTGGTTTGCCCCCCTGTCATTGCAAGATAGACTTCTGCTAAAATCTCGGCATCAAGTAAAGCGCCGTGCAGCGTTCGGTGAGAATTATCAATCTGATAACGTTCACAAAGCACATCTAAATTATTACGTTTTCCCGGAAACAAGCGTCTTGCCATTGCTAAGGTATCGGTAATAATACAGTGATCTGCTGTTTTGAAATTTAAGCCACAAAGGCGAAATTCGTAATCCATAAAGCCGACATCAAACGAAGCATTATGAATAACTAACTCAGCACCATCTATAAACTTGATAAAATCATGAGCAATATTTTTAAAAATAGGTTTGTCTTTTACAAATTCATCACTAATACCATGAACTTTAAAGGCTTCTTCATCGATTAAACGTTCGGGATTAATATAGACATGAAAATGATTTCCTGTTAATCGTCGATTAACAATTTCAACAGCACCAATTTCAATAATCTTATGTCCTTCATAATGATTATTGCCTTCTTGATTCATACCAGTGGTTTCTGTATCTAATACAATTTGGCGATTACAATTGGTTATCACGTTATTCTCTTTTTGTTTATCAATAATTGGGGAATGATCAAAATAATGGTATAGTTTAGCACTAAACGCTTCTAATGTTGAGACCCAATAGTATAGAGGGTTAACTCATTTATAGTAACAAACACTCGTTTTGGTTTTATCTTTAGCAGATAGCTAACAATTAATATCATTTTAAAAGATTATTAACATGCTCAAACAAATAGAAATTTATACTGATGGTTCTTGCTTAGGCAATCCCGGTCCTGGTGGTTATGCCGCGATATTAAAATATAAACAAACAGAAAAAATCTTATCAAAAGGTTTTTATAAAACAACAAATAACCGTATGGAATTACTTGCAGCAATTGTTGCTTTAGAAGAGCTAAAACAACCTTGTTTAATTGAATTATTTTCCGATAGTCAATATTTGCGTAATGGCATTTTAAACTGGATCCATGCTTGGAAAAAAAACGGTTGGAAAACAGCTAATAAAAAACCAGTAAAAAATGCCGATCTTTGGACTCGACTAGATTCACTAGTACAAACGCATAAAATTGAATGGATTTGGGTAAAAGGACATGCTGGACATATTGAAAATGAACGTTGTGATGTCATTGCAAAAAGTATGGCTGAAAATCCAACTATGCATGACACGCTATTTGAACAATCTGCAGTTGACTAAGTGTTAATTCAATAAAAATAGCGTGATAATATTTAATAAATTTTGTTGAAAGGAGTTAGGTCATATGTTTCAATTACATATTATTCCGGCATTAGCAGATAACTATATTTGGTTGCTCGAAAATGCCCATAGGCAAGTGATTATCGTTGATCCTGGTGATGGCAAACCTGTTATTAACTATCTAAACCAGCACCAACTCTCCCCCCTTGCAATTTTACTTACTCATCACCATATTGATCACCTTGGTGGTGTTAAATTACTGCAAGATTACTATACTGATATAGCCATTTATGGGCCAAGTGAAATTAATCTACATTTAATATCACTATCTAATCAGCACACAATTACCATTGCTGATTTTAAATTTGATATATTAAAAGTACCAGGCCATACTTTAGGACATTTAGCCTATTACTGTGCGCCCTATCTTTTTTGTGGTGATACGTTGTTTTCGGCCGGATGTGGACGAGTTTTCGAGCAGCACTACCAGCAAATGTTAGATTCACTCAATAAATTAAAAAAGTTACCGGATAACACATTAATTTGTGCAGGTCATGAGTACACTTTATCGAATTTAAAATTTGCTACACACATGGTACCGGAAGACAAAAATATTACGCAATATTTAAATTATATTTCAAATAAAACAATAACTTTACCTTCAACGTTGTTGAATGAAAGACAAATTAATTTATTTTTGAGATGTAATGAAAAAAACTTACAAAGTAAATTCAATTTTAACAATGAGTTAGAATTGTTTACTTTTTTTAGGAGCCAAAAAGACAATTTTTAGGTATAATACTCAACTTAAATTCATGTTAAATCTTGTAAACTAATGAAAAAGTTAATAATTTTTACTGTGTTATGTTCTTTTTTAGGTGCATGTCAAAATCACGGAGCTCGCTATAATAGCACTTATAAAAAGCACAACTCTAAATCAATAATGACAACGAGTATCAAAAGTGGTGGTGTAAATTACTCATCAGTGACTCAAAATCCTTGGCAATTTATGTTAGCGCAAATCAATGTTAATGTGCCAGAGAATAGTCGAATTAAAGCTGAAAGAGAACGTTTATTACGTGATCCTCAAGGATTTGAAACTATCGCACTACGTTCTGAACCTTATGTATACTATATTATCAACCAATTACGTAAAAATAATTTACCGGTAGAGTTGGCATTAATTCCTTTAATTGAAAGTTCATACGATCCGATGGCAACCTCCTCTGCTCAAGCTGCGGGATTATGGCAATTTGTGCCAATTACAGCCAAAGAATATGGATTAAAGCAAAGCAATTACTTTGATGGTCGCCGTGATTTGATTGCATCAACTAATTCAGCTATATCACTATTACAAAACCTTAATAGCAAATTTAATGGTGATTGGTTATTAACTCTTGCTGCTTATAATGCGGGTGAAGGTCGAGTTAGAAAAGCAATTGAAAAAAATCAAGCTAAAGGTTTACCAATCAATTATTGGTCTTTAGATTTACCTAGTGAAACCATGCACTATGTACCTAAGATTTTAGCCATCATTGATATTGTAAAAAATAATCAACAATATGGTATTAAATTACCCGATTGTAATTATGAAAATTCTTTAGTTCGAATCGATATGTCTAAAAATATCGCATTGGCTAAAATTGCCCAATATACTGGGTTATCACTCAATGATTTAATGACATATAATGCAGGGTATGTACAACAAACAGTAAATGGTCCTTTCCATCTGCTAGTTCCTTATGTTCATGCTGAAGATTTATTTAAAAAATTACAAGCAGAGAATCTGGTTGCCAATGAAATAACTGAACTATTACAAGACGTACCGCATGCTACAATGCCATTTGAAGTGAAATCGTCAACGATTAAGTATAGTTCAACAAATAATAAAACGGTTAATTCTATTTTAGGTAAAAATGGTAATAGCAGTAAAAAAATTACCTACCTTGTTAAAGCAGGTGATAACCTTTACTCTATCGCACAAAACTATCGTGTAAAAATTACCGATATACTTGAGTGGAATAAGTTAAAAAATTCGCGTGTAAAAGAAGGCGATATTTTAACTATCAACCTTGCTAATGCAAACCCAATCTAAAATTCACTAATAGAGGATTATGATCGGATGCCGTTGTACTAATAATTTCAGCCGCATCAAGTTGTAATCCTCGATAAAAGATAAAATCTAACGGTCTGCCCATAAATGTTTTTCGAATATCGACAGAAAAATTGACCGGTTTCAATCCTATAGAACGAATCAGATGATATAAAAGATTTAAACGTTGACGACTCCACGCATTAAAATCCCCAGCCAAAATGACCGGTCCATGATGTTCTTTAATACGATTTAACAATATGAACATTTGTTGGCGATAAACTTTTACCCCCAAACTAAAATTAATAGCATGTATATTGGCGACTAATAATTGCTCTAAAGAGTGCTCAATCGGGTAATAGGTAATTAATGCTGACTTAGGTACTCTAATTAGTGGCTCTCTCTCTTTAAAAGATAATAAGGCAGTAGGTAAACTATCAGTTATGGTCATAACGCCTGCATAGATATCATTTAAACAATAAGCCGGAACATGATCAGCTATTTTATTATGCTTTGCAATAAAGTTTAATAATTGTGGTGTGGTTTGGGCCTCTTGTAATAAGATTATTTTGGTACTTTTTGCATATTGCTCCAAAATTTGAATACAATCCGCCCTTTTTTGCTTGAAAATATTCCAAACTAAAACTGAAAAAGAGTTTTGGTCAATTAAAGGTTGATTTACGATGATATGATGATTAGGTAAAATCAATTCAACATCATTATTTCCTTGATATCTTAATGTATAATCACGATTTTTAAACATACTAAACGGTCATTTTTTGTTTCAAATAATCATCAAATGATAATGTATCACTTTGCTCTTTCTTTTGCTGTTTTTCAATAGATAAAATACGTTGCTGAACAAAATCACCATCGGTTAATAACGATAGTGGTTCGGTAATAAGTTGTTTTTTATATTGAGTTGCAAGTACTAAACCAAATTCAGACGTACCTAAATCACTAATAGCCTGTAATGTTCTTGCTGAAAGTGTTAGCTCTGGCTGATCAAACATCAATTCTAATCGTTCACAAACTTTACGATATTGCTGTTGATCATCTTTATGATCTAAAACATCAGCAACACGCAGTAAGTCTTTAAATAAATCATGACCAACTTTAGAAAGCGGCTCATGATAACTATCACAACCTATACCAATTTCAAGCCCAGGTTTACGCCCTTCTATGACAACACGATTCCAGTTTAATTTTGCACATTCAAGCTCTTGGCTACTCATTTCGGGTGCGGGAGCTAAGGCACACCATATTAAAAATAGATCAATAAAACGAATTTGCTCCTCAGTAATACCAATCGGTGAGAATGGGTTTACATCTAAGGCTCTAACTTCAATGTATTCTATTCCACCACGTAATAAAGCATCTGATGGGGTTTCACCAGCCCTAGGCACGCGTTTTGGTCGAATTGGCGCATAGAATTCATTCTCTATCTGTAATACATGATCATTTAATTGACGGTAGTGACCGTCAACTTTGATACCTAATTTTGCAAATTCTGGGGATTTAGTTTGCGTTGCTCGTTTTAATCCTTCGGCATAAGTCTCAAGATGATTAAAAGTAATACCTAATTGTTTTTGAGCATTATTGGTATAGCCTATATCACTTAATCTTAATGAGGTCGCATAAGGTAAATAGCAATTACCATTGGTTTGTTCAATAAACGCTTTGGCTTTTTGGGGATCTTGAATGAAAGAAGAACACATAGAGGGTGATGCACCAAACAAAAAAGGAATGACCCAACCAAAACGATAATAATTACGAATTAATCTAAAATAGCCTTCAGAAATGACCGCTTTACCTTCTTCACTATTTTTAACACCATCACGAGCTTGCCAAAAAGCCATTGGTAATGAAAAATTATAATGCACGCCAGATATGGTTTGCATCATCGCGCCATAGCGATTTTTTAAACCTTCTCGATATGTTGTTTTGAAGCGTCCTTCATTTGATTTACCATATTGCGCTAAAATAATGTCATCTTCATTTGCGACAAAGCACGGCATGCTTAAAGGCCACATCATTTCATCACCAATATTGACACTAGCGTAACGATGTAAATCACGTAAAAACGTTAGCATATAATCGATGTTGGTATTAACTGGCGTAATAAATTCCAACATCGATTCGGCAAAATCTGTTGTGATCCATGGATGAGTTAAAGCAGCTCCAATTTTATTAGGAAACGGGGTCTTAGATAATGTACCATCAGGTAAAATACGCAACGTTTCACGTTCAACACCACGTTGAATACCTTGTAAAATAGTATAATGCTTTTCTAACCAGTTGAGTGCTTTAGAAACATCAGGAATCATAGTTTAGTGCTTCCTTAATCATATTTTTTATTAATATCATATTAACACAATTTGCCTTATGCTAAATGCAATTTTGATATTATTAAAATCATTAAATAAGCTTTTATAGAGTTAATCGGCAAAAACGGTAACATTGATTGAACAAAGTGCCGATTCCAATAATCAAACGGTTAATGTGTAGATGTTGATAGATAGAAAATAAAATACAACGTTATTATTTGTTTATAAATTGAGTAGACTTTATTAGCCTACTCAATTTTAACTATTTTTAAAACTGAACCCTGATTTTACTTTTATTGTTGTGCTTTTTGATTAGCAAGATAGCTTTCATCAACTGGCGTTATCACTTTGGTTTGATGATCGTAAATAAATGTTCGGCCAAAACCAATTACAACGCGACCCACTGTTGGTGTGATTTTGTATAAATTGAAATCATTCATTTCAGCCAACATATAAACCATTTTACTGACTCGCTTAGCCAAATTATCAATAATGTGTTCAAACACATCTGAACTTCTTTCTATGATCTTAGCTGTCGCTTGTGATGTTATACGCCTACGAGCATAAATGTTTTTAGTGTTTGTTTCATCCTCAATAATTAAAAACGATAGGTTAGGATTTGTTTTAATATTTTGACTATGAGGCGCCAAATTAGAGATCAGAATATAGTAATCATTCCCATCAAAAAAGTAAGGTGAATAGCTAGTTTCAATACCAGTATCTTTATTTATTGTTGATAATATCAAGGTTAAAACTGACTCATGCAAACTATTTAAAGTATTATGTACAAGATCATTTGTGGACTCAGCCATAGAAAAACTCCTTTTTTATTTTAATTTAATCTTCAAATTATGTTTACTGTCATGTGTTATAAAATCAATTGATAACAATTGGTAAAATAATTTGAGACATCTGTATGTGAAATAATAATAAAGCTACTTGAGGGTAACTTACGTTGTAATAATTGTAATAGTTGTTGTTCTGATTTTTTATCGAGGGCATTGGTTGTTTCGTCCATAAATATCCAATCAGGTTTTTGCATCAATATTCTGGCGATTACTAAGCGCTGCTTTTCACCACCAGATAGTTTGTTAAAATCACAATCAAGTAATTGATTTTCGATATTTTCTGACGAAAAACCAACTACTAATAAAAGTGCTTTAATATGTGTTAAATTTTTTTCGAGTAAAGGCTCGGGATAGCTAACTGCATGCGCTAATCCACCTATTGGAAAGTAAGGTGTCTGAGATAAAAAGAGTATTTTTGATGCGGGTAATTGCACTGTTCCTTCATAATAAGGATAAATGCCAGATAATATTTTTAACAGTGTCGATTTTCCCACTCCAGATACGCCAGAAAAAATTACCGATTCACCTTGGTTTAGCTGAAATGTTGGGCATTTAAGTAAAACTTTGCCCTGCGGAGTTTTTATGATCAAATTGTTAATTTGCAGAGTATTTATCGTATCTTCAGGTTGATCGGATTGACGATGTATTTCCGTGACAGATTGCGTATATTTGACAAATTGACACAACCGGTGACTACAAGCAATCAGTTCAGCCAATTTATTATAATTAAAAATAAACCAAGATAAATTAACCACAACATTACTAAAAGTTTTGCTAATTTGCATCAATGAACCTAAACTGACTTTGCCAATCAAATAAATCGGTAATGCAAAAAAAGTGGGAATTTGAAGTACAGTCAAATTATAAGGTCTTGTGAAACAACCTAATCGTAATTGACGCTTAATTAATTGATACCAATTGTTTTTTATTTCATCGAAATACTGATTTAAAATTTGCTTTTCAACATTTTCACCTTTTAATAAAACAATAGGCTCTTTCGATTCTCGAAACCGCGTTAAAGCAAAACGATAATTTGCTTCTTTATGTTGTTGTTCAACTAAGAGTTTTTTTAAAGGTCTTCCTAACCAATGGGCAAGGCATGAGCAAAATAATACATACAACGGCGCTAACCAAATCAGATAATGAGAAATACTGATATTGATACCGCAAATACTAAAAGCTAATACAAAACTGTCGGTAATTTGCCATAACAAGACAAAATAAGAAAAAAGTCCTATTAACTGTGTAATAAATGAAAACCCTTCATTGGTTAATTTCTCAACAAATAACTGACAATCTTCAGCTATCCTTTGATCTGGATTATCAATTTTTTGTTGTTTGTTATTAAGATACCAATAAGCTCTATTATCAATCCAATAATCTAAAATCTTATTATTAAGTGTATTACGCCAAGTAATAGTCAAAACTTTTTTTAAATAATCAGCAATAAGATAAGTCATCGCCCCTAAAAAAGTTAATAAAATAAAAACCATTATTTGATTTAAAACACCCTGCATATCATACTTTTCTAATGCATTATAGAAGTTTTTATTCCAACCTATCATTTCGAGGCTGATTTTTATTAGAATAATATTCAAGCTAATGACAATAAATGCATAACCAAATCCCAACTTACCTTGTTTTGTATTGCAACATAACTTAATGAGCAAAAAAATATTTTTTAAGGTTTGCAACATCTTTACTCTCTATACTGCCTATTACTCATCAATATGATCAATTCTTTAAACAAAAATTGATCATTAATTAGATTTAAATTTTTTAGAAACTAACCGCTATATCAAAACCAAATGTTCGTCCCGGTGCGGTTTGCAATTCCAATGGATTGGTTGCTTTCACATTATCTTTCGGATCTTTATAATAAGTACTGAACATAGGCCATTTAAAATAACGTTTATCGAAAATATTTAAGACTGAGGCTCTTAACGTGATATGTTGATTAGGATGCCAATTAAAATAGGCATCATAAATGGCATACCCTTGAGGTTTAAATACGTCGCCTGCTGTCTCGTCATCTTTTGATACATGGCTAACCGCTTTAGAAAACGAACTCACAATCTCACTATCTAAGTTAAGGTCGGGTTGATGCCATTTAATGCCAAGATTACCTTGTAAAGGCATCGCTTCGTTAAAGTAAGATTTTTTCTCGCCAGGTGAAGATTGCTTTTTACCATACTGGTATGAGGCCGAAGCGTTCAAAGACCAATTCTCTAGAAAATGCCACTCAGCAGATGACTCTATCCCCCACATATTAACGTTAGATAAATTTTTGTAGGTATAATCTTTAGGCCCAACCTGAATAAAGTTTTTAATATAATTACTATAATTGGCTTTAAATAGACCAAAACTAAACCAGCCTTCTGAAAAATCACCGCGTAACCCCGTCTCATATGATTTTACTTTTTCGGGTTTTAAATTAGGATTAGGAATCAAATTCATTGAAGCCGAAGGTAATGAGGTATATAGCTGTTGCGCCGTTGGCATTTTAAAACCTTCGGCATAACGTGCATAAATTGAATATTGATCAGTAAGGGAAAAAAGTGTACCGAGTTGTGGGATTAAACGATGTGAAGTCAATTTACGAGGCTCTTTGTCTTTAATCACCACATAGTAATCATCAATATTGGGTTTGATTTCATAAGTGGCATAACGTAACCCCGGTTTGATTTTAAAGCGCTCTGTAATTAAATGAAATTCATCTTGAAGATAGATGTCTGCTCGACGAGTTTTTGCATTGGCAAAGTTAAATCCGCCACCAATTGTTTTTACACCATTTTTAGTGCTCTCATTACGATAATGGCTACGGGTTATATCACCTTGAAAACCATATACTAAATCATGCGCTGTATCTAAAAAATCAAAGCTAGAATTTAATTGTAAATCAAACTGTAAAAACTTCTCTTTATAATCATTAGTAGTATAAGTATAGATAGGTTTATTTTTCTTATCTCTCTGTTCACGGTGAGATTTTAAATATCGCTCTTGGGGTGAATAAGAAATCACTGTTTTTATTTGATCAACAAAATTTACCGAAGGTGACCACGTATCATCAATGGCATAATGTTTTCGTGTTTGTATTTGAGTGCGCTTATAGTCGCCATTAAAGGTTCCCGAAGATTGCAAACCATAATCATACAGCTGTTTTACATAAGAGTTTGAACGAAAATGTTCAAAAGTTAATTTTGTTTCGCGGTTATCATTATGGAAAACCAACTTAGATAACAGGTTTTCTGCTTTAGCATCTAATGGATTAAGTTTATTACATCCGATGGCTTCATCCCCTCTTGGGCACCCCCAAATTCCCCCATTAGCTTTAGCTTTTCTTAACTTAGCTTCTTGATAATCACGCCGACTAAAACTTAGTAAAGCTTCTAAATTTGGCATTAATTCGAAAGCAAGCATACCCGTTTTAGTATTTTGTTTATTTAAACTATCATAAGCACCATTAATTTGCACTGCATAAGGCTTATTCTGCAATAAATCACTTGGATCTAATGTTTTAAAGGCAACCACACCACCCAGTGCGTCCGCTCCCCATAATACAGAGCCCGGACCACGAACAATTTCAACCGCTTTTATTGTTGATAAATCGATAAAATTACGGTTGCCATCTTGTAACCCTTCTATGACTCTCGCACCATCAACTTGCATTTGTATGCGGTTACCTGTCATTCCTCGTATTCTAATTCCACCTAAATTACCAAAAGGATCAGTCCCCGAGGTTTGTCTGCTAACAGTAACGCCGGGAAGATAGCGAACTACATCTTCCATTGTTGACATTTGATGATCTTCGATATTTTTTTTATTAATCACATCAACCGTTTCGGGAATGGCCAATTTTGCTTTCTTTTGTCGACTAGCGGTTACCGTAATGGTATCTAAATCATCATTTTCAGCATAAACCTGAAATGTCATTGAAGCAGCCAAAATAGTTAACAATACTTTATTTACTTTCATCCTGTTTTAAAAACCCTATCCATATGAACTATATTAACTATTGCTCCAATATTTGATAATTATCATTTTTTATTTTTTAATCTAACAAATTTAATTAAAATTATCAATGATAATAATTACCATTTACATATGATAATGATTATCATATTGGCGATATATAAATTATATTCAATCAAATTAATAGGTTATATAAAAACGCTTTGTGCTTAATAAAATAGAAGTAGTCGTGCAATAAAAATGGTAATTTGTATAACGTTCATAAAAGTGATGAAAAATAATTACCATTAATAATGCGTGGTTAATAGCATAAAGAAAATTGAGAACTGGCTATGGGAAAACTAATCTTTTTTTTGTAATAAGACTAATATTTCCATATGAGAGGTATGTGGAAACATATCAAATAATTGAGTTTTTAAGATCTTATAGTTAGATAATTCATTTAAATCATCTACTAATGACGTCAAATGACAACTCGAATATAAAATGTAATTTGGCTCAACCTGTTCTAAATATTGCATAAGCGTTTTACCTGCCCCACGTCGAGGAGGATTGAGTAACACTAAGTCAGGAATATCGTGCTGATTAATGGCATATTGAGTTGCATCGAGTGATTTAAAAGTTAAATGTTTAAACCCAAGTTTTTGAGCAGATTTATTGGCACATTCAATTGCATCACTGCTGATTTCAATCCCTGTTAACTTAATGTCATTGCAGATAGTATGATCAATATTTGTCACACAACTTAACCCAAAACCACCTACCCCACAAAAAAGGTCCCAAATAGAGTTAATTGGTAAATGAGTGACCCAGTCACTTGCGGTTTTATATAAATTTTCTGCAACATAGGTATTGGTTTGAAAAAAACTTTTCGATTTGATATAGAGTTCAATATTATTTAATTTTATTGGTAAATATGGATTTTCAGTAATAACCAATTCTTGTTCACCTTCTAAAATTGCGGCATGATTAGGTTGAATATTAATTGATACTACGTGTAAATTTTGTATGTAATTTTGTAACTGACTGATTGTGTTTTTAATTTGTTCAACAAATTTTGAGGATCTTAGGACAAATCGCAACATATAACTGTTTTGATTATTACTAGCACTTTCAGTAATAATAATAAATTTCAATTCACCTTTTCGTTTATTAATATTATAGGGAACTATTCCTTGTTTACGAATATAGCTACGTACAATTTTAAGAATGCTTTGCATGCTATCACTGTAAAGTGGACAATCACATAAATCAACAGCTTGTCCCTGGTGTTGTATACCTAAGATTGGTTTTTCAACTGTTCCAAGTACTGCCATTTTTGCTTTATTACGAAACCCTTTTTGTTCACTGGCAAAAGGCGCTTTTAATTCTAACGGTTGGAAAGGTGTTAATTGTTTAATCAATTGTTGTTGTTTTTCATCGAGTTGTGTTTGATAAGGTCGTTCAATCCATGGACACGATAAACACTTTTTTTGCTGATAATAGCGACATTGCATGATGATAAAACCTATTTTTTTAATGTATATTTTATTGATAATTTTTTAAGAGTGATAATTTCTATTCAATTTTATACTAAAACATCAGCTTACCTTAATTTTTTACCAAACATTTCAACATTTTTCGATTCATTGTAAATATACTAATAGCTATGATTTGACGAAATACCGGTATATGATAGGATAATGCCGTTAATATTATAGGAACGAATTAATGTCTATCAAGTTAAAAACTCCCGATGAAATCGAAAAAATGCGTATAGCTGGTAAACTTGCCGCTGAAGTATTAGAAATAGTTGAACCTTATGTTAAACCCGGTATAAGTACAGGTGAACTTGACCAAATTTGTTATGAGCATATTGTTAATGTTCAAAAAGCAATTCCTGCCAATATTGGTTATTGTGGCTATAAACATACTAGTTGTATTTCAATCAATGATGTAGTTTGTCATGGCATTCCAAGTTTTGAAAAAAAAATTAAGGATGGTGATATTCTTAACATTGATGTCACTGTTATTAAAGATGGTTATCATGGCGATACTTCACGAATGTATATTGCGGGTAAACCGACCATTGCCGGTGAAAAATTATGTCAAGTCACTCAAGAAAGCTTATATGAAGCAATAAAAATTATTAAGCCTGGTATTCGTTTAAAAGAAATTGGTAAAACGATTCAAAAATATGTTGAAAAATTCGGTTTTTCATCAGTTAGAGAATATTGTGGTCATGGTATTGGTAATGTCTATCATGATGAACCACAGGTATTGCATTATGATGCTGACGATGGCGGAGTGATTTTAAAACCGGGAATGACTTTCACTATCGAGCCAATGGTTAATACCGGCGATTGGCGTACTCGCACAATGAAAGATGGTTGGACAGTTAAAACAAAAGATCATGGTCTTTCTGCACAATATGAACATACTATTTTAGTCACCGATAACGGCGTTGAAGTGTTAACCTTACGCAAAGATGAAAACTTTCCTCGCATTATTGAACACTAAATAAAAAAGATTCAACAATGATACAGTTGTTGAATCTTTCATTACTTATTATTTTTAGCAAACCACCATTTTTTATTCGCTATCTATTGTTTAACTAACCAATACCAAACAATTCACTTTATTAGTTAGTTATACTGTTAATGATTAAAGTCAATAAAACAATAGATAGCAATAAATATTGATCTTTTTCGATACACTTTATCTATCAATATAATAATGTATAAAGTTTACGTCGATAAGCACTTGCCAGAGGATTACTGGTACCAAGAGCCGCTAATAGATCCAGCAATGTTTTTTTCACTTGCCCATCTCCAGCATTGAGATCTTTGGTCAGCGGTTGATATAATAATTCTAACGCTTCTTCATGACGCCCTACCTGCATTAATTGAGAAGACAATTGAATCATTAATTCTATATTATCGGGATGTTGAGCTAATTGCGCTTGCAACAATTGTAATTCAGGTGAATTAGCTGCTTGTTCGAGTAGTTCTATTTCTGCTTGTAAACCATGAAAAGTGGAATCCTGATCTTGCAATGGAATGGTACTAAGTACCTCTTTTGCTTCACTTAATTGTTTGAGTTCTATTTGCGATTTAGCAAGCATTAGTGCAATATCAGATCTTGGCTTACCTAGATGATCGGTCAAGGCTTTCCAAGCTTGTCTTAACAAAGGTAGAGCTTGTTCGTATTTAGCTTCATTAAATAATGATTGTGCTTCGATTAATTTTAATTCATCTTCATTTGGTAATACTTTAGCTAAAAAATCCCTTATCACTTGCTCTGATTGCGGTCCTTGAAAACCATCTACAGGTTGGCCGTTTTGAAATAGATACACAGTTGGTATTGCTCTTAAACCAAATTGAGCCGCCAACATTTGCTGTTCATCACAATTGACACTTGCTAATATAAATTGCCCATTAAATTCGTTTGCTAATTTTGTTAGTGTTTGTGTCATTGTTTCGTGTTCTGGACTTCGTGCAGACCAAAAGTAAAACAATACCGGTGATAGCGATGACTTTTCAATAATTGCTTGAATATTGTGTTCATTCACATCAAAAATAAATTGGTTTTGCATAAATGTTTCCTAAATTTTTCGGCTTATTATTTATTAGATAAAATTTTATCCATTAATCTATCGGGAAGCAAACGTTTAGCGATAGCAGCAAGTTTAGTGACTTTTGTTACCCTGTAACGAATTTTTGGCTTACTACTCTCTAATGCATGATATAAATAAGGTAATACAGCTTCAGGAAGAAGCGTAAATCGTTTAGCAATAGGTGGATTTTCTATAGTATTATTCTTTTCAGTTTGATTAACATTACTGGAAAAATAGGTTTTTAAGGGACCTGGTTCAATTAAACAAACTTTAATATTGGTTTTATATAATTCTAATCTTAATACGTCTGACCATGCTTCTAACGCATATTTGCTTGCAGAATAAGCCCCTCGACCAGGGGTTGCTACGATGCCCACAATAGAGCTTGTTTGAATAATTCGGCCTTCATTTTGTTCAAGCATTGCAGGAAGCAGTAATTGGGTTAACTGGTGAACACCAAAAAAATTGGTTGAAAATTGAGCTTCTAATTGCTCACGATTAATGGTATTTAACCGACCATAAACACCAAAACCTGCATTATTAAATAATGCATATAATTTACCGTCAGTTAATGTTAACACCTCTTTTGCTGCCTGCTTAACTGATTCAGGGTTATCTAAATCAAGTAATACTGTTTCAAACCCTTGCTCAATAAGTTTTTTCTGGTCAGACGCTTTACGACACGATGCAATAACGCGATATCCACGTTTTTTTAAAGCAATCGCTGAAATCAAACCAATACCACTAGAACAACCGGTAATAAATATTGTTCGCAAATTTGGTCACTCCTTTGTAATGATATATTGTCAAGTTAATCCTCTGCAATTATGATAGCACATCTAAATTTAAGTGAGTTAATCAAAGCTAAGAGGATTAAATGAAAATCGCGATTATTGCCGCAATGGAAGAAGAAGTTGCTATATTAAAAACTAAAATCAATCACTATCGTGTAGAAAACCATTTAGGATGTGATTTTCATTTAGGTCAAATTGCCGGTTGTGACATTGTATTGCTCCAATCCGGTATCGGTAAAGTTGCAGCAGCATCGGGCACAACATTATTATTGAATAATTACAACGTCGATGCCGTTATTAATACGGGTTCAGCAGGAGGATTATCATCTAAACTTAATATTGGCGATATTGTTGTGTCACAGGATGTTTTTTATCACGATGTTGATTTAACTGCTTTTGGATACCTACCAGGACAAATGTCTGGCTGCCCTGCCACCTTTGAATCTGCTGAAAAATATCAATTACTTGCTGAAAACTGCATAAAAAAACATGGCGTCAATGCAATTGTAGGTTCGATTGGTAGTGGCGATGCATTTATTAATGGTAAAAACCATTTAGATAGAATAAAACAAACCTTTCCTGATGCAATTGCTGTTGAAATGGAAGCTGCAGCAATTGGTCATGTATGTTGGCTTTTTAAGGTGCCGTTTGTTGTGGTGCGAGCAATTTCCGATAATGGTGATAATGAATCAGCAATTGATTTTCAATCATTTTTAAAACTTGCTTCTGCACAGTCATCGTTGATTGTAGAATCAATGTTGAGTGAACTTGCGTGAGTTACCTTTTTTGGTTTGACCTTTTAGGCACTATTGTATTTGCTATTTCTGGCGTATTGTTAGCCGCAAAAAAAGAGATGGATCCAATTGGTGCACTTGTTTTAGCTGTTATTACCGCTATTGGCGGTGGAACTATTCGAGATATGGTGTTAAATCATGGACCGATTTTTTGGATAACTGACTCAACAGATTTATATGTTGCTATTATCGCCTCACTAATAACCATGTTGTTGTTACGTTATTCATCAACCCTAACTATTCCTAAATGGTTATTTTCGGTATTAGATGCAATTGGTCTTGCCGTATTTGTCGGTATTGGGGTAAACAAAGCTATTGACTCTCAAGTCAATAGCCTAATTGCAGTATGTATGGGCGTTATGACCGGTGTTGGTGGTGGAATTATACGAGATGTACTTGCCAGAGATATTCCTATGGTTTTTAGAACCGATATCTACGCAACTGCCTGCATAATCGGTGGAACAACACATGTCATTGCTTATAACGCACTTAATTTGCCGTTAGAGATATCCACCCTGCTCGGTATTTCAGTGACACTTATTATTCGCCTATTAGCGATTTATCGTAATTTAACACTACCTATAGTTGGATTAAAAAAATAATCGCCATCACAATACTCTTGAATTTTTACTGCTCATTCGCGATATATTTTTCAAATAAAGGCTTTCGCCAACCAGATAAAATATCAGGTAAAGCATCGGTTTTATCTATTTGCCATTTAACATACTGATTGATTAATCGTCTTGATAATAACAAATCTTGATTCAACCCAGTATGCTCAGCAATATCTTGTGCTGCTTGTTTTAATTTATCTGCAATATATTTGTAGTTAGGGTAAGAGTTCACTCGACGAATAGGTGGAATGTCTGGAATAGGCTCTAATAAAATAGCTAAAATAGCCTGTCCATATAACCGTATTTCCTTGCCATTCATACCTAATTTATCAAGTTCAGCCAAGGAACTTGGCGAATAACGCGCTATTTTAAATAGTGTTTCTTCATTCACGACAAAATTTAAAGCGATATCGTTTTGTTTAGCGGTATTATAACGATAACGTGCGAGTTTATATAATTGACCTAAACTTTTGCCCTTTAGTTGCCAACTGTTTTTAATATTAAGATAAGCATCATCTGGATTAATGATTTCGCACTTACGCTTAATTACGGTTTGGCATTCTTGATAAGCTGCCGTTAAATAACCTTGTTTCGTTAATTGCGTTTTGAGCAAATTCATCAAAGGGAAAAGATATAATACATCATTAATAGCGTAGTCACATTGCTTTTCAGTTAATGGACGTTTTAACCAGTCTGTACGCGTTTCACTTTTATCTAATTCAACATTTAAATATTTGTTAACTAAGCTGGCATAACCACTGCTTATTGGATTATCTAAAAACGAAGCGAATATTTGGCTATCAATAATTGGCGTTGGCAAGCAACCAAAAAAGTGTAAAAAGACTTCAATATCTTCACTGCAAGAATGAAAATATTTTTCAATAGTAGGATTATTTAAGATAGCTAAAAAAGCCTGCCAATCAGTAATTGCTAGCGGATCAATCAGGGCAGCATATTCACCATTAAACACTTGCAACAATCCTAAATGAGGATAAAAAGTCCGAGTGCGCACAAATTCTGTATCCAAAGCAATTGCATTGCTATTGGCAATTTTTACGCAGTATTGATTTAACTGCGCATTATTGGTAATAAATTGATATGGCAAGGTCTGTTTCCTAATTAGTTTAGTTAGTGCTTGATGCTGGTTGTTTAGCAAAATCGATATCGATAACTGCGATTTCAGAACGCGTCATTAAACGAATTGGCGGTCCCCAAAGACCATAACCACTACTTACAATACTAACAAAAGGTTTCTCATTATCTTGATAGATGCCGTGGGCATTTTTATACATTGCCGCAACGAGCAAATTAATAGGAAACACTTGTCCACCATGAGTATGACCTGAAATCATTAAATCCACTCCTAACGAAGCAGGTTCAACTAAATCTTTCGGTTGATGATCCAATAAAATAACTGGGCTTTGCGTATCAGTAAACATCATCAAGTCAGATAAAGAAGCCCGTTTTACATCATATAACGCAGATGAAAAATCATCGCGCCCAACCAGGTTAATACCGACATCATCCAGATAAACTATATCATCTTTTAACACTTTCATATTCGCTTGTTGAAAGGCATTAATGATATCTTGTTCACGATTATTCGGTTCCTTTGTACCTAAATATTCGTGATTACCGAAAATGATATATGTACCATATTTTGATTTTAATTGCTGAAATTGTTTATAAAAATCTTGCTCAATAAATGGTTTTAAACGTTTATCTAACGTATCACCAGTAATAACAATAAAATCGGCATTCAAACTATTCACTTTATCAACCATTTGTTGAATCATTCTATGCGTAGTTAATTCATTGATATGAATATCTGTAAGCTGAACAATACGTAAATGATCAACATTAGCCGGTTTATTAATTTTAACTTGATAATTAACAATTTTAGATTCGAAAGCCATCTCATGGCCATAACAAAATAGTGCGAGAACACAAATGATATAGATAATTTTGGTCGCTAAATTCGGGCTAAATTTATTTTTAATAAGTTTATGCACAATATCAAACAATAAAGTGACAAAAATAGCGCAGATAATTAAACCGAAAGTAACATTCGCCAATAAAGGCAGCCAATATGTAGACAAACTATCAAATATCTTAGAAAGTACTAAAGATAAACTCGCGATACCAACAAAAAACCAATAAGCAATTTGATATACACCACGTGGATGACATTTAAACCAAAATTGCCAACGTTTGCCTAAATAGATAGCGATCAGAATGCTAACAACTATGGCAATAAGCGCAATAAAACTCATAATTACCCGAACAATTGAACCTAAAAAATGGTATGATAACAGAATTAATTTCTATAGTACCAATAACTTTTATGGATATCAAAAAAGACCAATTATTTTCGACACCCATTGATAAATTAGGCGATTGGACATTTGACGAAAAGGTTGCAGAAGTTTTTCCTGATATGGTGCAACGTTCGGTTCCTGGTTATTCTAATATTATCTCAATGATTGGCATGTTAGCAGAAAGATTCGTTCAACCAAATTCAACAGTTTATGATTTGGGGTGCTCTTTAGGTGCGGCTACTCTTTCTATTCGACGTAATATCAATCATGCTAATTGTCGTATTATTGCAGTAGATAATTCCGAACCCATGGTTGAACGTTGTAAACGACACATCGAAGCATACAAAGCTAAAGTTCCTGTTGAAGTCATCTGTGATGATATTTGCAATATTAGTATGCAAAATGCATCAATGGTGGTACTTAATTTTACCTTACAATTTTTAACCCCAGACAATCGTCAACGTGTTTTAAATAATATCTATCAAGCATTAAAACCTAATGGTATTTTGGTCCTTTCTGAAAAATTTAGTTTTAGTGATCCAACTATTGATGAATTACTGTTCAATATGCATCATGACTTTAAACGTGCGAATGGCTATAGCGAACTTGAAATTAGTCAAAAACGAAACATGTTAGAAAATGTGATGCTGACCGATTCGATCAAAACGCATAAAAAACGCTTATCTCAGGCAGGGTTTAATCATATAGACACTTGGTTCCAGTGTTTTAATTTTGGATCTATTATCGCAATCAAATAATGTATAAATGCAAACACAGATAACAAGGAATAACACATGATCGACTTTGGTGATTTTTACCAGATAATCGCAAAAAGTAAACTGAGTCGTTGGCTTGAAGTTTTACCGGCACAACTAGCCAATTGGCAAAAACAAAACATTGATAATCGCTTTAATCAATGGCTCAACAGTATTAAGCATCTACCGTCTATCACGCCTTATCAAATTGATTTATTGCATAGTGTCACAGCAAAAACCGAACAACCGCTAACTAATGGCGAACAATTACGGATTACGCAGTTATTAAAAACCATGATGCCTTGGCGTAAAGGACCTTTTAATTTGTATGATATTTATATTGATACCGAGTGGCGTTCAGATTGGAAATGGCAACGATTAATCAATCATATTGATACCTTAGAAGGTAAAACAGTTTTAGATGTTGGCTGTAATAGTGGTTATCATTTATGGCGTATGATTGGTGCTGGAGCCAAATTGGCTGTGGGCATTGATCCAATGGCGCTTTATTTATGCCAATTTGAAGCAATCCGTAAATTATTAGGTAATGACCAGCGAGCCCACCTATTACCACTAGGTATTGAAGAGTTACCCAAACTCAATGCTTTTGATACCGTATTTTCAATGGGCGTTTTATATCATCGCCGTTCCCCGCTTGATCATCTCTATCAATTAAAAGATCAGCTGATTAAGGGTGGACAATTAGTATTAGAAACACTGGTCATTGATGGTGAGCTGCATCAAGCGCTAATGCCCGGTGAACGTTATGCTCAGATGCGTAATGTTTATTTTATTCCATCAGTACCCACCATGATTAACTGGCTCAATAAATGTGGTTTTACCGAAGTTAAGCTTGTTGATCTTTCGACTACTAGCTTGGATGAACAACGTAAAACAGAATGGATGACATCTGATTCACTGGCTGATTTTTTAGATCCCAATGACATAACCAAAACCGTAGAAGGCTATCCTGCCCCAATGCGGGCAGTATTTACTGCTAAAAACTAGTCTACAAACCAATAATAGACACAAATAGTGATGATGAGTGTTAATCAAAATGTCTCTTTAAAATGACTAATTAATTGACAATGACTAACAATTGGCACAATAAATGATTCGCAATAATGCGGTAATAGTCATTGCCTGACTGCGATCTTTTGCCTTACCCAGCAGTAATAGATGAATATTGTGAATGATATTACAATACATGATTTATAACTTGAAAAATGAGTTTTTGATGAGCAGTTAGTCAATCCTTATTCAAACATATTAACGATGTAGATTTGGCGAAAACCAATACGTTAGTAGCCAGTTTGGGCTTTTATGTGGAATAGGAAGTGTTATCAATAAATACGTTATGTTTGGATAAGACTTTTACAAAATATGGGCATTATTTTATTAAAGCTTATCCAATAGCGATTAGCTAACGCATTCTTAACTAAGAATATTACTGACAAATTTCTTTAATCGATAGCGTAG
This sequence comes from Gilliamella sp. B2969, assembly GCF_026536195.1. NCBI lineage: Bacteria > Pseudomonadati > Pseudomonadota > Gammaproteobacteria > Orbales > Orbaceae > Gilliamella > Gilliamella sp. B2969. The sequence goes on from NZ_JAFNOP010000002.1 coordinate 134,534, forward strand.
CTGGTACGTTACGATCATCAGAATACTGAAAACGAAATAAAAAACGAATATCATAAAAACTTAAGACATTGACAACATCTTGCTTATTACAAAATTCATCTTTAAGCTGAACTCTAAAATAATCAGAAAGATCCTGTACGGGTAGGGTTTGGCTATCTGCGGGAATTTTATACTCAAATATAATGTTATTACTATTTGCGCTAATATTGGTTAATTCGGTACCATCTGCCGTCTTATATGGAAACTTACCGTTTTCACCTAAAATCGATTTTTTTGCACTATTCACAATAGCTGAACTTACTTTAGATACTGGCGGTAATTCATCGCAATAAGCTGATGAAAACATCAATAATCCAATCAATATCGCTGCTGATTTCGCTAATTTTTTCATTGTGCTATCCCTTATTGTATTATTTAATCTTACCCGATAAAAAATGCTCATTCACTATTTTGAGTAAGTACTCTAGTAACTGCTGATAATTATCAAATATTTATTCATTAATATATTTGATGGTTATCTTACACAAAATTTTTTATAAAAAAAGAGTATTTAATTAAGTTAGTACATTTTTATTGTGCAATTGATCTTAATAAGATAGGTAATGATAGACATTTTCTCAAATCAATTATTTTTAGTTTATCAAAATATTCAATACATTAAATATAAAGCATAGCTAAACGTTCATCTTTATCAAGCTGAAATAAGACTGGCAAAGTTACATCAAATAACACTCAACGGCTATTATTAATCCATTCCATTATAACGACGCTATTACCATAAAAATAAAGAATAAGTTAAAACAAAATAGATAGCTAGTCCAAGTTAAACGAATTAGATTATTTGCTTTATTTAAGTGATTCATAACATTCAACTCATCTAACATCAATTAAATAAAAAACAAATTTGAAATTGACTAGCTAGCAAAAGAATTAAATATGGTGGGCATCTAATAATGTCATGTTATCAAAAAAATTAGTTTATCCATGAATTGGGATGTTTTATTTTAAAAAGAGATGATTATTTAATAGCTTTTATTCACTATTCATTATTTACATCACCCATTTTGATAAGTGCCCTTTTCAATTCATTATACTCTTGCGGTGTAATGTCCCCCTTTTCTTTGAAGGTTATTAGTCGCTCTAGTTTATCTAAAATTTTATCATATATAACCACTGCTTTATCCGTATCTACGTGATTAAAATCACCTTGGCCATGTGCCAACCATTGTAATGATGCACCTGTTTCGTCCATACATTTAACGACTAAATCAGAAGGAAACAAATCTCGTTTATAGCGAATGGATAAGCTTGCTGCAGATGTCCCCAAATAATTGCTATATTCAACTTTGGATCGAAAACCATAAGCTTCAATGATTCTATCTAATACTTTAGCTCCACCAGAATTAAAATTAATACTCATAATAAATTAAGCTCAGATAAAAATAATTAAAAAAACATTAAACTTAAACTAAAAGAATTTTATATTTAGTTTAACCTTGCAAGTTAAATTAAAACACAACCATAAATTACAATTAGCTAGGAATAATGCACCATGATGACATCAATTTCAATCTCTATTTCAGCGAGTTATATTACGATTGACAAACTTGTTTGGATATAGACATGAGTGCTGATTAGGCAAAATACATCCGTGAAAAATAAGATTCACGAACAAGCCGAATAGAAAATAACCTTAAGCTACATGACTGAGTTTATCCATAAAAGTCTTTAAAGTATATAATCCTTTACTTAACTTACTCAAGGATCCTTTATGAGTCATAACATATATTTAAGCACTAAATTATGGAATAAGCCAACATTAATTTTTTTACAAATTAATAAACTTAACCTTAAAACTGGGTATAAAATTCTGAGTAGTTAATTTTTCGAACAAAATTATTAAAAACGTTTTTTATAATGCTCCGTTTTACTGACATATCATATATCATCATAATATGCTTGTTTTAAAAAAAATACGATATTTTTATCCATTAATTAATCATTCCAAAAAGTAAAGCAATTCTAAAAATGCAAATTTAACTCACTTTATTTTTTCTAATAAAAATGTTTAATAAAAAATAATTGGAAACCGTTAGCATTATAACTAATTAAAAGATATATAACTTTAATAAAATTAAACGATCTTTTCACACATTTAATTTAACCAAACATCGACTTTTTTAAATTTATCGGGATAGCAAAAATAAAAAATTAACGGTATAGTGTAAATGCAGATTAGTCTAGGTTAAAAGCCAAATAATGGTTTTTTTAAAGGTCTGTTCTGAAAGTGATTTTTAAAACAACATTAGTAAAACCGATCCAAATGTATCGTTAATGTTAGCTAAAATGACATTTTGTTAAATAACCAGAAAAATTTATAACATTCTGATTAATCAATAATATTATCAACTAACAGTTGGTCGGAAAGGTAATTATTATTAACTGTATAGAAATGCAGTAAAAGGGTAATAAATAATGGATGAGTTAGAAAAAATAAAAACAATTGAACGGGCTGAATTACTTTCAAGAGTTATTACTGAAAATTTGAATTTAAGGGAACGGGATAAAGACATAGCGCTGTTTTGGTTTCGTGATTTGCTAGAGCCATTAAAACAACAAATATTAAACGAGCAAGCAAATAATCGAAAAGGTAACACAAATTGGTTACCTTTTGATGAAACGTAAAACAATTATTTTTTATTTGGATGAGGATCTTTCACAGAATCACCTTGACCTGAGATCACATACCAACCATTTTTGCTATGCGGTTTTTTATTATAATCAGGGCAAGGTGGTAAAGATTTCTTACTTTGGTTTGAATAAATATAACCACAGTCGGCACACTTATAAGTGCCAGCTGAAACATCACTACCGTATGCAGCAAATTTTTGTACCATAATAAGCTTCTCCAGTAAGGTTATGTTAGCGATAAGCACATTACTTATCAGTACTATATAAACGCGGTTTCAATAAAAAATCAAGCTTGGTATTAACTTTATTTTGTTTCATTCGTTTGGCTATCAAAAGCAAAATAGTGATATAAAAATGTAATCTATTAAAAATAATAAAATTAATCTGATTTGCAAGCATTATTAATTCATGATAAATTTTTTGAACTAATTAAATGACAACAATTTTGATAGTAAAATTGGAATTAGTTTGCTCAAAGGTACGTTAACCTGTAATCTATTTTTATCAACTGATTTCTTAACAACCTTTAATTAACAAAATTACTAAACAGTGTTAGCTGATAAACAATCACAAAACTGGATTATTAAACATAAAAGATCGTCTCGATCTTAATACCATTTATATATTTAAACGACGTAAGCATTCAAACTCAATTTTTTCTCTATGATTGTTTAGGCTATCTTCTGGATAAATGGTTTCAAAGACATTAACCATTTTAAATTTATTCTGTGAATAATACTCAATACTTTTATGAACAGTTCTCATTCCACCATGAGCTATTTTTAACTGTTTAGGTTTATCATAAAAAGTTTTTAAATCAAAGGGGTGTGAATCTGTTTCTGTTTTCCATAAAAGCTGGCCACCTTCTAACAGATAATTAATATTGCCCTTTTCGGTTTTAACTTCACCATAATCCTCAAAAGCGCCATTTCGCCATTTAGCAGACTTTAGATTCGAAACACAAGACCAACTACCAATAAGCATTTGTTCGGTGACTTTATTTTCACTGCATCCAAACATGACTAAACACGCCAGTCCAATAATTATATTTTTATTCATATCATTCCATTACTTATAAATTGAGTATCAATAGTAGGTGATTTAACAATAAGGATCAATTAAAAAGACGAACAAAATTCTTTTATCTCAAAATAAAACAAAAAAACAAATAAAAAAATCATAAATAGAAGCATATAAAATAAAAATGCGAATCTACTCTGGGTAATCAATTAATGAAAATTGGCCTATTCGACTAAAGAGATCAACTGGTGACTTAACAATTTGTTCCATCGTCTACTCAAATTTAGCGAATTTATTCAAGGTTATTTTATTCTATCCAACCAATATTCGATGCGCATTACCAAAATCAATAATTGCGCGTCCATTAGGCTGAATAATCACCTCTATAAGCGAAAAATCGGCAATCGTAAATTTTGCCCCTAAAGTCATTAGCGATTCATGACCAACACCGACACAAAATGTTCCTGCTGCCACAGCAGATTTAACGCCACTGGTTGAATCTTCAAAGACCATTGCCTGTTTTGCTGCAATATTAAGATACTTGATAGCCTTTAGATAAGGGTCTGGATAAGGTTTACCTCGAGTGACGCTGTCACGATCAATAATGACCGAAATACACTCCTTCACTTTCAATAAATTCATGACCGAATTGACTTTGTCTAGCCAACCGCTGGTAACGATGGCAACTTTAACGCCGGCTTTATGTAATGCCGTGATGAACTTAGCAACGCCAGCAATTGGTTTGTAAATAGCAGTGTTTTCAACATAAATAATATGGGCCTGAACTTTTTGTTGATCAGTACTAGGCAAATCTCCAAAAAGCGTCGCAATCGTATGTCGACCAGGTTGACCATGAATATGTTTAACCATATCTGTGTCACTAATAGTTCGACCATACATGTGTGCAGCTTCACGCCACGCTCGTTCAATTGCCTCATTCGAATCAATCAATACCCCATCCATATCAAACAATACCGCAGTAATTTTAGTAAGAGTTTCACGCATAATTTTTTCCTTATCTTTTATCTTACACAAGTCAAAACAACCCATATCTGTTATCCTGACTAAATAACGCCTATCATAGATTTGATTTTAGACTCTGTATAATTCCAATTTTTTAGGATTCAATAAATGCAAGGAATAGATTTAAGATTATTACGTGCTTTTGTAAAACTTGTTGAAACCGGTAATTACGGTTTGGCAGCAAAAGCGTTATTTATTACCCAGCCGGCTTTATCCAAACAAATACAAGCGTTAGAATCTTTAACTGGCGGTCAACTTTTTTTTCGAGGTCGGCAAGGTGCAACCGCGACTACTTTTGGTGGTCAACTCTATGCTCAAGCAAAGTCGATTCTACAATCACATGACAATTTTCTTACTTATGCCAAACAGATAAATAAAAAGTATCAACAAACCTTATCAATTGGGTTTAGTCTATCTACCTATCAAAAAATACCATTATGGGTTGATCAATTTGTCAAACAAAGACCTGATTGCCAAGTTACGCTCAATCAGCTTCCTTCAAGTGTTCAAATTAATATGCTATTAGAAGGATCCCTACAAATCGGATTTTTACGGATGCCTTTTACTAATCAACTAAGTTCACAGCTTATTGTCCACGAAAAACTTGCCTTAGCCATTCCCTCTAGTAGCCCTATCGATTGGCATAACTTATCGGCAATTTTAAAGCACTATCCTTTATATCAACTCGATAAAGATCGCTTTCCATGTCTGGCAGAACAAACCGAACAATTTTTGATACAAAATCAACTTCAAACTAATAAAATATTAATAAATGGTGATTTGACAACACTATTAGCGTTAGTTGCTGGCGGCAATGCTATTGCCTTTATGCCACAAAGTATGAAGCAATTTTTGCCAAGGAACGTAAAACTCATCATTCCTAAACAAAAAACAGTACATTGGGACATAGCAATGGTCTGGAATGACAAAGTAATGTGTGATTTTCGAAATATTTTTATTGATGTAGTGAATAAAGATAGCGGTAAAATACAGGGTAATCATTGCTAGTTTTGTTTTTTATCCCCACTAAAGCGCGACTCAAACTCAGCAATCATTTAGGTCAAATTATTATGCTAATATGGGAACTGATCGCAAATGTATTAGCTTGTTAGTTTGAATAATTATTGGATAAATTAATAGCGATCGATGGTATGAATAATTTATGGGATTTTGCCTGATAGCTAATCATTCATAAAAAAATGGGTATATGAACATTCATAATTAACTAATAATGGTGATGTCATTTTATTTTATCTATAATCACGTAACCTATCTATTAAATGTACAAATTTTATATAAAACCTGTTAAAAAATTAAATATTGACTGAATTTATTCAGTTTTAGTTTCATCAGGATCATTTGGCCATAATATTTTCAAATTACCATCAGCCTTCTTTTTTAACCGAAAACTAGCAATCCATGGTTTATCCTCATTATTTTTGAGGTTGGTTGAAACAAAATCAATTGAATAATCAACATCGACTTGAAAAGGATAATCAAAGCGTAAACATTCACCTGCTTTAGCTTGATAAATTGAACCATGATCTTCCTGTTCCCAAATATACCCAATATGCGTTACAAAAATACTGCTAGATGAAATATTAAACACATCAGTTGAACGCGCTTTTTCTTTTGGTATGTTGATGCAAACTTTTTGATTTTGATCTAATTTAACTTCAGCGGTGTTGACTTTATAGGTACAAAAAAAACAGCCGGTTAATAACAAAACAATGGTAATAAAAAATAACGGACGAATTAGATTTAATTTCATTTTGTTATTCCATATAGTGCAGACATGGTTATTTAGTCGCCACATTATCCAATAACCTTATTTTTTAATCAATCAGCTATTCAAAAAACAATGTATAACAATCTTATACATGCCATAAAGTTGAATAAATCATTCATCTTGAAATTAAACTATCTGCGCTTTATGCTTACAAAGCATAACAATAATTAATTTTAAAAATGAGATGAATAATTCGGTCATTTTAGATTGATTGTTTCCAAGACCTAACTGAACTTTTTTTAAAAACTTTGTTCTGAATAAACGGGTAATAAAAAAAAGAGATTGAGCATAAAGCAAGTAATTTAATTTATTCACTGTTCATAAATACATTTTCAATTACCATTTTAATAGCACAATCATCATTTTTTGTTATTTTACAAGACAATTATCTAGATGAAAATTTACATTGTTTTATTTAAATAACCACGCCTTTTAATCATCATTCCTTGCATAAGGATAGTCGACTTTGCTTATCCCTATTATTCAAAAACAGAAATCAATTAGACTGTTTGATTTTATACGATCAAACTAAGTTTTATAGCTAACGTATTGTTATACCGATTAATATTTATAGTAAAAACACTTAAGCAACACGTTTTAAACTGACTTTTCAACTCTGATAGTTTTTTACTATCACAAAATAAGTATTTCCATATTTTACACTTGTTATCCTATGCTTATTGCCAAAAACAGTGATAGTAAATCTAAGGTTTAGATCGTTTTACTCTCGACCTAAACCTTCAGTACACATCAATCACGATATTGTTTAATAAGGAACTTTAGCCGTATGAATTCAAGGATGACATCCACTCAACGATTATCAAATAAAATGAGCATTATTATATCTGCACTTCTTATTATGCTTTTGGTTGGTTCGGTTTATATTACTCAACTTATTTTTCAGGAGATATCGATAAACTTTAACATTGAGATTTTAGATGCGAGATTAGTTTTTAGCTTATCATGTTTTTTTTATGCATTAGCCTTTTTTATCTATGGGCCATTATCAGATAAACTATCAACACGTCTGTTAGTGACATTTGGCAGTCTTGGCACAGTACTTTGCCTATGCATTGCCAATATAGTAACGTCATTTAATCTATATCTTAGTGTAATGTCATTAATTGGCTTTTTTGCCGCCTCAGTACCGGCTGCTTTATTTGCTTACACAGCCAAAAATACAGACAACGCAAAATTATCACAAGCAATGGGGATGTTAATTTCGGCCTCAATTGTAGGAATGATATTCAGTCGTAGTTTAGCAGCCATGTTAACCGATATCTATTCTTGGAAAGTTGCTTTTGGGGTTTATGCTTGCCTGATTTTAATTGTCACTATTTTTATTCCATCTGCGATCAAACCCACTTTAAACAACACGGCTAAAATCAGCATCATTGAAACTTATCAACACGCATCAAAACTGCTGTTTAATCGAACTGTCATTATTTTCTTATTGGTTGGATTTTTGCTCTTTTTTGTTTATTTAGGGTTGTCTTCATTGCTCACTTTTTATTTGAAAGGTTCACCATTTTATCTAACCTCAACAGAACTTGGTTGGTTAAATTTTGCAGGAATCAGCGCAATAATTGGTTCGATCATTACGGGAAAATTGGCACAGATTATCAATAAAAACAATTTACTCATCTTATTACTTTTATGCGTAAGTGCTTCAATTATGATCATTGGTTTTGGTACCAACATATTAATGATTAGTTTAGGTATTTTTTGTCTATTTATGTTTGTATTTGGAATTCAACCAATTGTCATGGCTATGCTTAATCAAATTGTACCACTCGACTTACGAGGCGCGGTATCGTCTTTATATTTACTTGCATGCCTTATTGGTGGCAGTTTAGGCACTTATTTATTAGGAAGCATTTATCAACAATTAAATTGGCCTAATTTAATTGTGGCTATCTTAATTTTAACCATACTTAATGTTGCTTTAGCTTTACTTGGTATTAAATTAATCAAAATTAAACAGAGCAATACTTAAACAATAGGCGAACATATATCGCAATACTATCACTTTACGAGGAAAAACAATGATCAAAAAAGTATTTTTTCAAATTGCACTATTTATCTGTTTTATTCTATATGGGGAATTAGCTATGGCAAAATTGAATCTTATTGCAAAATCTTTTAGTGCGCCAACCGCTATCGCCTTCGATAGCCAAGGTTCGATGTATGTGACAAATTGGTCTGGAAGTTCAATAGAAAAAATCACAACTGAAGGTAAACGTAACACTATTTATAACAACATATCCTCTCCTGCAGGAATAGTTATTGATAAACAAGATAATATCTATGTTTCATCTTATAGTGGCAATTTTATTTTACAAATCACCCAAGATGGCAAAGTAGAAAAAATATCGACTGACTATCATACGCCAACTGGAATTGCATTTTCTAATACAGGTGAATTGTTGATTACTAATCGCTCCTCTGGCGAGGTTGTCGCTTTGGATTTAACGACAAAGCAAAAAAAGGTTGTTGCAAAAGGATTATCATTACCTGTCGGTGTAACACAATTAGCTGACAATCGCTTAGTTGTGTCACAATATAGTGGACGCTTAACTTTAATCGAACCTAATGGAAAACAGATAGAATTAGGGAGTGCATTTAACCAACCCGGTGTAGGTATAGTAAGTCTTTCACCTAGCGAAGTTGCTGTCATTGATAATGGGGCAGGTGCAGTTCGTAAAGTCGATGTCAATAGCAAAAGTACCACTACACTAGTTACATCATTGTCTGGTGCTGTAGCGTTAAGTCTGTACAAAAACCAATTGTATATCGGTACTTGGGGTGATGAATCGGTTTATCAATTAACTAACATCAACCCATAATAAACACGCTTGATTAATTATCGGCAAAGATAGAATTTTTTAAGGGTATCATTTCAATCAATGTCATTTCGGACCTTTTTAAACAAAATCAGGTCCGAACTTTTAGCCATACTATCATTAGTATGTAAAAATCTTTCTAATTTTTTAATACGATAATATCAAGTGTTTACAATCTATCGCAATGCTATTTTTAAACGTTTAATGGTTATAGAGTTGGTCTAGAGTAAAAACGACAGTAGCCATGAATACGATATTTAATCATGCAAACCACTTGGTAACGCTATCGTCACTCTTTTTACATCACAATTAGTCAAATACCCCTTAAGTAACTACTTATAACGATTTGAAATAATTGATAATTTGTTCATAAATCAAGTTAGCGTGTAAATTATTTCGCCAAACAAGATAAATATCGATATATAATTTACTGGTTTGGGTACTAATCAATTTTTTATACACTACCCCATCAATGTTGGCCTGTGTCATCGACTGAGGTAATAGCATCATACCTCTCCCTAATGCAATATCCAATAACATAGACAGCGTGTCTGGTCGTTCAGCTCGACGAACCAATGGATGATTTAACGTTTTAAATACAGACTCGCACTGTGCATAAAAAGTCTTATTTAAATGGGCTTTAAACCAAAATAACGGTAAATCAGTGACATCATTAAGATCAACATAATCTTGTTGGCTACAAGGATGGCTTTCTGGAAGAACCAAAATAAGCGGCTCCTGATAAATTAGCATCGAATTTTCTTGTTGGTTTCTTGAAGCAAAATCAGATACAACAGCAAAATCCAAATTGCCTTTTTGAAGTTCTAATAACAGCTCTTTAGACGTGTAGTCATGTTGATAAAGTTTTATATTATCATTGAAATTTGCTAAAAACCTTTTGAAAAAAGGTATAAAATCAAAACACAGTGTTTTCGTCATACCTAACATGACTTGATTGCCTTGACAAGATTTAATATTATCCACTGATTGACATAAACTGTTTAATACCTCCAATGCTTGGCTTTTAAATTTTTCACCTTCTTTAGTTAATACCATGTTGTGAGAATTTCTTAAAAATAAGCTCACTTGCAATTTATCTTCTAGTTCTTTTATTTGCACGGATAATGGCGGTTGACTTACACCCAGTTTATCTGCTGCAGCACGAAAACTATGCATTTCACAAATCGCAATAAAATATTGCAATTGCCTGATTGTTGGTAGTTTTTTATTATAAATATCCATATTTTAAATTACTTCGCAATTGATGATTAAATCGATGGGGTACTCAATGTATTTTATCACACTAATTTACCAATAAATTCATGACTTTTCTAAGTTTTAAACATATAGTAAGATTAGTTAAAAGTTTATAGTAAATATTCTAAAGTTGGGATGATTTTACTCTATTTACAATTTACAAACTAATTTAAGATGAGTAGAGTGAAACTAACGCTAACTTGCCACTTGGAAATAATTGAATGGTTAAATTATTGCTAGATAAATTGACCCGTTCATTACCCTGTTCAACTTGCCAAGCGCTACGTTCAGCCCATGATAACCATTTTGCAAGTCGCCAATAATTGTCGAGTTTGCCCAATATTACGGGAAGCTCTTGATTACCGTGAAAATCAATATTAATTACTTCGACAACATCATTAACTGAATAAATGTTGATATTGCCATTCGTCCTATAGACCGTAAAATATGGTTAGATATGCTGTTTGAATTAGGTATTACTCAAACAAAATTATGTGAACGTACAGCAAGTTTAGTAACAGTGTTAACAGTATTGGCTCATCAGGGATTACTATCACTAGTTTGGCCTATTTTTGACTAGATTATTCCCTATACACCAAAGCTACTTGCAGGCGCAGTGGAAGCCGTAATGCAATAGCGGAGTTTTTACCAAAAGTTGAGTACGCTGTAGCACAAGGTTTAGTGGAAGATAAAAACCTACAATTATTAGTCATCAGAACATTGACCGCTAAAAATAGCCAAGCTAGTGCGCTTAAAAAAGCACAAGCCGTTGAGGCTAAATTACCTCAAACCAGCAACAAGCAAACCGAAAGCACCAAAATGATGCTAACCCATGATGATTTCAATAAAATTTGGCCAAAATCACAATATATAGCCGACCTGCCAGATAACAAAATATCAATCAATCCAAGGCATTGTTGCCCAACCCCAACCAAGCGTTGTGACTTACATATTTTCAGTGTTAAATACATGTAGGGATAATACTTTTCTAAAAGCACAAAACATTATTGAAGGTGATCTCATTTTTATAAATGATTGATTCAGTATTCAATTATCTAGATGAGTGAATTCTTTATTTTTTTACGAAAAATTTCAGCAACTAAAATAAAACCTTCGAAATGAAGGTTTTAGGATAATTATGATTAAACGGGGATGTAATTGAATTAGTTATCCATTCCTGTTTTAACATACTGTTTAAATGCAGCCATAGCGCCATATTTATTTGGTACACATCCAAACATATTATCGCAATATGCGGCGATCAAGATTTGATATTTATCAGAAGTAATAGGTTTTTTAGAAACCTGAAATGCTAAGTAAGGATCATTCGCTAATGGATTAGCTGTTCTAATAGTCACATCTGTTACTGTTTCAAGTTTCCATCTAGAGTTTGTTGAAACCCAATATTCCGCTCTTTTCCAATATAGAGAACATTGTTCAGCCCCATCGCAGTATAATGGCTCTTTTGCTTTTTGTTCAATCATTGGATCTATATTACTTGCACACCCAACTACAAATAATGCTAAAAATATACTAATTAGTTTTTTCATTGTAACTCCGAATCTGTTTTGTAAAAAAATGACTTTTAATCCATTAATTGATAATCGCGCTACATATGAATATTTTATTCTTTATCGAATTTATATTGTCTAAGTATGTTAACCATCTGATATAAGCGCATGTTATATTAATTTTTTATTATTTTAACCTTTGACTTTGATTTACATTCCTATATAGCTGTGAACTGATTGATTATATTTGCAGTATCATCTTAAGGCTTAGAAATAATTACTCTTATCAATAATTTTTATTTAATAACCATATATTCTATATATAGTTTCTAATATATTAATATAAACTTTACACTTTTTCAACAATGACTTTACACTTTGACGCATATCATCTTTGTTAGAAAACCACTAAATTAATTTCGATTACATTCATTTTCAATATAATTCAATTTTCCAAGAGTAAGATGTGTGTGTTATTGGATAAAGTTTGCAATTAGTATAAAACTGATGCATGAGTAATACTGAATATATCGTCCATAGCTTATTAACCGAAAAAAAATAATATTAATAATCAATACCTAGTAATTATACAATCAACCGCGAAAAAATTTGTTAATTTCTTTATGTAACATATTGATGGTTATAGGTTAATTAGAACTAACAAGTTACTTTTTTCTATTGATAATAGACTAATCGACTCCCATGACATCAATAAGTTTTGATTCTTCAAAAATATTGACTTTAAACCTTTTGTAAATTAATGATCAGGTACATTATCTATTCAAAATTACGCTTCTCACTAACCTATTATTTTATAATCATTAATTCGACTATTATTATCAATTCTTATCGAAAATGACCAAGTTATGAGGTTCATAATATTAATGTTGAAGAGGTTCAGTAGTTGGATAATATAGTGTATTTAGTGGCAGTATTTTTTTTACACCTTGTTAAGCGGGTAACCAATATAGTTTGACATTAATTGTTTTACGTTTTGTTAGATTTACTTGGATGTTAGATTGTGTTACTTTCTCTAATAATATTGCATTTTGATTTGAACCCAAAGTCCATCTGTTCAAGTAAAAATGAGGACCAATTGCAATATTTTTAACACCAAGTAACGCACTATCTTATAGCGCTCATTAACACAACTTTTATCTAACATTGCCAGTTTATTTTTTAGTCATGTTAAACCGATTATTTTTAATCAATACTCGACGTTTGATTATGCTTAGTATTCAATACGATAACGACCAACAATATCAAAAATATGATCGTATGTGCTGAGTATTATGCGTTTTTTACCTTTGTGATGAACTTGTTCAACAAGATCAAAACTTGAGGTTAAATATCTTTGATTAGGATAATTATCTAATTGATAAATAGATAAGTTATCAATATCAGTAAAAATAAATTTTACCCATACATCAGGCACGTTCAACACTTCGGGCTGACAATTAGCTAGCGATAATGACGTTTCAACAATCAATGTAAACGGGTAGCAATCCAAGTTAACCTTTTTTAGAATTAATGCGTTTCGAGCATAAATAATGCCGTATTTGATTGGTATCGCTTTAGTTATCATTTTTTTTACTTTGTCATAACTTCTTTAAAATTAATTGGAACTTATTAAATTATAACATTATATGGTGTTAACAATATAACATTTAATTTAACAGTATGTTGTTCAACGATACTTTGCATTACATTGATTTAATTAAATTTAATAGCTTATATTTAAGTAAGTTAAAAATTTAAGTCTTATTGCTACATTGGCATAATGTTATAAGCATCAATCACAAAGTAGGCAAAATTATTCAATATAATTTTAAGTGTCAATGCCATTTAATAGTCTTTATTCTGTTATGTAATAAAGACGACTTAATTCATTTTATAATACGCTATAGGCTTTTAGCTTTTATTTAACGTATCTAAAAAAAGGTAAATAGAGATAACAACTCATCAAATGAAATAAATTCATTTCGTTTATTGAGCTTATATTGGCTGGTAGTGATATCTATAATTTCAGGCATACAGCTTAGCAATCGAATAACGACAATTATCAAGTTAAAGCGATGTTACAAGCCGTTATCCCTTTTTATAATGAAAATTTTTCCCATTTATTGTCAGACTTATCAAATATTTCTTTTTTATCAATTCGCCATTGTTTATGAGTATATATTAAGGAATAACGAAACTGACTTTTAAATTCTGTATGTTGTTGCGTATAAATGAGTAGTTTGTTTTCTGATAGTTGTTCTGTTTTTAGTATTTCTTCATCGGGTGAATACTCTGGTGGATATCCACAGTCTAATGAAACTTGGCGACCGTACTTTCTTTCTTTAATAGTACAATACTGATTGAATATAGTATTTAACTCACTTCTCATCTTATCTTTTAAAGGCTCGTCATCCTCACCATTTTCGATTAGCTCGCAAAGTGGTTCACAATATCCTTCCCACTTATTCATATCCGTTATAAAATTTTTTAACACTGATACAGCCTGCTGTACATTTTTTTCCATATTATTCCTTAACTAACAAATATATATTTTTCTTTCCATTTCTTTAAACTTTGAATGATTGATCCTAAGGCGATCTATTTTATGGCAGGTTATTTAACAACAATAACCCAATGCTAATTCATTTCTCGATAAACGTCTAAAAATGAATCAACAAAAATCAGAAACAACGCTTCAATTCAATACGAATTAACTTAATCACTTTCTCTAATTTGTGCTAAAGCTTGTTCAAGACGACTAACGTTTTGATATTTATTAGCAGCAGTTGTTTTGTCTACTGACGCTAACCAATCATCTACTGCTGTTTTAAATAATTCTAAGCCATATGGCGTCAGGTTTGACTTTTTAATCACCGTATCAGTCTTCAAATTTCCTTTTTTATCAAATAGTTCAACACCGATCAATAATTGATGTTGTTTTAAAAAAACCAATAACGCAATTGAAGACTGTATGATAGGCTCAGGTAACTGATTGATTTTATTAGTAGCCAGTGACACAGCAACATCGTATACGATAAAATCGACTTCTTTGTTTTTATTTTCCCTAATCTTTGCCAAACCTTTTTCAAGACGGCTGACGTTTTGATATTTATCAGCAACAGTGCTCCTGTCTAGATAATTATACCAACCATCTACAGCCGTTTTATATAATTCTAAGCCATCAGGCGTCAGGTTTGACTTTTTAATTACCGTATTGGTTTTCAAATTTCCTTGTTCATCAAACGGCTCAACCCCAATTAATAATTCATGTTTTTTTAAAAAGCTCAATAAAGCTGTTGAGCTTTGCATAACACTATCTAGCCACCATTTGTTTTTATTTCTAGTAAGCAACATTGGTAAATTATGTAAAGTATAATCTTTTTCATCCCTTGCTTTTATAAAATCTCTAATTTCGGTTAAACCATTTTCAAGTCGATTGAAGTTTTGATATTTATTAGTAGCACTACTCCTGTCTAAATATTTTAACCAACTATTTACAACTGTTTTAAATAATTCTAAGCCATCTGGCGTCAGGTTTGACTTTTTAATTATTGTATTAGTTTTTAATTTTCCTTGTTCATCAAACGGTTCAACACCAATCAATAAATCATGTTTTTTTAAAAAACGCATTAAAGCTGTTGAAGTTTTAGTGCTATGCTCTTGCCAAAGATTTGTTTTATTTTTAGCTATCAACATGGGCAAATCATATAAAATAGGATCTGGTTTATTCATTATTTTCTTTATCCAACTTTTGATACGCTACAGTTAATAATATTATGTTAGTTAAGCTTTACGACTATATTTCGCAAAAATTAGGACCACTTTGGGCATTTTTCTTTTTTATTATTCATGAGCAAATATTCAAAGCATTATACCGAGTTATTGCTCCAATCAATCCACTATTTTATATTCAACTATCATCAGCTTAATGGTATAAGAAAACGAAGCAATTCATTTTAATAGTGTTTTCAGATACATCATTTAACATATTTTCCTAAGTGATAAATATCAGTTGCTTCTTTATCCATGTCAAGGCAGCCTAACGCCCCCAAATCCAAACTATATATATAATTAGATTCATTATCTTTTTTTACAGATACAAAATAGCCTATATCACCATCTTGACCGATTAAAAAATAATTAGGCTCAACGTCTTGTATATTATAG
Organism: Gilliamella sp. B2969; assembly: GCF_026536195.1. Taxonomy (NCBI): domain Bacteria; kingdom Pseudomonadati; phylum Pseudomonadota; class Gammaproteobacteria; order Orbales; family Orbaceae; genus Gilliamella; species Gilliamella sp. B2969. The sequence continues at coordinate 150,835 of NZ_JAFNOP010000002.1, forward strand.
GTACTATTTCTCTCTTTAATATTATTTATATTATAGATGTATATGTACTCTTCCCTTTCATTGATTAATTCATATGGCTCTTTATCTTGAACCTCTTCGGATAAAAATTTCACATACAAATTCGGAAATTTAATATTCATCTCTTGCTCAAGAATATTCAACATTTCAATAACTCTTTTTTCCATCTAAAATTCTCCATTCAACGAATAGGGTATAATTCAAAAACAAAATTGTTAGTATTAAAGTTAGCATATCATCAAAATATTTTTAGCCTTTTTTTAAAGCTTGTAAAAAAAGCTTTGGTGACTATTGTTTTAAACCATTCAGATGAAGTATGTTTAATGCATCTCTATCGAATAGCGTCCTCTGATATTTCATAAAATATCTTGTTTCAGATTAATGCAATTTCAACAATAACAACTTTGAAAGTAGATATTTACCTAATGTTGTCATTTTTCTCATGAAGAATCTTAATAAACAAACTATGTATGTCATGACAAAATTTTGAATTCTCAATGAGATCAGGTAACACAAGTACATAATAAAAGACCTGGTTAAACTGCAAATTTATATCATAGGGTTCAAAATCAGAAGCATTATCGAATTCAAATAAAGTTGCTATTCCATTTAACTGTGTGCTTTTTGCTTCAATTAAAAAACAACCTTCCCCTTGTAAATCTAAATTGTAACCATGATTATCATGATAATCTCGCATTTCATCGTTTTTATAACAAAATAGAAACTCTTCATCTCTAAAACTACTTTGTTCATATTTATAATTAATAGATGATAATTTTTTAATTAATGAAAACCATACATCATCGACGGATTTATCGGTATAAAATCCATACATATTACCAGTCCATTCCATATTTTCCCCTCAAACTCACTCACAATAGTAAATTTTTGTTACAATCGCTTTGGAGTTTATTTTTTCATCTCAGTAAAATGTTTTCTATGTGTCGTCTTAAAAAACATTTTGTCGTTTAACTATTTTAGACTTAGCGCTATCAACTTTAAATAAAATAGAGTGTTATTCTTTTATTTAATGCCCGATGATGTTTTACGATATATCGGTCTAAGGCATCATAGGCGTTCGGTAAGTTTAATTTTTTAATGGGAGATTTCGGTTAAACGCTGGTGGCGTTTTATATGCTAAGTAAGGTAAATAATGCCTTAAGTTCTATTCATTCTAGTGTCACCATTCATCTATATCTTTTGCATCAATATCTTTTAACCATTTTTGATATTTTTCTGGATCTTTGGCAATCAATGTTTTTAATTTTTCAAACACTTCGTTTATCCCTGAAGGATCCACTTTATATTTATTAAATACAAAAATAATTCCCTCTTCTATGGTATCAAGCATATAAAACATTTGTTGTGTGTAACAATTAAACGTTTTATAAGGTATAAAAATTGAGAAATTAACCACTTTTCGTTTTGACGAGGCTAACGGGCCGTAAACTAAATCTTTGTTTTCTAGTGTGGCAGAGATAGTAAAGAATAAATCATAATCTGTTGTTTTAAATAATTTGTCATAATATGGAAGCGTTTTGTTTAATTTATTAAGATTTTCTATCAACGGATTAAAAACCGTATTTCTAATTTCATAATAAACGCCAACTTCAGCCCACAAAAATGGAAAATTAATTTTCATTACATGGCCTTTCGGTTTATCACTGTTTTTGGTTTAAGTAAAATTTTAGATAGTTATAACTTTTTATCTATAATAACTCATTTTATACATAATCCTATTGCATAACACAATTCTTCAATAAAAAACTAACATGATCCTATAATTACAAGACCTGAAGGCAGTTGTAGGCTTTGTTCGCACGGTCTTATTTGGTGTTTGTTGATACGAACTTCAATTAGGCGACGTACGGCATCGTAGTGGTAATAATAGGTACTGCTGGCGGTCTGTTTGCTGTGGGCGCATCCCGTTTTCGTCGTAGGTGTATAAAGGTGGTGGTAATTTGTTTGCTTAGTTAATTGTATCGATGGCTGCGTGTGCCTTAAGCGTTGGTTTCACTTAAAAGCATATCCTTAAAACGGTAGCTGAAGTGATGTGTTGGCTTCGGCTAGGGTCAATGTAATGGTAATTTGAAAAGATGATAACTTGAAAACAGATTAGCCCTTCAAACTTTATCTTGGCAACCTCGTTCTTTTCCTATTTAGTAGACTATAGTTATAACTTGTTCCATCCAAACCTTAATAAAGGTCTTGCGCTCGAGTCTTTATACTAGTGTAAATATTCTTCTTTAGTTAAAGGTTTTTGGATAGGTGCTGGCGGTGTTACATCAGAGGAAAAAAACTTTGAGATTCATCCCAATTAATGCCATTTTCATAGAATTTAAGTAGATGTATTTGGATATCTTTAGAACCTCCATGCATTCCCACATTCTCTTTTGTATGAATAATATCTAAGTGATCTTTTACGGTTAGCTGTGGAATCAAAACTTTTTGATCTACAAAAGTATATCTATCATCAATTTACACCAGACCTATTTTTTCAGCTAATGGACCTGTATAAGTGATAATTTTAGGCTGCTGTGGGCGTACATTTTTTCGTACATGTTCATCTCGTATAGAAACGAATAACTCTTTAAGTGTGTGCAGCTACTGAATAGGTAAATAAAATATTAACCTTATTCAGGTCTACCCCATCCCATTCATCTTTATCATTAAATATATTAAAAAACTCCATCCAATGGTTTTTTCTGGATTGCGCTAATGAATACAACCCATCTTTTATATAGACGCCGAATACTGTATTTTCTTGACTGCGTTGTTTTTTGATTAAAATTTCTTTCCACTTGTTTTAGATTTGGTTTTATTTTTTAAATGCTCCTCCGCCTCAGTTAAGTATTCCTACTGCTTTGAAATATATAGTTAAAGCGTACGAAGTTTTAGTTTTCAATGCGGCTGTCTTGGTTTCGTCTTTGGCCTCGTAGGTTAGCAATCGCATCGTATTATAGTAGTATTTATATTATTCCAAAGAGTTATTTTTGTTTACAAATAACTTTCCACCGACTGATAAATTTTTAGGCAATCTTTTAACATTTGTATTTACTAAATTTAAATTTCCATCAACTGACAAATTGTCAGGCAATATATCGATTGAAGTGTTAGTTAAATTCAAATAACCAGCAATTTTTAAATTTTCTGGTAATTTTTTTATATTAGAAAATCCCAAATCTAAACTGCCGTTGATAGAAAAATCTTCAGGTAAAATTTCGATTGGAGTATGTCTTAGAATTATATCACCATTAACAATAATATTTTTTGATAAAAACTCAATTTTTGAAAACTCACAGTTTAAAGAGCCACTAACAAATAAATTTTCCGGCAATGTTCTTAAATCACTATAGCTCAGATCTAAATTGCCACCAATAAACAAATTTTTGGGTAAAAATTTAATTTTAGTATTTCTTAGATTTAAATTTCCTTGAAGGGAAAAATTTTCAGGTAATAATTCAATATTACTATATTTCAAATCTAAATTGCCAAGAATAATTAAATCATGAGGTAAAATTTTAATTTGAGTGTGACTTAAATCTAAATTACCTTTAATTACCATTTTTTTTGGTAATATTTTTATTTTTTTTGATTTTACATTTAAATTACCGCCAATTGTTAAATTATCAGGCAATGTTTCTATTTCTGTGTTTATTAATTCTAAACTTCCACCAATAAAAAAATTGTCAGGTAAATTTTTAATTTTCGTGTTTTTTATGAATAGATCACCACCAATTAATAAACTTTTAGGCAACTGTTCAATATCTGTATTATCTAGACTTAGAAATCCCTTAATTGATAGATTTTCTGGCAAAACTTTTATATTAGATGAATTCAAAATTAAAAAACCATTAATAATAAAATTATCTGGTAATGTTTTTATTTTTGTAAATGCTAAATCTAAACTTCCTTTAACATTTAAATCATCAGGTAACATATATATTTCTGTATGATTTAAACTTAAAAAACCACCAACAGATAAATTATTAGGTAAAATCTTAACGTTAGAATATTCTAAATATAAATCACCCTTTATAGATAAATTATCAGGCAATGTTTCTATTTTCGTATGAGCAAGTAATAAATTACCATTCACACATAGATTTTTAGGTAATACATTAATTTTTGTATATCTTAAATCTAAACTACCACGAACATCCAAATTTTGGGGTAACATTTTAATTTTTGTATTTCTTAAATACAAATTACCATCAACACGTATTTTATTAGGTAATGACTTAATTTTTGTATATGCTAAATTTAAATTTTTCTTAACAAATAAATTTTCTGGTAATATGTTAATATTTAGGTATTCTAAATTTAAATTACCGTTAACAATCAAATTATTAGGCAATGTTTTAATTTTAGTATATCTTAAATCTAAATCATTATGAATATAAATATATTGGTTTCTTATATTAAATTTAATTTTTTTCTCATTGAGAAAATCAAAAAAAGCATTCAAAACATATATCCTTTAACTAATAAACATGTTAATTTTTTATGGTATGTTGGCTATTATTGCAGTTCAAGATAAGTAATAAAGATTTAATGAACATGTTTTTTATGGGTAGAGTTGTTCTTCATAACCATTAGAATATTTACTCGTTATTTTAACTAATTCCCCTTTGTTGTATTCAAAAAAATTGGTAAAGCATGTACACTCATTTGTTTCATGTTGTCTTATTTTAACATTTATCTCTGTAAGCTTATCATCATTATAAATATATTCCGAAACTCCATATCCATATTCAGAATAATTTATCCAATATTTTGCTTGCTTTTTTTCATTTATCAAAAATGAAATATTACGTACATTATTTGTACCACTTGCAAAATAGATTGATTCAATATGATTTTCATCATAAAAATAGTACTCTCTATCAACAATATTTTCTGCTTGACCATAAATTTCAGTTAAAAGCAAATTATTATTATTATCAAAGTAATATACATGTGTATAATCGATATTTTTTGGTAATGCCTTTAATTCTCTACCCTTTTTGAAACCATCTAGCTGAAAATCAAATGGTTTAATATTAACACTTGGACCTTTAGATATTTTTTTATATGCAAATTCTGACAAAGCATTTTGATAATATTCATCATTTATTTTTTTGGGGGACAACATAATATTTTCATATTTTTTCTTAAGGATATTTATTATGTTAACTAAATTCAATTTCCCTAGTTTAATATTTAAATGTTCCATTTAATAGCTCCTTACCTATCTTTTTCAATTCATTAGTGAATTCATTAGTGACATTTATATTTATAAGTCTATTATAAACATTCTCCATATATATTTCAGTATGAACTTTAGAATGAGCAATTGCTTTAGTTTGTGCCTTTGCTTTATCTTTAGAAGAAGTCGGTAAATATACCCCATTTTCAAATGAATTTTTACCCACTTTTAGCACTTTCATCTTATCTCTAAGTTTTTTCATTCTTACATCTTGTGAATTAGACATAACAATATGGTGTGCTGAATAATTATAGTTTGGCACAGGTACATGCGCTTTTTTCATATTAGTACGTAATTTTTTAGCATCTGTACGACAACTCCAGCCCCACGGATCAATCCACATCACCCCATTAGGCGCATACTGATACAGATTAAACCCACTCGATAGCCCAATCGGGTCCGGCTGCGTGAATCTGCCTATATCCGGGTCATAGTACCTGAAAGTATTGTAATGTAAGCCCGTTTCTCTGTCTAAATACTGTCCCTGATACCTTAGGTGATGTTGTATCTGGCTGTGTTCGATTTCCTGTATCGGTTTGCCCCATAGCTGATAGCTACACGCCCATACAATGTGACCGCCTTCATCAGTGAGTTCTTCTGGGGCACCATTGACATCGGTGTGGTAGCACAGCACTTTTTGTTCCGTACCGGTGGTCTCTACTCTAGCTAAGGGTTCATAGCCGCTTTCATCAGTGTAGATATAGGCGCTTTTGCTTCTGTCAGTACGGGTTTCCTGAATTATGCTTAGCCCGTCCCACAGATAGCGTTTTGTTTATCAGATGTCTTGCCTGACTATTGTTAATAGCCAGGTTTACTAAATTGAATTATATGGATCAATCTATTCCTTTTACTTTATTTTTAATAAAAAACTGTCGTAATGACTCTGAAATCACAATTCGCCCTTCAGATTCTTCACACCTTGCCATACAAAATTGCTCATTTATATTTTCTTTAAAGACCATTTTATAAAATTCTTTTGGTCCATCAGGCAAACTCTCTAATAATGGTATATATTCAGATTTATTCATATCAATACAGGATATTAAACGCAGAATATTTAATGCCTTATAACCAGAATAGCTGCAACCATTAACAATTATAGTTGCCTCTATTAGCTGGACATCATGTAAAAAATCTTGATTGTTTGAAAGTAAATTGGCAAGTCTAGGCGAGATAAAAACAGGACCATCACTGAAATAAATATCATAAGAGAGTAAACGTTTTTCACTGACTTTATTTTCTAATTTAAAAACTAATGGTTTATTTAATTGAATCTCCTTGAATTCTATAAATTCGTAACTGGCAACGACAGTTGAGTCATATTGGAACCAATAACTATTAGGATAATTACTTATCATAAGTTCATAAATCATATCAACATCCATTAGACGGCCTAATTGAATTTTTATTTAAAATAGTTTTTCCACGACGTAAACCAATTCTTCTTAAAAGTATTGTAATGTAAGCCGGTTTGTTTGTCTAAATATTGCTCTTGATAGCTTAGGATTCTGCTGTATTTCTGTTAGGTGGTGTTCTGTTCATAATGATAATGCTTGTCTGTGTTTGTTGTGGGGATATCTGTTTGCGTCGTAGGTGTATTGCAGGTCACGGAAGTGGAGTAGTTGGTTAAAGCGAACCAGGTTTTGGTTGTCGCTGTTGCTGTCTTCGTTGCGTCTTTTATCCAGCAGGTTAGTTGCGGCAGCTTTCGATTCGGCCGGTGACGTCATAATGGTAATCGGTCTGTCCCTGACGGGTGTTTTTTTACTCACCAGTCTGTCCAGATTGTCGTACTGGTAACGGCGGTCGGTAAGAATGTCGGGCAGGATAGCCGAAAAGATTGGGAAAATCTTTTCGGCATGCTATTATGTTTTCAAAAGAATAAGTATTTTGCTATTTAACCTTGACTTTCTCTACACATACCCCAACTAATTTGATATTTTTTATCCTTTCATAAATACTTTCATATATTAGCAAACCCATTTCAGTACAGCATATTGGGTAAGGTGGATATTCGCTCTCAAGTAAAAACCTCGGCGCTCTTTCTAGTCTTGAGTGAAAATGGCATTCAGGGCAGACAAAAAGACGCTCATTTTCAGGAATAGGTTGTCCATCAAAAATATTTGGCGTTTCACCTCTCAGTACAACGTAATCATATTTACTAATAAAAGTTATAAATGGCTGTTTATGCTTTTCACTTTCCACTTTATTATAAATAAAACCTATATTTAAATGTTTTTCAGCCTCTTCACCCAGCAAATTCAATAAGCGCAGCGACATGATACTAGGTATCAGAAGACGACCTACCATTGGCATATCTAGGTTTTTCCTTATTTTCCCATTCGTAATCACATCCATACTACCGTGAGGTAGTTTTAGTCTATGGCAATAATGACAAAATTGCTCTCTGTTTTTAAGCTTCCATCTGGAATCAAGATCGAAAGTGTCTATTCCTGAATAATACAGGTGATAAAGTGGCTCACGCTTCATTTAATTTCCTCATATCTATTATTATCTATATTCTCCCTAACAGCACTTTCAATATTCGTATTGTTTTGTGTTTTTCGATAAGAACTTTTATCAAATGGTTAGCTACTTTTGCAATCTATCTAAGGCAATAACGCCTTAGGCACTATTAGTTTTTAAGTTATCAATCCTCGAGATCTTTTAGCCATTTTTGATATCTTTCCGGATCTTTGGCAATCAATGTTTTTAATGTTTCAAACACATCTTTTATTCCTGAAGGATCCACTTTATATTTATTAAATACAAAAATAATTCCCTCTGCGATGGTATCAAGAACATAGAACATTTGTTGCGTATAGCAATTAAACGTTTTATAAGGTATAAAAATTGTGAAATAAACCACTTTGTTTTTTGACGATGTTGTCGGACCGTAGACTAAATTTTTGTGTTCTTGTGTAGCAGATATGGTAAATACTAATTCATAATCTGTTGTTTTAAACAATTTGTCATAATGTGGAAGCGTTTTGTTTAATTTATTGAGATTTGATCTCCACGGATTTAAAACCGTATTAGTAATTTCATAATAAACGCCAACTTCAGCCCACAAGAATAAAAAATCAATCTTCATTTACATCGTCCTTTCGATTTATCACTGTTTTGATTTTAAGTGCTATTTTCCATTTAAACAACAATATATATTAAGCACAATTCAATTTTTTTAATGGGAGATTCAGTGAAGAAGCTGGTGGCGTTTTATATGCTAAGTAAGGTAAATAATGGCTTTAGTTTTATTCACTCTTGTGTCACGCTATCTAATTGCTGTTTGGCATAACTCACTACATCCTCAATACTCGATCGGTCTAAACACGCTATCCTGTAGGTTGATGTGGCATGGTATTGTGGGCTACCCAGTAAGCTTGTCGTTTATTCTAAAATGAGATTTTTTAATTTATTCGATATAATTGCAGGAGGCAAATTGCTATTTTGATAAATGATAGTAGTGCCGCTATTAAATTCTATTTCAATTTGTTCAATATCCGTTTCTTGTTTTATTGTATATTCTGGTAACAGTAAGATCGTATTAGATTGTAATAGATCATTAAATGTTGTTTTCATTATCCCGTGATAATCACTTAAATTGATATAGTTTATATAATTGATGTTTTTGGACAATTTATTATCGATTGTTTCATACCCATTTCGCTGTTTTTTGGGAATGCATATTTCTATATTAAAAAGATTTAAAGTTGCCGTATACAAAAAAGCTGATTTCATCACACTTAATTGACAATCATTAACATAATGTCTCTTTTCTGAAGTTGAAAATACGCTAAAAAACTACCTTTTTTTATAACATCTACGATATCTAAATCTACCATACTCATATTTGACATCCATTTTTCAGCGCTTTAATCCATCGGGTATCATACAAAACATCGACACGGTGTAATACATGTAATTTTTGCCGTTCAACCGATGCCGTATAGTGTTACTCGTTAAATCGGTCAATATTAAGATCACAGCACAGATAAAATAAAGTCTACCACTCAATCCCTTTAGTCACTATTGATATATATATTTAATCCATCATTAAAAGATTCTTTTAAAAAATTAATAAAATCAATAATTGATTGCGGTTGGAATTTTTTTATTTTGATAAGGTTTTCAAGTTCTTTTATTAACGGCTGAATTTCCCCATATAGAATGATTGTATCAGCATAATAATCATCAAGTTTTTTTATTATTGAATACTGATTTAATGGTTTTGCTTTATTGAATAATTCAACGTAATCAGATTTTTCAAGTGAAAATATCGGTGAATTTTCATCTATTTCTTTTTGATTACTTGATGCTATAAAATCCAAAGCCATAAATACCTCATATTTTAATTATTATCTATTGTGAGATGTTTATCTTACTTCATTATTTTTACTTTCTCGAATTTTAGCTAAAGCTTTTTCAAGCCGACTAACATTTTGATATTTGTTTGTAACTGTACTTCTAGCTAAATAATCAAACCATCCATCAACAGCAATATCAAATAACTCCTGACCTTCTGGTGTAAGGTTTGATTTTTTAAGAACCGTATCGGTTTTTAAATTTCCTTTTTCATCAAACGGTTCAACATCGATTAACAATTCATGTTTTTTAAAAAACCAAATAAAGCTGTTGAGCTTTGCATAACGCTATCTTGCCACCATTTGTTTTTATTTCTAGTAAGCAACATTGGTAAATTATGTAAAGTATAATCAATTTCGTTCATTATTTTATTTCAATAACAGTTAACTATCGGGTCAGGCTACGTGAATATGTCTATATCAGTACGAAAATATGAAGTCATTATCAATATACTGTTTGGATAAATTTATTCCTTTTACTTTATTTTTTATAAAAAACTGTCGTAACGACTCTGACATCATAATTCGCCCTATAGATTCTTCACATCTTGCCATACAAAATTGCTCATTTATATTTTCTTTTAAGACCGTTTTATAAAATTTTTTGGGTCCATCTGGCAAATAATCTAATATTGGTACATATTCAGATTTATTCATATCAATACAGGATATTAAACGAAGAAAATTTAATACTTTATAACCAGAATAGCTGCAACCATTAACAGTTATAGTTGCATCTATTAGCTGGACATCATTTAAAAAATCTTGATTGCTTGAAAGTAAATTGGCAAGTCTAGGCGAGATAAAAACAGGACCACTACTGAAATAAATATCATAAGAGAATAAACGTTTTTCACTTACTTTTTTTTCTAATTTAAAAACTATTGGGTTATTCGATTGAATCTTTTTGCATTGTAAAAGTTCGTAATAATCATCTCCTGTTGAGACATATTGGAACCAATAACGATCAGGATAACAAGAAGATATCATAAGTTCATAAATCATAACAACATCCTTTAAAATGCTTAATTGAATTTTTATTTAAAATAGTTTTCCACTACGTGGTTCAATTCTTTTTGTTTTTATTTGTTTCTTTATGGTTTCTTTATATTGTTTTTATGTCCAATTTTCCTTTTGACCCTTGTTATGAATTTCTTTCATTTAAGTTTGCATAAGCTGATGTAGCGGATTAAGTTGAATAAATCTACCTACATCAGATCGCTGTACTTTAACGTATTGTAATAGATGGCTTCACTATTATCCATAGATAGGTTGATTACATGATGTGGATAAATCTATTCCTTTTACTTTATTTTCTATAAAAAACTGTCGTAACGACTCTGAAATCACAATTATCCCTTCAGATTCTTCACACCTTGCCATACAAAATTGCTCATTGATATCTTCTTTAAAGACCATTTTATAAAATTCTTTTGGTCCATCAGGATAACTCTCTAATAATGGTATATATTCAGATTTATTCATATCAATACAGGATATTAAACGAAGAAAATTTAATGCCTTATAACCAGAATAGCTACGACCATTAACTATTATTGTCGCATCTATTAGCTGGACATCATGTAAAAAATCTTGATTGTTTGAAAGTAAATTTGCAAGTCTAGGCGAGATAAATTCAGGACCATCACTAAAATAGAAATCATAAGATAATAAACGCTTTTCACTGACTTTGTCTTTTAATTTAAAAACTAAGGGTTTATTTGTTTGAATCTTCTTGCATTGCAAAAATTCGTAAAGATCAACGACAGTTGAGTCATATTGGAACCAATAACGATTAGCATAATTACCTATCATAAATTCATAAATCATAACAACATCCTTTAAAAGGTTTACTTAAACTTCACTATTATCCATAGACAGTTTGATTACATGATGTGTATAAATCTATTCCTTTTACTTTATTTTTTATAAAAAACTGTCGTAATGACTCTGACATCACAATCTTCCCTTCAGATTCTTCACACCTTGCCATACAAAATTGCTCATTTATATCTTCTTTAAAGACCATTTTATAAAATTTCATTGGTCCATCAGGATAATCATCTAATATTGGTACATATTCCGATTTATTCATATCAATACAGGATATTAAACGAAGAATATTTAATGCTTTATAACCAGAATAGCTGCAACCATTAACTATTATTGTCGCATCTATTAGCTGGACATCATGTAAAAAATCTTGATTGCTTGAAAGTAAATTGGCAAGTCTAGGCGAGATAAAAACAGGACCATCACTAAAATAAAAATCATAAGAGAATAAACGCTTTTCACTGACTTTGTCTTTTAATTTAAAAACTAAGGGTTTATTTATTTGAATCTCCTTGCATTCTATAAATTTGTAATTGGCAACGACAGTTGAGTCATATTGGAACCAATAACGATTAGCATAATTAGCTATCATAAATCTATAAATCATAACAACATCCTTTAAAAGGTTTACTTAAGCTTCACTATTATCCATAGAAAAGTTGATTACATTGTGTGGATCAATCTATTCCTTTTACTTTATTGTTTATAAAAAACTGGCGTAACGACTCTGACATCACAATTCGCCCTATAGATTCTTCACACCTTGCCATACAAAATTGCTCATTTATATCTTCTTTAAAGACCATTTTATAAAATTTCATTGGTCCATCAGGATAATCATCTAATATTGGTTCATATTCCGATTTATTCATATCAATACAGGATATTAAACGAAGAAAATTTAATGCTTTATAACCAGAATAGCTACGACCATTAACAATTATAGTTGCATCTATTAGCTGGACATCATGTAAAAAATCTTGATTGTTTGAAAGTAAATTGGCAAGTCTAGGCGAGATAAATTCAGGACCATCACTGAAATAAATATCATAAGAGAGTAAACGCTTTTCACTCACTTTTTTTTCTAATTTAAAAACTAAGGGTTTATTTGATTGAATCTTTTTGCATTGTAAAAATTCGTAAAGATCAACTACAGTTGAGTCATATTGGAACCAATAACTATTGGGATAATTACCTAGCATAAGTTGATAAATCATAACAACATCCTTTAAAATACTTAATTGAATTTTTATTTAAGCTTCACTATCATCCATAGATAGATTGATTACATGATGTGGATAAATCTATTCCTTTTACTTTATTGTTTATAAAAAACTGGCGTAACGACTCTGACATCACAATTCGCCCTTCAGATTCTTCACACCTTGCCATACAAAATTGCTCTTTTATATCTTCTTTAAAGACGATTTTAAAAAATCTCATTGGTCCATCAGGATAATCATCTAATATTGGTTCATATTCAGATTTATTCATATCAATACAAGATATTAAACGAAGAATATTTAATACTTTATAACCAGAATAGCTGTGACCATTAACAGTTATAGTTGCATCTATTAGCTGGACATCATGTAAAAAATCTTGATTGTTTGAAAGTAAATTGGCAAGTCTAGGCGAGATAAATTTAGGACCATCACTAAAATAAAAATCATAAGAGAATAAACGCTTTTCACTGACTTTGTCTTTTAATTTAAAAACTAAGGGTTTATTTATTTGAATCTCCTTGAATTCTATAAATTCGTAATTGGCAACGACAGTTGAGTCATATTGGAACCAATAACGATCAGGATAATTACCTATCATAAGTTGATAAATCATAACAACATCCTTTAAAATACTTACTTGAATTTTTATTTAAAATAGTTTTCCACTACGTGGTTCAATTCTTTTTGTTTTTATACGTTTATTTAAAGCTTCTTTAAATTGCTTTTGTATCCAATTTTCCTTTTGATCCTTGTTATGAATTTCATTCATTTAAGTTTTCATATCCAATGAGTATTGATAATATGATCGGGTATATTTAGAAATCTAAAAAATCATCATATTCAGAATAATAATTTAAGGCTTTTATAAAGTCTTTTGTTGTAGCTGAAGGTTTCTGTTCCATCACTGAATCGATTACATCAGCAAATTGCTCTCCTGAATAAAGAAAGTATAGTTTCTTTTTTAAAACAAAAGATGGATAGATTTCTTTTCCATCATCACCCACATTTGGATAGTCACCAATATAATAACTTTTGTTACTCTTTAAATCTTCATCAAATTCGCCATAAAGACAAAAATTATCATTTCTTTCTGTTGGTTTTTTTATATAAGAAATAATATCGTTTATTGGATAAAGGTTACCTTTAATCAGCATAGTATAAGTACTCCATAATAAAATTTAATATAATTTTTTACCTGTTAATACATTTAATCTTACACGTCGGTCTTCTTTTAGGATTATCTAAATTTCTTCTTCATAAAGGTTGTTTATAAAATCAGAAAATGATTTACAAACTAAATAGACATTTTCCATATTAGGATTTTCTTCCTCATCAGCTTCAAGCTCATGATCCCAAAAATAGATCTGGTTGTCTTCATTTTTTAGTTTCATAATAATAAGGTTACCCCCTGCATCATGGGCAATGGGAATAAAACCTGATGGAATCCTATTTTTATAATTAAAATAATACTTTTCAAGGTTGCTATTTTTTTCTTTCCCTAAGCTAAGAAATTGGTCAACAGAAGATGCGTCAGTTCTATCTGAAAAAAATTTAAAAGAAGCCGGGAAAGGTCTTCCTCCATTAAACTTTATCAAAAAATCTTTATAATCGTTTGGTAAAATACTTTGTATTTTTTCTCAAAATCAGAGATATCTTGTAATACTGCCGGTTTTCTAGAACAAATGATCATAACTATAAATTACCTTTTACTTATTAAAATTCCACCTGAATATCATATTGCATTATGTAAACGGTGAAATCAGCTGCATATATCCAGAGTCCTGATGGTGGTGCCAATAAATCCTTAATTTTCTTTACCATTAGGCCACAACAAAAGCCTAATGGATCAATCCATATCAACCCATTAGGCGCATACTGATACAAATTAAACCCAGCCAAGAGCCCAATCGAGTCCGGTTGTGTAAATCTGCCTATATCAGGTCGCTGTACCTTAAAATATTGTAATGTAGGCTAATTTATTTGTCTAAATATTGCCCTTGAGATCTTAGGTTCTATTGTATTTTGGTTAGGTGGTTTCCGGCATAATAGCGATAATGCTGGGTACCACTGGTAGTCTGTTTGCTTTGCGGTTGGCTATTGCGAGTATAGCTGAATTATTGTAGCTGACTATGTAAAACTTCGTATTGTGTATAAGCTTTGTTATCGATATAAGTTAACTATTAGATGAAACAAAAAGTAATACAATTATATTAAAAAATTCATAAGTCATCTTCACAAACTAATTTAGACATAAATTCATTAAAGCTATTACACAGGAAAAGTGTACTTTTACTCTGATTATCAGATACCGATAGATTGTCAGACCATGTATCGAAAGTGCAATAGTAAACTTTTCCATTGTTGATATTAATACAAAAATAATTACCACCAGCATCCCTAGCAAAAGGTAGTAAATTTTTGGCCAATAAATTTCTATCCCATAAATTTTTAGCTATTGTGTCCATCAAATAGTTTTTATTATTATTAAATTTTTTATAATATTTAATTGGAGTCAACTCATGGATTGTGACATATTCATATTCGCCTTGTGGATCGAACCATGTATTATTTTCAGGCATACCACCATTATGTTTTAATAAAAATTCTTTTAATTGTTCTGGAATTTTTATTTTTAAACTATTTTCAATTTCACTTATATCATTTATGTTAACTGATTTTTGAGAATCGTAAAATTTGTTGCTTTTACGAGGTTTAATATCTTCATATTCTATAACGCAATCTTTGTTTTCTTCATCTTCAGTTAAACAATCCAAGAATTTTCCCAATGAATCAAATAAATAAATACTATTTTTTCAAAATTTTGTTCTTTACTAAGCGTAGTATCCCAAGCAAATCTAATGTATTGATATATAGCACCAGTATCAATATTTATACATAAAAATCCATCACCGTAATCCAGTGCAAAAGGTAGCAAAGTTTTCGGTAATTTATTTTCATTCCAATGTTCTAATACAATTCCTTCTAGTAAGAAATCAGGGTCATTTTTGAATGCTTGATTATATTTAATTGCAAGAAATTTTGAAATTTTAAATTTATATGGAAAACGATCAATTATACAAACATATTTGGTAAATATTCCCTCCATTGCAAGTTAAATAAAGCTGTTTTAAAGATGAAGGAATTTTGATACCTAATTTATTTTCGCATTCGGTTAAATTATCATTAGTTAATTGTTTTTCGCATTTAAAAAATTTATTTTTATTCAACATTTTCTATCCAATAATATATTGTTAATAAACTAACAGCTTTTTGTTGATTTCATCGATTTTTTGCCTGTTAACCAACCCTTTTCCATTGATTATCGTACTTAATGCTAAATCGCATTTTTCTATCTGTAGTAGTCATTCCTACAAACTTTTTTTTAGTTGAACCAAATTTTTTATATTAACTTTCTCAATTTTAGAACCTTTTTCTAATCAGGCTAAAGCTTTGTTTTTTTACTCACCAGTCGGTCGGGGTAGTCGTTCTAGTATCAGCTTAGTTTGATTATACAGATAAATATTATATTTTTAGAGAAATGCTATTTCCGCTCCACCTATATCTTCTACTTTTAAATTTTTAATTTTAACCCCTATTCCATGCTCTATATCTCCTAACCAATCAAATAAAAAACCATATTGATATTCAACATCGGGAAATAGATAAATTTTTATTAATGTCAGTTTATCTAATTTTTTTTTGTAAACTTTATCAATGTATGAAGCTGTTGCCTGCTCAATTAAATGAAGAAGCTCAATTTGGTGAGATATAATAAAATTTATATCTGTTTTCATTTTTTCATCACATTCTTCAGACTCTAAATAAACAACTGAAATTTTTTGTGATCCAAAACAACTTAAAATTATATCTACAGCTATACCATCATCTTCACAATACACAGCCATTTTATCAAAATACATTTCGCCTATTTCACGAACATCTTCAACATCACTCTTTAATGCCAAAAGAGCAAGTTTATTAGATAATTCTTCACTGATAGATTTAAACAAATAGATAAATATTCCAATATTTTGATAATCTTGATCATCAATTGCATCTTTAGTGTATAACCAAATATTTTTTTTTAACCAATTTTTATCTATAGATAGGATAATATCTTGACATAATTTGGTATTTCCATCTAAATTTTTCATTACTTCTATGATATTTGGCAATAAGTTAACCTTCATTTCTTCTGGTAGTTGCTTAATTACATGTAATAATAAAGGGTTTACTACTCCTGTTAAATCTTTTCTAATTAATTCTACAGATTTAGGGGAATTTACTAATAAAAAAATGTTATCAAGCATACTATCTTGCAATTTAATACATTCTTTAATAGCATTTTGAATTTTATTCAATTCATACATTTTATTTTTTTCCAGCATATTCCAAAGGGAGGGAGTTAAATAATTCAATAAATTTTTTAGGATACATTTTAAACCGACTGTATCAATCCACATCACCCCATTAAGCGCATACTGATACAGATTATACCCATCCAATAGCCCAATCGAGACCGGCTTTGTAAATCTACCTATATCTGGGTCGTTGTATCTTAATGTATTGTAATGTAAGCTAATTTATTTGTCTAAATATTGCCCTTGAGATCTTAGGTTCTATTGTATTTTGATTAGGTGGTTTCCGGCATAATAGCGATAATGCTGGGTACCGCTGGTAGTCTGTTTGCTTTGTGTGCGCCCATGTTCGTCGTAGGTGTATTGAAGCCCGTTGAAGTTAAGTAAATGCTTAAAGCGTACCAAGTTTTGATTTTGGATACTACAGTCCTCTTTGTGTCTTTTATCCAGTCGGTTGGTTACGGCATTGTATTGCAGGGTTTCCCTGTCGGCGTGATTGCGGCAGTTTTCAATTTTGCCAGTAAGATCATAGAAACAAAATGTAAAGTTAAATTAAAATTAACAAATCTCTTTCACAATTCTAGACTAATAAAGAGTTTAATTTTATAGCTTATATTTATATAAATTGAAACTAATTGTGTATTAAATACACATATGCAACTTTTTTGGGCCCCTCATAAATTTCGAATTTATTTTGTGATTTCAAACGGCTTTCTGGTGCTGTGTCCATTAAAAATCTTACCGTTCCTAAAGAGCATATCTCACTATTTTTAATTTTGCACTCATCTATCTCAAATACTACACTCCATGCATTATTCGGCCATTCTTTATCCTCTTTAAAGCGAGAAACGGCATAGTATTTCCCTGCAGGTGGAATTGTTTTTCTGCCTCCTTTAGACTCATGTAGCCATACAATCTTTACTCGATTCATTAAAAATCATCTCCTATACTGCTTTAGCATAGTTTTCTAACGTTGATTGCTTCAATCTATGTTATCTTAGCGTGTTTATTTAAATCCATAACTTCAGCATATCTCGCCGGCCTTATACCATCAAGGTGAGTATTAAAATATAGTCTATTTTTTATAATGATAAATTTTTCTGGGATAGTCCAAAATCAATATACCCTTCCGAACTTATAACAAGACACCATTTATTGGATGAATCAAAAAAATAATGATGTTGAGGAATATTTTCAATAGCAAATGCAAGAAACCTCTCAAATTGTTGATTTGTTAACTGCACTGCAAAATTTAAAGACGAATCATTGATATAATAAATTACGCTACTTTTTTTTATTTCAACAAATATATCATTGTTATATAAAAAATTTTTTATCAGGAATAACCAGTTAGAATAGTTTCCAAAAAGTTGACTGCTTTTATAGTTAATAGTTTTTGTCCAATCAATCTTTGTTCCTTTCCAATCAAAAGAATCTGATAATTTATCTGCAATATCACCCCAATTATCTATCAGTTTTGGTTGATCGAATAATTGAGTGAGTTGTATTTTGATTTCATCATCAAGTGTCATAATTTTTTCCATGATTGAGATGGATTCACAAATAGATTTTGAAGTTTGATTACTGCGGATTCAGTAGCATCAAATAAAAAGTGTTCACCTTTATCTTTTTCACTAAACACATTATATGAGATCCATTTTTTCCATCTACAGTTGTCATTCCTATAGGCTTTTGTTTAGTTGAGCCAAATTTTCCTATATTAACTTTTCATAGCTATACTACGGGTACCACTGGCAGTTTGTTTGCTGTCGTAGGTGTATTGGAGGCAGTGTAAATCAAGTTGTTGGTTAAAGCCTACCACGTTTTGGTTTTCGGGTACTGCTGTCTTCGTTGCGCTTTTATCCAGTAGGTCAGTTGCGGCAGTTTTCGATTCTGCCGCTGATGACATAGTTTTAGTATTAACCAATTAAAATCTAAAAATCCCAATATACTTTAGTCCATTATAATTTTCTTTAAGAGGTTTTTGGATATTGAATTCACTTAATTCATCATCTGCTATATACCAAACTACAGCATTAGCTTGTTCTATACCTAATTGATGGCATTTTGTTTCAATTTGTTGTATGCAATCTAAATCTGATGTAACAAATTCATCAATCAGTTTATCAATTTTGACGCTTTTTTTTAACGGTTTAGGATAACCGATAAAGTCTTCATCATACCAATCATTACCCGTGTCTTTACAAAAACCACAGATTACATATTTAGGACTATCAATATCATGCTTATAGTCCAATTTAAAATATTTATTATATTCTCTAGTTGGCATAGTATTCGTACCTATCCATAGATGCCAATTTTTTGTAAGATCATCTTGTTCAATGATGGGATATTTAGAGTCAGCTTCAAATTCACCTATATATTTTAATCCATTGTAATTTTCTTTATAAGGTTCTTTTACCTCTAATTCCAATATTGGATCGTTATTAACATACCAAAATACTGCATTTGCCGATTTAATGCCTAATTCATTGCATTTTTCTATTATTTTTTTCTTTTCATTTTCATTTACTTCGACTTTATTGATAACAAAATCCATATCTTTAGGGGAAGAAAATTTTTCTAACATGATTAGATTTTCTGTCATGTATGCAATATTTCCAATATCTGCACAAAACGGACAGCTTGGTTTAAGATTTAGGTAATCTTTTTGTATTCCTTCAAATTGGTGAAAATAATTTTTATATTCTTCATCTGAAGAAAAATTATTACCTATCCACAGGTGGATAGTAACTTTATCCGAATTTAAATGACTCATCACTAATATTCCTTATTTATAGACAATTGGGTTTAGCTTTCATATGTTTACTATGCATACTGTCTATTATAGCTTGCGATTTTGAAGTAGCTTTATTTAATTTATCCATTAATTTAATATGAAATTCTCTCACCATCTTGATAATGATAGTGTTCCAAATAAGCACTAGTAAATTTTTGAATAAATTTACTGCTATGCTGATAATCCGTTTTGGGTTCAAAAAAACCGTTTTCTGTCGTCCATTCATAGACACTTTTATTTAGAGGCATTTTTGTTAAAACGCCACTTAAAAGATTTTTTTTAATAAAGTTTTCTGCCTGTTCTAACTCGCTATACACACCTGAGCAAAAATCAGCTTCATGTCCATGAAAAACCCATATAAATGATGTCATTACTTTTTTTCATTTAGTCTATTTGATTTACTCTTTATTTTGAATACACCAGTCATAACCACTAACATCAACTGGCGTGCTTCTATTGGTACGAATTTCCTGAATCATTTTTAGTCAGTTATAAAAATTTTCATTCAATATTTACGTCCGTAGATTTACATATTCTTCAAAAAAAGATTCAAACGATGGAGCAAGAACATTTAATATTTTTTTTGAAAAAAGATCATAATTAATAATTTGTCCAAAAGTATCTTTTCTACAATCAACACACCAACATACTTCGTCATCCTTAAAATAGATAACCGCTAGATTCATCGGTAAGGAGTATTCATTTCGACATTGACAGGTATCATAATAAATACTACCTTCAGACTCTGTTAATGCATCATTATTCACTATGCCTGATATCTCTTCTTCTACAATACCGCCGCCACCAACTAATAAAATAAATTCTTTCAACTCGGCTGGTAATGACAATTTTAATTTATTTTCAAGTATTTTAATTTGAGATTCATCACAAGAACCTAGCCAATATACTTCATCTTCAGCTTCATTATGCAATTTCTCAATAAGGCTTTTAATCTTACTCATATATACCTAATTCTTCTGCTTTTCCGATTAACTCATCTTGCAACGTACCTTGTATTTCTTCGCCATTATAGGTTAAGACAAAATCACCATTAATATTAGGAGGAAAATGTGAGCCATCTATTGTTCCAAAAATTGTTGACATTGTGTCTACCATTACTATGCGTAAAAAATTAAAAATCGTTTCTTGGTCGTTGTTTGATAATCCGACGACTATACTTCTTAATCTTGAAAAAGGATCTGCTTCATTTATTGGTTGACTTGAGTCACTTAAGTTTACTTTATAATATTGAAGCCCTTCATCAAGTAATTCAGATAAAAGTGACTTAACTACTAATTCATCATTTTTTAAAATTTTCATTTAACATCCTTTTTTACTATTATGTTTTACCTTGTTTAATTCAGGATACATTTTTTATTTTTAGCTATTAATTCTTTAAGGGGATTATTGGTGATTTTAGGAGGGGTGCTTGTTAACGTTCAAATATTTCTCACTAATAACACTCTTGCACTTTCAAAATGATTTCCTGATGCTGTTTTTCATTATATCTTTTTATAAAATTTTTTATACTTGCTTTAGGCACATACTGATACAAGTTAACACCACCCAAAAGCCCAATCCGATCTGGCAGAAAACTGAGGTAATAAGCATGCTAAATGAGCCGTTCGGACTCAATCCAATACCGACTATAAAAATACCCTATTTAAAATTAATTATTTTTTACTTTCTCTGATTTGAGCTAAGCCATTTTCAAGACGACTTAGGTTTTGATATTTGTTAGCAGCTTGACTTCTATTTAAATATTTAAGCCATCCCTCTACAGCTGTATTAAATAATGCTAGGCCTTCTGGCGTTACATTTTCCCTTTTAATCACTGTGTCGGTTTTTAATTTTCCTTGCTCATCAAAGGGCTCCAAATCGATTAATAATTTTTGTTTTTTTAAAAAACCGAATAAAGCTGTGGCAGTTTCAATGACAGCATCTTGAAGTTTTTTGCTTTTATTTTTAGTAAGCAACATAGGAATATTATATAAAGGATAATCAATTATTTCTTTATTAAATGCAATTTTCAAATCCTTATCATTGATATATCCTAGCATTTCCTCACTCAATAAATATTCCAAATCAATATCTTTGTAGGGGATATTATTTTTTTGTATAGTATATAGAATTATTAAAAATGGATAAGCGTATGCGTGTGGTTTATACATTATATCCTTAATCAATTTTTTATTTACTTCGATAAGATTATAGGCTCTTTCAAGATAGATGGTATTCAATATTTTAAGTATTGCATCAAAAATATTTTTTTTTCCACTTTCTGTTTTGGGTAATAAAATTGTATCAGTTTTTTCTTCATCAAAATAATGTGAACTATAAACCATAATTTCATTTTGTAAATTTGTACGATAAGGAGGTGAAATGTTATTAATAAAATGTTTGATTTCAGCTGAATATACATGCATATAGAATACATATTCATAACCTTTGTTAAAAAATTCAAGAAATATATTTGCCTTAGCTCCTTTTTTATTGTCTAAAATAATTTTATTCCTATTAACTTTAATATAAGGATATGATTTTAATTTATCTTTTAAGAAAATTTGTAATTCTTTTTCAAATTGGGTTCTCAATTCTTTAGACATCGTATATAGCCTCCAAACCTAACGCCTTTACCACTGTGCGCAGCAATTTCCATAAGTCCTTTTTCACCTTTAGATAATATAATAGTTACTTCTGTTTGATTTGAATTTATCTATTAGATTATTACCCCCTGCTCTCGTAATTTAGTTAGTACTTCACGCCCTTTTTCAGAAAGTTCCATTTTTTTTAAATAAATAGCCAGCCTGTTTTCAGGAATTATTGAAATTCGTTTAGGATATTCTATAAAAGAATCTAAGGTATCATCTGGAAAAGGAATGTTAGGGTTATTGTAATCATCTTCATCTGGATCATAATCGTCTTCGACTTCTGTTCTTGTTATCATTGCTAATAAGGCATCAATGTCGTTGGCGACCAATTTTAAGTTTGTATTTTGTTCTAAATACCCCCCTTTCATATCAAAATATAGATCATTAACTTCGTGATCCCAGTGATAAATTTTACCCTTCGGGCTTAAACAAAGTAGGTCACCATAATTAAGGCTAGCTATCGCTAAATAATTTTCTGGAATGCGATCTAAATAGCTATCATTGATTGCCAGTAAATCTTCTGTATCTTTTTTTGAAAAACCAAAAATAACCTCTAAGGGTAACGCTTCGCCATCGCAATTAATACAATAGTCTATTTCAGCTTCATCATTTAAAATGATCACATTATATTGTTTTAGAAATTCGATATAGGCATGATTTATTTTTGTATTTAAATTTAACTTTGTAATACGTTTATCAATATCATTTGGAACACTGTATTTTGATGTAAACATTTTAACTCCAAAAATATCATCCATAAATAAAAGCTGATGAGATATTAATTTCGATATCATTCAAATTGGTAACACACCCTTTATACCAGAGAATTTTTGTACATTTATATCCAATGATTTAAAATAATTTAGCGCATCTGATATATTTGTAAATTGCTTAATGTCTTCTACCCCATAATCTTCTATAATTTCCATTTTCTTTTCCATGATATGAAAAATATAGGCATTATATAAACCATTTTCCTTTTTAAGTGCATATTGAAAAAAAAATCGCTCACCGTCTATCTCTTTTATTTCATCAAAACCTCTAACCTTACCCTGCTCTATAGCCGCAATGATTTTTTCAACTGAAACGTTACTCATCACTATCTATCCTTACGTTTAATGTTTAAATACACATGGTTCAATCCATATCATGAAGTTAAGATGATACTAATTGAGGTTAAACCCAGTTAGTAACCCAAATGGGTCTGGCTGTTTAAGGTTAAAGTCGACGGCGCGGTTACTATAGCTGTGAAATAATTTTTATGTATTTATTGCTATAATAAGACTGATTTAATAAAAACTATATATTGTTTAACTTATTCATCAATTCTTTCATGCATTTGTTTGCAATTTCTTTATATTTTACAGCTTTCTTTTCAGAATAATTTTTATCTAACATTTGTTCAAACTGAGCCATTGTACCCCAAAAATCCTTAGTTTGAATTGAAATTCCGCCGTTAACCCAACAAACAAAAAATAATTGGAGGTTATCTTCAGGCATTTGAAAATAAACAATATTCTGTATTTTATATAATCTATTTTTAAACTGTTTAATTAAGTGTGAGCATCGTTAATTTGCCTTCCAATGATAAAGAAATAATCAAGCCTTTTCCTTCTAGATTAACAACATCGCAAAATTTATTTATATTCCATTTTTTTAATTTAGATAGTTCGAGCCATTTATCTAGTGTCCAGTCATTTACGCTACCTAGCGTCACCATCTTTTTTCTAATACCATGCATATCAATACTTATATTTATTACAATGTTATTTTCAGATAAAATGCTGACATTACCATACAAATAGTTGTATATTTTAAATTTTTTATTTAATTTTGCTTTTGGTAGTTCTGGTTCACCCAATGTTTCATCAATAAGAGAATCTGGTGATCCAACACGCAACTTGTTAATTTGTAAACTATCAATAATATCCATTATCTCAATTTGAAACATTGGGCTCCATTCTTTATTCATTATTGACAACCTATCTTGGCATTATATTTATGTACATTTTATTGAATATCCCTGTAGCCTCTTGAATTTCTTCTTCCGCTTAAATTCTTAAGTTTAATAAAGATGGTGGCTTGGGTTGATAATAATAGACTTCACTTAACACTTTCACCTATTTTTGAAAACAAAGTATTGTATTTTTGCACTTATTTTGAATGGACTAGTCATCACTCTATTTAAAAAATTATTAATTTTTAGTTAACTAATAAATGCATTTTAGGCAAACTTATTAACCATAAAAATATTGCATAAAATGATCAATGTTTTCACCTAAAATCGGAGAAAGCGCCATTTTAATTTTGGGTAAAAATTCAGGTTTTATTTCATCACAATCATCATTTGTATATATTTCATAAATATTATATTGGTTATAGACAATATCAACAATTACGGTTAATGCTTGTATAAATTGAAGAAAATTATCGGCGATTTTGAACGGTTCTAAAACGTCATATGCAGCAAAAATAGAGGGGTTATTGTTATCTTCTTGAAAATTAAATAAAATAGGTTCACCTCCTCCGTTCTGTTCTAAAAAAACAATATAATCTTGCTTTTTTAAATTCGAAAAAGAGTAATTGGTGTTTCGTTGTTCTAAATTTAAATAGTCAATAAACGATAAAGAAGACATACCCGTCTCTATAACAAGCTGTTGTAGCTCAAATTGACGGTAAAACTCGATTAAACATTGATTGTTATGTAAATAGGATGAATCCACCTCTTTTGGGCTTTTAGCTAAGTACTGACCATCATCATGTTTTTTTAATATGTCTAATAATCTTTCAAATGCATTAATTTCTAACATTTTTTATCCCAATACCTTTAACCATTTAATAATTTTCAAATAATGGCTGTTTATCAATCATTCTTTAGCCGCTATTTTTATAACTTACACGGTGTATTTGTTTTCAATTCAAGTATTGAATAATACTCGACCTGTTTTTTTTAATCACCCTCTGCGATGATAATTTCATTTTCATTGCTAGCTTTAACAAGAAAATTAATAAAGTTGATAATGTCGCTGTCTTTACTCTTTGCTAAATAGCTAATAAGTATTTTTTGATGATCGGGATAAATTCTGGTTTTACCATATGGGTCAATAGAAATCCCAGTTTTTTCTTTTAAATAGCAAAATGAATTTTCTAATTTTTTAATGATATTATCATGTAAAATGAACAATGGTTTATTGCCATCGAAATCGGATAAATAAGAAAAATCAATCATAATCAATACGCTTAATACACAATATATTGTGTATTATTTTATCGTGTACGATATTACAAAAGCAATTTCTATGTTAAATGCGTTATCGGTATTAATCTTGCGCAGTACTATTAGTCATCAGATGTTTTTAAAAATCTTCCAGATCCTTATCACAAATTAATTTAGACATAAATTCATTAAAGCTGTTACACAGGAAAAGTGTACTTTTACTTTGATTATCAGATACAGATAGATTGTCAGACCATGTATCGAAAGTGCAATAGTATATTTTTCCATTGTTGAAATTAATACAAAAATAGTTACCACCTGCGTCGTTGGCAAACGGCAATAATTGTTTCGACAATAATTCTCTATTCCAAAATTGTTGGGCAATATGATCCATCAAATAGGCTTTATTATCATTTAAAGTTGCATAATATTTTATCGGAACTAATTCATGAATTGTGACATAATCATATTCGCCTTGTGGATCGATCCAAGTATTATTTTCGGGCATCCCACCATTCTGTTTTAATAAAAACGCTTTTAATTGTTCGGGGATTTTAATTTTTAAGATACTTTCAATCTCAGCAATATCACTGGTATCAATTGATTTTTCAGAATGATAAAATTGGTTACTTTCACGGGGTTTGATATCTTCATATTCGATAGCGTAATCGTTATCTTCTTCATCTGCGGTCAGACAACCTAAGAAATGTTCTAAAGATTCAGATAAATAAATACTATTTTTTTCGAAATTTTGTTCTTTACTAAGCGTTGTATCCCAAACTGATCTTAGGTATTGATATATAGCACCAGTATCAATATTTATACATAAAAATCCATTCTGGTAACTGCGAGCAAATGGTAGTAGAAACTTAGGTAATTTGTCTTCATTCCAATGTTGTAATGCAATTCCCTCTATTACAAATTTGGGATCATTTTTAAATGCTTGATTATATTTTATTGGAATAAAATTTGAAATTTCAACAATATAAGCTGGCTCACCTACCTTATACACACTTTTATATACAAGGCCGCCATTGCAAGTAAGATACAGCTGTTTTAAGGATGACGGTAATTGAATACCTAACTTATTTTCACATTCTGTTAGGTTATCAATAGTTATCTTCTTTTCGCATTCATAAAAATTATTTTTGTCAAACATCCCTTTCACCTAATGATAAATCCATAGCGTTGGGTGGGTATTATCTTGGCTTTTCCCCAGGTTAATTAACCCTACTGCTGCGTTACTTTGCTTAATAAGTTTTTATTCAATCGAATAGTTGTATCGTGACACTGTAACAAATAGACAAAATGACATCACGACTTGAATGACATCTTACGCTGAACACTTTTCTGCTATAAATTAAAAAGCGAAGATGTCAGCTATAAAATCAGTTTTAACCAATTTACATATTGACTATTTTGGTAATGAATATTTTTTTATTTTATTAAATCTTGTTCACGTAATTTAGTTAGTACTTCACGCCCTTTTTCAGAAAGTTCCATTTTTTTTTAAATAAATAGCCAGCCTGTTTTCAGGAATTATTGAAATTCGTTTAGGATATTTTATGAAAGAATCTAAGGTATCATCTGGAAAAGGAATGTTAGGGTTATTGTAATCATCTTCATCTGGATCATAATCGTCTTCGACTTCTGTTCTTGTTATCATTGCTAATGAGGCATCAATGTCGTTGGCGACCAATTTTAAGTTTGTATTTTCCCCCCTTTCATATCAAAATATAGATCATTAACTTCGTGATCCCAGTGATAAATTTTACCTTTCGGGCTTAAACAAAGTAGGTCACCGTAATTAAGGCGAGCTATTGCTAAATAATTTTCTGGAATGCGATCTAAATAGCTGTCATTGATTGACAGTAAATCTTCTCTATCTTTTTTTGAAAAACCAAAAATAACCTCTAAGGGTAACGCTTCGCCATCGCAATCGATACAATAGTCTATTTCAGCTTCATCATCTAAAATAATCACATTATATCGTTTTAGAAATTCGATATAGGCATAATTTATTTTGGTATTTAAATTTAACTTTGTAATACATTTATCAATATCTTTGGGTATACGATATTTTGATTTAAACATGGTTATTCCTTACATAATCAAATTGATGCATTATTTTTATAATAAAAGCTTTTTTATTTTGTATTGATAAAATATCATACTTAATTATTAAACGCCATTACGATGCAACTCATTAATTTAAATTAATATTTAAGTTGATAAACTATTATTCTAAACAGGTGATTTTGATGTTCGACAGCAAAAGCCACTCAAGATATAGAGAAAACATAAAAATGTAGTAAAGCAATATAAGCAAGTTATATCGCTTAGTTAGGATTGTAGTAAATTGCTATTGATAAAAGAGATGACGTCGTCTTTATCCATTTCAAATTCTGGACTTGCATCAATGCCGCTTAAATAATCGATAACATAGGCTAGTTTTGCATCAGTAATACGATGATCTAAATAGAATTCAAAAGCATAATTCGCCACGTTTGACGCAGTATAATTATTATCAAGCAGATAAAATAATCCGTTTAAAAACAATAACCTTAAGTCATGCATATTCATCCATCTATTATTTGTGAATTTAAATTACTCAATATATCAGCGTAAAAAAACGTTTCGTTATAAGAAAAGATCATTCTATTTTTAGAGGCGATAAATAGAATACTTGTTTCGTCACTGGGATAAAAAAAATCATTCCATGATTTTATAAAAATATCCACAGGCACAATCGCACTTGCTATTTTCCCCCAGAAGAAAAAAACAGATGAATGACCTGCTAGTTTGTTTTCGAAAAAAAACGAAGATTGTTTGGAATTTTTAAAATCTAAATCGATTTTTTCTGTCACTGAACAAAACATTGGTGGCATTTTCATTAAGTGATCAAATGGGAATATCATATCCCAAAATCGACTAGATTCATCTTCATCAAGAAAAATTATCCTCTTTTTTTCTTCAGAAGATAATATGCATTCTGTAGAGTTGAATCTCCAACCAATTGGATATTTTTTTTCATCAATAGTAAAACTTTCTCTATTCATAATAATATAGTCTAGTACCAACAAGATTTTAACCGTACTTGATTAGCATTATTTATTTTTATGAAAGTTCTATTTCTTTTGAAAAATCAAATGCAACCAGACCGGCTTCTTCTACTTTTTTGCCTAAATACTGTCCCTAATACCTTAAATTCTGTTATATCTGGCTATATTCTATTTCTTGTATCGGTTTGCCGCACAATTAATAGCTATATATTTTTTTTCCAACTCTGGCAATAACGCCTTAGGCACTATTAGTTTTTAAGTTATCAATCCTCGAGATCTTTTAGCCATTTTTGATATCTTTCTGGATCCTTTGCAATCAATGTTTTTAATGTTTCAAACACTTCTTTTATCCCTGAAGGATCCACTTTATATTTATTGAATACAAAAATCATTCCCTCTGCGATGGTATCAAGAACATAGAACATTTGTTGCGTATAACAACTAAACGTTTTATAAGGTATAAAAATTGAGAAATGCACCTCTTTTCGTTTTGATAAGGTTAAAGGACCGTAGACTAAATTTTTGTGTTCTTGTGTAGCAGAGATAGTAAAAACTAAATCATAATCTGTTGTTTTAAACAATTTGTCATAATGTGGAAGCGTTTTGTTTAATTTATTGAGATTTGATCTCCACGGATTTAAAACCGTATTAGTAATTTCATAATAAACGCCAACTTCAGCCCACAAGAATAAAAAATCAATCTTCATTTACATCGTCCTTTCGATTTATCACTGTTTTGATTGCAAACTGGAATTTTTCCTGTTTTTGTATAATGCTCCTCAATTTTCAGTGTCGCTACTGGTTTTGTTGTTGGAAAGCGTTTTCAATAGCATAAGTATCTTGCTATTTAACTTTAACTTTCTCTACACATACCCCAACTAATTTGATATTTTTCAGCCTTTCATAAATACTTTCATATAAAAGTAAACCCAATTCCGTACAGCATATTGGGTATGGTGGATATTCGCTCTCAAGTAAAAACCACGGCGCTCTTTCTCTTCTTGAGTGAAAATGGCAGTCAGGGCAGACAAAAAGACGCTCATTTTCAGGAATAGGCTGTCCATCAAAAATATATGGTTTTTCACCTCTAAGTACAACGTAATCATATTTACTAATAAAAGTTATAAATGGCTGTTTATGCTTTTCACTTTCCACTTTATTATAAATAGAACCTATATTTAAATGTTTTTCAGCCTCTTCACCCAGCAAACTAAATAAGCGCAGCGACATACTACTAGGTATCAGAAGATGACCTACCATGGGCATATCTAGATTTTTCCTGATTTTCCCATCCGTAATCACATCCATACCACCGTGAGGTAGTTTTAGTGTATGGCAATAATGACAAAATTGCTCTTTGTTTTTACGCTCCCATTCGGGAACGATATCGACAGTGTCCATTCCTGAATAATATAGGTGATAAAGTTGTTCACGCTTCATTTAATTTCCTCATATCTATTATTATCTATATTCTCCCTAACAGCACTTTCAATATTAGTTCCATATTTTGCATCAGTTTTCCTAGCGGCATCAAAAGACGGTTGCTAGCTTTGCCCAGTCGGTGTTTTTCGATACGGCGTCGATTAGGCGGTGTTAGACGTCATAATCGAGTACAGGGTGCCGTTGGAAGTCTCATTCTAGGTGTTACAATAACGTCAAAATTTGTGCTAATCAATCTAGAGTAGATTAATTTTTTGAAATAAATTACATTATTATTTCAAATAAATATTATTTTTCTTTTGGTTCCCAAAAAGAATCATCAGAAACAAAAATCTCATTCAGTTTTAAATCTAAAGGAATATATTCAATATAATCAGCCATTTCATCATATGGTGAAGGAAGTGTAAAAGATATACCGTAATCTTCGTCAACAATAAGTGTACCATTTAGAATGCGCTGACTTTTTGTTAACAAGATAAGCTCTTTCATCGTAATCCCCGCATACAATTTTTTCTTGTATTTCCCTTGATAATGTTCATTACATCCTACAGCAATAATGTCACCTTCAGAATTAGTAGAAATTATTATTGTCCCAGCCTCTAAAAAATAGGCATACATTTTTTCATTAAAAGGGTAAGGGGTCATATATTCTTTTACTTCGACCGTAAAATTTTTGTATATTTCATCTAAATAAAAATCTATATGGCGTTCCAATTCAATATTTCCTAAAGATTTATAGCTAACTATATCTGCATTAAAATCAATCATTTTTCATTTTCCATTCATAAGCATTCCGTTAATATAGACAGGTGAATCTTGAATACGATCATAGTTTTTAAATTCCCAATGGCCAATTCTACCTAAAACCTCATCTGGCCCTTTGCCTGTTGATTTATAGACTTTCCAATAATCATTACTGTGTATATTAGGTTGAGATGCAGAACCACCTGTATGATAATCCAATTTATATGTTGTACCAGATTTAGTTGTTTTAACATAAACTGTATATTGAATAGCGTACGGATTTTTTGCTTATGATTTCGTTACCTTCCTCCCCTTCGATATCAAGTAATCATAAACTTCTTCTGGCTTTTTACTTGCAAACGATTTAACCAACATTTAGATCCGTTTTTTTTACGTTTGAATCCTTCGGAAGGTTTACAGCTCCAGTTCCACGGTTCGATCCATATCAACCCATTAGGCGCATACTGATACTAATTAAACCCACCCAACAGCCCAATCGGGTCCAGCTGCGTGAATCTACCTATATCACGTCGCTGTACCTTAAAATATTGTAATGTAGGCAAATTTATTTGTCTAAATACTGTCCCAATACCTTAGGTGATGTTGTATCTGGCTGTGTTCGATTTCTTGTATGGTGTTGCCCCGCAGCTGATAGCTGCATGACCATA
Organism: Gilliamella sp. B2969; assembly: GCF_026536195.1. Lineage (NCBI taxonomy): Bacteria > Pseudomonadati > Pseudomonadota > Gammaproteobacteria > Orbales > Orbaceae > Gilliamella > Gilliamella sp. B2969. The sequence goes on from NZ_JAFNOP010000002.1 coordinate 182,461, forward strand.
CAATATGATCGGTTTCATCAGTAAGTTCTTCTGGGGCACCGTTGACATCGGTGTGGTAGTACAGCACTTATGTTCTGTACCGGTGGTGGTCTCTACACTAGCTAAGGGTTCGTAGACGCTTTTACTTCTATCGGTACGAGTTTCTTGAATCATTATTAACCCGTCCCACAGAAAGTGGGTACGGTTGCAGGCTTTGCCCGCTCGGTCTATCTGGTGCTTTTCGATACGTCGGCCTAAGGCATCGTAGCTGTCGTACTGTGTACCTTTGCAATCTGTTTGCTAAGGGTACGGTCGTGTGCGTCGTAGGTATATTGCAGTCCACATAAGTTATGTAACTGTCTGCAACGTATTAGGTTCTGATTTTCGCTTTTTCTGTCTTGGTGCAACAGTTTTCGATGCGGCCGGTGCGGTCAGAGTGGTAATCGGTCTGTCCTTGCCGGGTATGTTTTTTACTCACCAGCCGGTCGAGGTTGTCGTACTGGTAGCGGCGGTCGGTAAGGATGTCGGACAGGATGGTGTTGTGGCCACGCCGAGTTTGTTTACGTTGTAGGCGGCTGTTGCGGCCGTATTTGAATTCGGTGTTCAGTTGCCCCTGACTGCGTAGGACTTCGCGGTACAGGTGGCCGGACCCGTAATACAGGCTGTTGAGGGTTCGCCCGTCCGGCAAAGTGGTGGCGATGCGGTTACCCGAGTTGCTGTACTGATAGCATAACGTCAGAAATGGTAAGTAATTTCGGCTATGTTGCCTGCGGTAAAGTCGACAATGTTAACATTATCAAGGAAATTAAACGTTAATTTTTTCACTTGAATTCTTTAGTTTAACAAAAATACTTGGTTGAATTGATAATAATTAAGAAAGATTAAAGAGTATATTTTTCCCATTTATTATCTATGTCATCGTAAACTTCTTTTTTATCAATCCGCCATTCATGATTTTTAAAATGCAAAGTATATCGAAATTGATCTTTTACGCCATTTTGTTCTTGAGTATATATTACTATTTTATTATTTTTCAATTCTTCGGTTTTTAAAAATTTTTCATCTGGCGAATATTCAGGCGGATTACCACAGCCCAATGAAACTTGCCGTCCATATTTTCGCTCTTTCTTTGTACAATATTTATTAAATATACAATTCAAATCATCAATCATATTTAAGCGAACTTCTTCGGATGAACCATTTTTTACAAGTGGATAATAATGTTTCTCCCAATTATTCATTGCAATAATAAAATTTTTTAAAATATTTTCTGCATTTTCTAAACTCATTTTATTTACCTAATTATCAAATACTTCGCTTAACACATTTTTCCCATTTTGAGAAACAGAATATTGTATTTTTGGACTAGTACTACCTTTGTCATAAATAAAATTCCATTCTATATCTACCGTTCCATTTTTTTCAATATATCTTCTTACTCGCTTCTCAAAAGTTCGGTATTTTCCCCGATTCAAACCTTTTAATTGAGGGAAAACATTATCTGTGACACCTGAACCTTCTAATATTTTAGCTAAGATATGTAAGCGTCATCATTTGCATTACCTAATCTTGTAGCCCAAGCTTTTGAAGAGGATTTGTTGCTGTCCCTGTGCCTATATCAGCTTTGGAAACTGTTGCTTTTGCTGAAAGAGGCTGACCATGAGTGCCCCGTTCAACTTTTACCTTACAAATCCAGCCCCACGGATCAATCCACATCAGCCCATTAGGCGCATACTGATACAGATTAAACCCACCCAAGAGCCCTATCGTATCCGGCTGCGTGAATCTGCCTATATTCGGGTCATAGTACCTGAAAGTATTGTAATGTAAGCCCGTTTCTCTGTCTAAATACTGTCCCTGATACCTTAAGTTCTGTTGTATATCGGTATGTTCGATTTCCTGTATCGGTTTGCCCCACAGCTGATAGCTACATGCCCATACAATATGACCGTCTTCATCAGTGAGTTCTTCCGGGGCACCATTGACATCGGTGTGGTAGTACAGCATTTTCTGTTCCGTACCGGTGGTGGTCTCCACTCTGGCTAAAGGCTCGTAGCCGCTTTCATCAGTGTAGATATAGACGTTTTTGCTTCTGTCGGTACGGGTTTCCTGAATCATGCTTAGCCCGTCCCACAGATAGCGTTTCGTTTATCAGATGTCTTTCTGACTATTGTTAATAGCCAGGTTTACTAAATTAGATTATGTGTATAAATCTATTCCTTTTACTTTATTTTTTATAAAAAACTGTCGTAACGACTCTGAAATCACAATTAGCCCTATAGATTCTTCACACCTTGCCATACAAAATTGCTCATTTATATTTTCTTTAAAGACAATTTCATAAAATTTTTTAGGTCCATCAGGCAAACTCTCTAATAATGGTATATATTCAGATTTATTCATATCAATACATGATATTAAACGCAGAATATTTAAAACCTTATAACCAGAATAGCTGCGACCATTAACAATTATAGTTGCATCTATTAGCTGGACATCATGTAAAAAATCTTGATTGTTTGAAAGTAAATTCGCAAGTCTAGGCGAGATAAAAACAGGACCATCACTGAAATAAATATCATAAGAGAGTAAACGTTTTTCACTTACTTTTTTTTCTAATTTAAAAACTATTGGTTTATTTGATTGAATTTTTTTGCATTGTAAAAGTTCGTAATAATCATCTCCAGTTGAGATATATTGAAACCAATAACTATCAGGATAATTACCTATCATAAGTTCATAAATCATATCAACATCCTTTAGACGGCCTAATTGAATTTTTATTTAAAATAGTTTTTCCACGACGTAAATCCATTCTTTCTGTTTTTATTAGTTCATTTAAATGTTTTTCGTATTGCTTTTGTGTCCAATTTTCTTTTTGACCCCTTTCATAAATGTCATCCATTTGCCTTTCTATCTTCCGTGTGTATGGTTTATGTGAACCGTTGTGAATCGTTCTAGTAGCATGCGCATCAGCTGAAGTAGGCAGATACATTATATTTTTAACCGAATGAATATTCATACCAGCCGCTTTAATTAAATTATGATTTTTCAGTTGCTGTGGAATAATATGATGCTTTTGGAACCCATCAATCTTCGGCATCGTATTATATGTCCATAAACCCCAAGGATCGATCCATATCAACCCATTAGGCGCATACTGATACAGATTAAATCCACCCAGCAACCCAATCGGATCCGGCTGCGTGAATCTGCCTATATCCGGGTCATAATACCTGAAAGTATTGTAATGTAAGCCGATTTATTTGTCTAAATACTGTCCCAATACCTTAGGTGATGTTGTATCTGGCTGTGTTCGATTTCTTGTATGGTGTTGCCCCGCAGCTGATAGCTGCATGCCCATACAATGTGACCGTCTTCATCGGTGAGTTCTTCTGGGGCACCATTGACATCGGTGTGGTAGTACAGCACTTATGTTCTGTACCGGTGGTGCTACCTATTCAAGACAATGGGGTTCTGTCAGTATCAAGGTATGACAATTATAGCCGGCTATAACAAAGTTGAATCCAGTACAGACTATAAAAGTAAAATATTTAAAATTAATTATTTTTTACCTTCTCTGATTTGAGCTAAGCCATTTTCAAGACGACTTAGGTTTTGATATTTTTTAGCAGCTTGACTTCTATTTAAATATTTAAGCCATCCCTCTACAGCTGTATTAAATAATGCTAGACCTTCTGGTGTTACATTTTCCCTTTTAATCACTGTGTCAGTTTTTAATTTTCCTTGTTCATCAAAGGGCTCAATATCGATCAATAATTTTTGTTTTTTTAAAAAACCGAATAAAGCTGTGGCAGTGTCAATGACAGCATCTTGAAGTTTTTTGCTTTTATTTTTAGTAAGCAACATAGGAATATTATATAAAGGATAATCAATTATTTCTTTATTAAATGCAATTTTTAAATCCTTATCATTGATATATCCTAGCATTTTCTCACTCAATAAATATTCTAAATCAATATCTTGGTACGAGATTTTATTCTTTTGTATAGCATATAGACTGATTAAAAATGGATAAGCGTATGCCTTAGGATAATAAATAATATCATCAATCAATTTTTTATTTACCTCGATAAGATTATAGGCTCTTTCAAGATAGATAGTATTCAATATTTTAAGTATTGCATCAAAAATATTTTTTTTTCCACTTTCTGTTTTGGGTAGTATAATCGGAACAGAATTCTTTTCATCAAGATAATTTGACTGATAAATACTATCCAACATATGTTGATTCGATGGGTAAGGAGGTGAGATATTATCAATGAAATCTTTAATTTCAGATGAATATACATACATATTGAATACATATTGATAACCACTGTTCATATATTCAAAAAATATATTTGCCTTAGCTCCCTTTTTATTGTCTAAAATAATTTTATTCCTATTAACCTTAATATAGGGATATGACCTTAATTGATCTTTTAAAAAAATTTGTAATTCTTTTTCAAATTGGGTTCTTAATTCTTTAGACATCGTATATAGCCTCCAAACCTAACGCCTTTACCACTGTGCGTAGCAATTTCGATAATTCCTTTTTTACCTTTAGATGACATAATAGTTACTTCTGTTTGATTTAATTTATCTTTTAGTTTATTAAACCTTGTTCACGTAATTTAGCAAGGACTTCACGCCCTTTTTCAGAAAGTTCCATTTTTTTTAAATAAATAGCCAGCCTATTTTCAGGAATTATTGAAATTCGTTTAGGATATTTTACGAAAGAATCTAAGCTATCATCTGGAAAAGGAATGTTAGGGTTATTGTAATCATCTTCATCTGGATCATAGTCATCTTCAACTTCTGTTCTTGTTATCATCGCTAATAAGGCATCAATGTCGTTGGCGACCAATTTTAAGTTTGTATTTTGTTCTAAATAGCCCCCTTTCATATCAAAATATAGATCATTAACTTCGTGATCCCAGTGATAAATTTTACCCTTCGGGCTTAAACAAAGTAGGTCACCATAATTAAGGCTAGCTATCGCTAAATAATTTTCTGGAATGCGATCTAAATAGCTATCATTGATTGCCAGTAAATCTTCTGTATCTTTTTTTGAAAAACCAAAAATAACCTCTAAGGGTAACGCTTCGCCATCGCAATTAATACAATAGTCTATTTCAGCTTCATCATCTAAAATAATCACATTATATTGTTTTAGAAATTCGATATAGGCATGATTTATTTTTGTATTTAAATTTAACTTTGTAATACGTTTATCAATATCTTTGGGTATACGATATTTTGATTTAAACATGGTTATTCCTTACATAATCAAATTGATGCATTATTTTTATAATAAAAGTTTTTTTATTTTGTATTGATAAAATATCATACTTAATTATTAAACGCCATTACGATGCAACTCATTAATTTAAATAAATATTTAAGTTGATAAACTATTATTTTAAACTGGTTATGTCGATGATTGATAGCAAAAGCTGCTCAAGATATAGAGAAGTAGTAAAGCGCTGTAAATTTTTAAAATTTTCAGTCCTCGAGATCTTTTAGCCATTTTTGATATCTTTCTGGATCCTTTGCAATCAATGTTTTTAATGTTTCAAACACTTCTTTTATCCCTAAAGGATCAGTTTTATATTTATTGAATACAAAAATCATTCCCTCTGCGAGGGTATCAAGAACATAGAACATTTGTTGCTTATAACAACTAAACGTTTTATAAGGTATAAAAATTGAGAAATTAACCACTTTTCGTTTTGACGAGGCTAACGGACCTTTAACTAAATCTTTGTATTCTTGTGTGGCAGAGATAATAAAGAATAAATCATAATCTGTTGTTTTAAATAATTTATCATAATGTGGAAGCGTTTTGTTTAATGCATTGAGATTTTCTATCAATGGATTTAAAACAGTATTAGTAATTTCGTAACGAACCCCAACTTCAGCCCACAATAGTGGAAAATTAATTTTCATTTACATCGCCCTTTCGGTTTATCACTGTTTTGATTGCCAACTGGAATCTTTCCTGTTTTTGTATAATGCTCATCAATTTCAGTATCTCTACTGGTTTTGTTGTTGGAAAGCGTTTTCAATAGAATCAGTATTTTGCTATTTAACTTTAACTTTCTCTACAAGTACCCCAACTAATTTAATATTTTTCAGCCTTTCATAAATACTTTCATATAAAAGTAAACCAAATTCCGTACAGCATATTGGATATGGTGGATATTCGCGCTCAAGTAAAAACCTTGGCGCTCTTTCTCTTCTTGAGTGAAAATGGCATTCAGGACAGACAACTAGACGAACATTCTCAGGAACAGGCTGTCCATCAAAAATATTTGGCGTTTCACCTCTAAGTACAATGTAATCATATTTACTAATAAAAGTCATAAATGGCTGTTTATGCTTTTCACTTTCCACTTTATTATAAATAAAACCTATATTTAAATGTTTTTCAGCCTCCTCACCCAGCAAACCAAATAAGCGCTGCGACATACTACTAGGTATCAGCAGATCACCTACCATGGCCATATCTAGGTTTTTCCTTATTTTCCCATCCGTAATCACATCCATACCACTGTGAGGTAATTTTAGTAAATGGCAATAATGACAAAATTGCTCTCTGGTTTTATGCTCCCATTCAGGATCGAGATCGACAGTACCCATTCCTGAATAATACAGGTGATAAAGTGGTTCACGTATCATTTATATACCTTATATCTATTATTTTCTTTATTTTCCAAAATAGCACCTTCAATATTCGTATTATTTAGTGTATTAGTTTTGTGTTTTTCGATAAGAACTTTTATCAAATGGTTGGCTACATTACTTGATGCTATAAAATCCCAAGCCATAAATACCTCATATTTTAATTATTATCTATTGTGAGATGTTTATCTTTCTTAATTATTTTTACTTTCTCGAATTTTAGCTAAAGCTTTTTCTAGCCGACTAAGATTCTGATATTTATGAGGATTTGTGCTTCTATCTAAGTAATCATACCATCCTCGAACAGCAGTTTTGTATAATTCCTGACCTTCTGGCATAAGATTAGATTTTATAAGAACCGTATCAGTTTTTAAATTACCCTCTTCATCAAACGGCTCAACACCGATTAATAATTCATGTTTTTTTAAAAAACCAAATAAAGCTGTTTTGGTTTGTATAATAGCATCTTGCCAACATTTTTTTTATTTCTTGTAAGCAACATTGGTAAATTACGTAAAGTATAATCAATTTCATTCATTATTTTACCCCACTAACAATTGACTATCGGGTCCGGCTGCGTGAATCAACCTATATCAGGTCGCTGTACCTTAAAATATTGTAATGTAGGCTAATTTATTTGTCTAAATATTGCCCTTGAGATCTTAGGTTCTATTGTATTTGGGATGTTTTATTTCTTGTATCGGTTTACCTCACAGCTTATAGCTGCACTCCTAGATAATGTTACCGTCTTCATCGGTGAGTTCTTCAGCACACGGCACTATACCGTAAGTTATTTACAGCGATACGCCGTTAATTAAGTTAAGCGGTAAATGGCTGAGAGAGGCAGGATTTAATACCGGCACCAGCGTGACAGTAAAGATTGCGAGGACTGTATTGTTTTAATACCGGACAGTCCGCAAGAAGGGGAACTGAGGGAGCAACTGGCACAGGTTAAAAATATGCTCAGTTGGGTTAGGTAGAATTTAATTATTTAAAAAAATAGCTGGGAGAGATAAATTTTCCCGGCCCTACATATAACATCTATTCATATTTACTAAATTTCTCTATCCAGCCATTTTCTGTAAAAAGTTCACCAGATAATCCATCACTGAGCTCAAGAATATTTTTTTCATCATTCCCATCTTGAGATATCAACAACTTCATGTTTTCTTCATTTTGCTCAAGCATATTAAGAACATTATAAATAACACTGTCAATAGAATTAAAAACCACCTTTTTCAAAACATTAATTTGATTTTCATCAAAGGCTTTTATTTCATTACTCAGCTCAATAGAGCTTTTAGATTTCATTCTACCATTTAATATGGCTTCAAACTCAAAAATAGATTGATCTCTGATACTAGAGATAAACTCTTGACCAAAGGAATCAAGTAATTTCTTATCTGACATATTAATTACTCCTATTTAATTCCACGGTATATTTGATGGTGAAGTTACACCCTGTGATTTTAAATTCCATAAAGATTGAGCGACAAGATCTCTCGCCTCTTTAGTGGTGGCACCACCGGCTTTAAGAGCATCTACAGCTATTTTTGTGTGTTCAGCCAAAGTATTCGGGCGGCCACTCTTAGCCACTTGATCATAAGCATTGCGTTGTTAATTAGTCATATCCTAATTTCGCCATGCCTTCTGATTCATATAGTCCTGACTAATTGAAAAACCTTTCTTTACATAGTCCTTTCGGTTTATAACTGTTTTGATTGCCAACTGGAATCTTTCCAGTTTTTGTATAATGCTCATCAATTTCAGTATCTCTACTGGTTTTGTTATTGGAAAGCGTTTTCAATAGAATCAGTATCTTGTTATTTAACTTCGACTTTCTCTACAAGTACCCCAACTAATTTGATATTTTTTATCTTTTCATAAATATTTTCATATATTAGCAAACCCAATTCCGTACAGCATATTGGGTATGGTGGATATTCGCTCTCAAGTAAAAACCTTGGCGCTCTTTCTAGTCTTGAGTGAAAATGGCATTCAGGACAGACAACTAGACGATCATTCTCAGGAATAGGTTGTCCATGAAAAATATTTGGCGTTTCACCTCTAAGTACAATGTAATCATATTTACTAATAAAAGTTATAAATGGCTGTTTATGCTTCTCACTTTCCACTTTATTATAAATAAAACCTATATTTAAATGTTTTTCAGCCTCTTTACCCAGCAAACTAAATAAGCGCTGCGACATACTACTAGGTATCAGCAGATCACCTACCATGGCCATATCTAGGTTTTTCCTTATTTTCCCATCCGTAATCACATCCATACCACTGTGTGTGTGAGGTAGTTTTAGTCTATGGCAATAATGACAAAATTGCTCTCTTGTTTTATGCTCCCATTCAGGATCGAGATCGACAGTGCCCATTCCTGAATAATACAGGTGATAAAGTGATTCACGCTTCATTTCGGTATACCTTATATCTATAATTGTTTATATTTTCCCAAGCAGCAGTCAATATTTATTAAATATTTTGCATCAGTTTCCTAGCGGCATCAAGAACAGTATAAAAAGATGGTTGCTAGCTTTGCCCTGTCGATGTTTCGATACGTCAGCCGATGGCTTAGCGTGTGAAGTGGTGAAGTGGTGAAATGGTAAAATAAACGCAATGACACTATTTAGTCGTTCTTAAGTCAGTTTTTGTTTAGGCTCGTTCTAGTCTTATTGAACGATAGTCAATTAAATTATGTTTTATTCATATAATATATTTCTAATATCTTCAATTAAATACACAATTACAATCAGAATGATGACTTACACGTTATTGAAATGAAATTTTAGTATGATTAAAAGTTTCCAATTTTTAATCAAAGTCTAGAAATGCATCATTTTCATAATAAAAGATGAAAGATCTGAATAAATCATCTAATGTAACATTGTCTGATTGCCCTTGAGCATAACTAACTACATCTTCAATACTCGATCCGTCTAAGGTCTCTATCCAGCCGTCATTTTCAACTTGTTTGGGAAGATATTCATCTGAATCAAGAGGAAAATCCCCACTATCCAAAGAAAATATACCTTGTGTATCAAGATTCCAAGTCGTTTTATCTGGGGGAAGATAAAACCAAGTTTGAGGAATTTTATCTGGATTAGAAAGAATTTCTCGAATCGTCATTAGTTTCATATTGTCTCACTCAAATTACAATTTACATTAACCACCAAGCTTTTTTAAGCCGCCTTTCTGATTTGGATGTAAACTATTTTGTACAAGCCCATACGCTTTGTGCTCTGCTCTTGGTATGCGTTCAATCGTTGTCGGTTTATATGCATTATGATGCCATGAATATTTTGGTGGGCTTGTCGATTTCCCCCCCGCCAATAGGACCTAATTGAACAGGTGCCACAATACCTTTAGGTAACATCAACTAAATCTTTTTCTATTGTGCTGATTTCTATATGCATAGGTATGTCTGTTTGATACCATACACTATATTTAGAGCTAAATAAAGGACTACCAGAAGCATCTACACCCAATGATGTTTTTGAACCCAGCCCCCTCAGTTCAACCCATTAGGCGCATACTGATACAAGTTAAACCCACCCAGTAACCCAATCGGGTCTGGCTGCGTGAATCTACCTATATCAGAGTCATAGTATCTAAAGGTATTGTAATGTAAGCCCGTTTCTTTATCTAAATACTGTCGCTGATACCTTAGATTCTGTTGTATCTGGCTGTGTTTGATTTCCTGTATCGGTCTGCCCTACAGCTATTAACTGCATGCCCATTCAATGTGACCGTCTTCATCAGTGAGTTCTTCTGGGGCACTGTTGACATCGGTGTGGTAGTACAGCACTTTTTGTTGTATGCTGGTGGTGATCTCTACTCTGGCTAAGGGTTCATAGCTGCTTTCATCAGTGTAGATATAGACGCTTTTGCTTCTGTCGGTACGAGTTTCCTGAATCATTCTTAGTCCGTCCCACAGGAAGTGGGTACGGTTGCAGGCTTTGCCCGCTCGGTCTATCTGATGTTTTTCGATACGTCGGCCTAAGGCATCATAAACATAGCCGTAACGTTCAGTACGGTTTAATTTTTCGATACGAACTTCAATTAGACGGTGTTAGGCATCGTAGTGGTAACACTGGGTACCGCTAACAAATTTATCCGTGGTGTTGCAACAATGTCGAAATTCGTGCTAATCACTCAAGAGAAAATTTATTATTTGAAATAAATTACATTATTTTTTCTTTAGTTTCTGAAAAAATCGTCGGAAAAGATATTTCATTCAACTTTAAACTAGAAAATATATTAATATATATCAATTATTTCATCATATTACAAAATAAATTAAATTACACTTATTCATTTTTAATTGATTTTTTCAATCTTTTGATTTCATTGATTAAGTTAGGAATATCTTGTCGAGCATGCGCAATAAAGTCCTGGTCATATATTGTTCCACCAATAATTTCAATATCTTTTCCACGGTTATTTTCATCCCCTGTCATAATAAAATTTGAACCACTAGTGTGATCCCTACCTTCAATATATGATACCCAAGGTCCACTTGTTGCTTTATCACAACGTTGTTTTATTTGATTCAATTCATAATCTGATATTTCAGTTTTTTTGTGCATTAACAATTTCCTTTAGATTTGAGTATTTATTTAGCTGATGTTTTTTTTGAGTAGGTGTCATCAAAACTTCTGCTTGCTCTACCGATATCCCTGATGAAGTTGCATGATTAGGATTGTTTTTAGTTGACGATGCAATAACATCAGCACTCACCGTTCAGTTAGATCCAACTGTTGCAACACCGACTTTATTATGTGAAATTCCTTCTGTTAATTGTGTTAATGACTTATTCTTTGAGCTATTTATCGAAACTCCAGTTAATTTGTCATTATCATCGATTAAAACATCGCTCCCATTTTTAGCATATCTGCAAGGCATGCATTTACTCGGTAAACAATAGCTTCATTTGGCAGTTCTGAACTCCCCCCTATGGATCGGGATCGATCCAAGTCAATCCATTTGGGCATACTGATACAAAATATACTCATTCATTAGCCTTATCTCATCCGATTGTGTGAATCTACATATTTCAGGGGCATACTACCTAAAAGTATTATAATGTAAGTCGATTTCTCTTTCTAAATACTGTGCCTGATACCTTAGATTCTGTTGTATCTGGCTGTGTTCGATTTCCTCTATCGGTCTGCCCCACAGCTGATAGCTATATATCTATTCAAACAAAGGCAATCGCGCCTTAAACGTTATAAATTTTTAAAATTATCAGTCCTCGAGATCTTTTAGCCATTTTTCATATCTTTCTGGATCTTTTGCAATCAATGTTTTTAATGTTTCAAACACTTCTTTTACCCCTGAAGGATCAGTTTTATATTTATTGAATACAAAAATAATTCCTTCTGCTATGGTATCAAGAATGTAATATATTTGTTGCGTATAGCAACTAAACGTTTTATAAGGTATAAAAATTGTGAAATAAACCACTTTGTTTTTTGACGATGTTGTAGGGCCGTAGACTAAATTTTTGTTTTCTTGTGTAGCAGATATGGTAAAAACTAATTCGTAATCTGTTGTTTTAAATAGTTTATCATAATGTGGAAGCGTTTTGTTTAATTTATTGAGATTTATTCTCAATGGCTTTAAAACCGTATTAGTAATATCATAGTTAACTTCTACTTCAGCATATAATTGTAAAAAATCAATTTTCATTTACATCGTCCTTTCGATTTATAACTCTTCATCTACATCATAGGTTTCGGCAAGATAAAATCCTTTATTTATATATTTTTTTATCATTTTTAGTATAACAATAATATAATGTTTTTTTTACCAATCTACTCAGCAATTTAATCCCTTTAATAATCATTTTGTTATATGACACTTAAGTTAAAGTTACAATGTCACATTCATTTAAATAATTAATTAACAACATGAGATTTTTGAATTAAAGTATGGGTCTTAATCGTGTAAAAATATGGCTAACAGTTAGCCTGTTTTTTGACTAAGTGAAATTCGGTTAGGGTTTTGTTAAAAACTATACTGTTAATCATCCTCTTTAGCAAAGCGAATAGCTTCTTTTACTCTTCTATTTTTCTTATTTTTAGCTAAAAATGCATCACTATTTAGAATGTTAATCAATTGTTCTTTTCCTAATATCCTTTTGATATTTGTTAACATAATTTCTAGATCTGAAACTTGATCATTAATATGATCAGATAAATCCATTGATAGATAACGATCTTCAAGCAAAGCTAAAGCACGATCGGGGTTAATTCTTAACAACAACTCAAATGCTGGTAATTGAAAGATACGACATTTTATTAGATTTTCTAACAAAAACGTTGCTTTTGAGACTTCTACCTCATCGATAAAATTATTTTTTCCATATTTATCCGTTAGTTCAATCCACAATTTTTTATATAAGGATTCAAATCTTTCGAGTGTATCAACAAGCATTTACGATCCCCTTATGAATAATCAACATATCTTATATTTTGCTAATTAGTTGCCTTATTGCTTAATAATTATCTTTTCAAGCCAAACTAATAGCAGATAGATTTATTTTCAATGTGATTAATTTTTGTTTTATTATGGTAAATAATATTTACGGCTAGAACTAAATTTATAACACTAATTCAATAAGTTAAATGTAAATACAACTTTTAACATTATAAATCTTTTCAATCATTCTAATGCATAATTATGACTGCAATTTTCGGTGATAATATTTAGATAATGTAGAATAATAATATGTGTTTTTTAATAAAATTTTTAAGTACAATTTAATTAAATATTTTACTATGTTTACAATATCCTACTCTTGTGGGATAGATGGAACTATAGTTCTATTTTTATAACAGTTATAATTGAATATGAGCAGCTAAATATAAAAATTTAAGCTTTTATTAAATACTACCTAATAAATTAATCTCATTTTAAAAAAATAAAACTTAACTAACTTAGTTGGTTACAACTTTTATCAGTGAAAGCAAGATGATAACAAATACTACATCTTATTTTTAATAATTCAATAAATAAATTCACTTTGCAATAGTATTGATAATAAAATCTACAACAACGCTTCATGTTTATGCATAAGTTGTCATGCATAACCTAACAGCGACTTCACTAACAGTATATTACTGAATATAAAATTTAATATTAATGTTTAGTTCAAATATCAACAGCTTTCATTACTCACTAACATTTTTGACTTTGTTAACTATTTATCTTCAGTTAATGCATTTAAAAAATCATCCAATGATGCTGATAAATAATCGCTATTTTCCGTAAAGTTTTGTTCATGAGTTAAACTATCATCCCAATCCCATAAACGATATCGATAAATAGCACCATTATCAAGATTAATACAGATAAAACTATCGCTATAATCTAATGCAAATGGTAATAATGTTTTCTCTAATTTATGCTGTTGCCAAAGTTGTTGCACAGTTCCTTCTATTAAAAAATCAGGATCATGATCAGAGGCTAGGTTATATTTAATAGGCATAAAAAGAGCAATTTTTAACTTATCTACTAAATTAGGCAAAGTAAAACAATCTTTATATACCAAACCACCATTACAACGTAAATATAATGCCTTTAATGAGTCAGGTAAAGTAATGCCCAAAGTTTGCTCGCATGTTTGTAAATCTTTTTCAGTGAGTTGCTTTTCACTTTGATAAAAATTATTCATATCAATCATTTTATGTCCTTACTTTATTGCTTTGTCTTCCTACCTATTCATTATTGATCTTATTTTATTTATTTGAAAATAAATTTTTGTTATATAACGATCTACTAAAGTTCGATTAGCCAAAATATACGTTTATTGAAAAGTATATGTTACTAATAATCGTATGTTATTTTTAAAATAATTAATTTAATCATGGCATTATTAATTTTTTAGAAAATTCAACTATCTAGCTCTAGATGAAAGGTAATATTGTAAAACCACGATTAAAATTTTAGTTAGTCTTTTGACGTCTAACTTAGCTAATGCCATTTATGAGATAACCTGCCCTAGTTTTGTAAAGGTGAAATCAATTCCAACTGAATTAGAGATACTCCATGAAGGATGGCAAATAACACAGACGCAAAATGCGCTATTACATGTAGATTGGGACGAAGTCTGCTCTGATAGATCGGTTAATTTAGGCCAGCAAATCCCTTTCACCATAACGATTAACGGTAAAACATATAAACATGCTTGGCTAATAGACAATAATTAATCACATTGAACGCTATTCTGGGTAGTCTATGTTTACCGATAGCTTATATAGTGCAACATTTTTTTACCAAGCTTAGAATAGCGATTATTCAAATATTAAGCGAAACTTGATAAAAAAAACCCAAGTCGTAAGTTGTTAACAACAAAAGAGCAAGTTTCGACTTAACCAACCAATTAGCCCATTTATTGATTTGTAACTTACAAAAATACATTTTTAAACGGTTGTTCAAAAACCGTTAAATAGCGATCATACAGAGCAAACCTATTTCACTAAAATCACCCTATTTTGGTGTAACAGTTTAAATATTAGCTTTTTTATATACTTTAAAGGTCAATTTTAGTAAATAAAATAAATTATATTTCGTAACTAAAAAAGTCTAAACTTTTTAATAATTAATGGAGTATCTAATCATGCTTGTTTATTCAATGCAAAATGAAACAGTTGACGCATTAGCATATCGCGTTTTTGGTAGCACGGCTGGTATTGTAGAAACTATTTATCAAAATAACCCTAATCTTTGTGAACTCCCTGCCATGTTACCAATGGGCACTGCTGTCAATGTTCCTGAGTTTGTATCTGAACCCAAAAAAAATCAGATTAATTTATGGGATTAATTAATTCAAAACCATAGTTTTTGTTTACTTTACAGCTAAAAACAGGCTCGATCTTATAATCCACATCGATGACTTAATCGTCTCAATAATAAATTCAAGTAGGACAACAAAACCATATTTATTAAATAATAATAAACGTCTTGAACTAAGTGTAAAGATCGAATCATACTAAAACTAAACTCGAATAATAACCATTCAAACATGATTTAAAATAACAAAATGCTACGTTAATTTAGAATAATTTTTATGATATGTTTGGTATGGGTACATACGAGTAGTAATAACTTAACATAATCAAAGAGATTACTATGAAAAAAATTGATAACCTGAAACAATTTCTTTTTGAAAAAAAACTAATTAACCATGCCGCTTCACAATTACAAATGGCAGTAACAAACGGCCATATCGAAGCGATTACCACGAATAATTTAGTGCTTTTTTATCATTATACTTTGCATTTAACTTTTGATAATTACCAATTTCCATTTGAAGGACTAATGCAGGCAATAGTTAGTTGGATGACAAACAATCAAAGCGATAGTATGCTAAATCCAGAATCACGTAAAACGTCAATTAAATTCGATGTTCAAGACATCACTGAATGTCATTGCAAAATAAATATTAAGCTAAAATTGTCAGAACGCATTCTTACACAAAATATAAATGAAGCATTACAATCTCAAATAATTAAAGACAAAATTCTTGATGAAGATTTATTAAATTAGTGAGATTTTCCTTTTTATAATAAGTTAAAATATCTGCCTACTTTATATAAGGTGTAATAAAAAACACCTTGTTCTATTTTATTTTTAATTTGATAGAAATAACTTATAGTGATCACATTTACATAGAAATAAAATCGATATTTGTTAATCCAGTTACTAATTGCATTAAACAAATACCAAAAACTTAATTATTTAGGTTAAATGGACGCATTTATGCAACGATAAAGTAATAATCCGATTTTTGCGAGTATATCTATTTTGTTAAAACAGTGATGGGCAATGAACTTGTATCTATCTTATTTTTTATTTGAAAAGAATAAAATAGCCATGGTATTGTAAAATATTTTTATAATTTGAATGAGTATAAAAAGGACTGGCATGGTTGACTTTAATGTGATGATAAATTGATCATTCCTATTATTCAATAAAACACTAAATTAGTTTATTTTAAGAGTGTTAGTAATATTTAATAATATATCCTACCGCAAATAGCATATTTCTCCTTTTATTATAGTTAACGCGCCTAACTTCCCCTACTCTTCCTTATAATCTTTAGAATTAAAATCCGCTGATAATACAATATTGGTTGTTGTTCCGCCCCTTTAGCCACAAAAAAACAAATTATCATTCTTATTGTCATTTTTTAACAAACCGTAACAAATGGCAGATGTTAACAACATAAGGATTGTGTGCTACGCAGCTTTTCAAAACACATTTTATTCAATGAAAGCTAACATCCATATAAGTTGTAAATACATTTATAACCAACCCCGCCTATTGTTTTAATCACGCTAATAATTATTAGCTGTTCATGGATGTTGTAACTAAATATTCTACAAATAAGGTCGCTTTATTTTTAAAGCATAATTGACGATTATAGCGCCATGAAAACATATCATCCAGCCGACTTAGTCGACATATTACGAAAAATAGAAAATCTGATCCGTCCCGGTATAGTTTGTGAAACAAAAGGTGACAGGGTTAGAGTCCGTTCTGGCAATCTTATTACAGCTTGGTTGCCCTGGTTTACTCATCGAGCAGGGAAAAGCCGTTCTTGGTGGCGCCCATCTGTTGGAGAGCAGGTGTTTATCTTAAGTCCCAATGGTAATTTGGAGCTAGGGTGCGTATTACCAAGCCTTTATTGCAATGATAATCCAGCACCTTCAAATTCTGAGGATGGATATTGTGTGACTTTTTCCGATGGCGCTTCATTCGAATACGAACCTAAAACTAGCTGCTTAACAATAAAAGGAATAAAAACAGCAGTCATTGAAGCTAGCGAACAAATTACCGCTAAAGCTGGTACTAAAATTCACCTTGATACACC
This sequence comes from Gilliamella sp. B2969, assembly GCF_026536195.1. NCBI lineage: Bacteria > Pseudomonadati > Pseudomonadota > Gammaproteobacteria > Orbales > Orbaceae > Gilliamella > Gilliamella sp. B2969. The sequence goes on from NZ_JAFNOP010000002.1 coordinate 200,015, forward strand.
ACTTGTCGAATGTAGTGACCATGTCACATTTAAATCTTTCAATGCAACAGGTGCTGGACAAAGTGGTAATACCGGATATTTAACTGGCAATGTGATTCATCAGCAAGGCCAATTATCGTCCAATGGTATTGTTTTAGATTCACATATCCATACAGGTGTTAGAGCTGGTGGTGAAACAACAGGAAAACCCAAATGAGTTATATTGGCATGAATTGTAAAAGTGGGCGCACGATTACTGATATGGATCATATCAACCAATCTATTAAAGATATTTTGACAACCCCTGTCGGTTCTCGAATTGAACGTCGTAATTATGGCTCATTACTTTTTTTATTATTGGATCATCCCAATACCGAAGCAACAAGATTAAAAGTGATTTCTGCAACAATAATGGCATTAAGCCAATGGGAACCACGTATAAAAATTGATGCAGTTGATATTTTCAATGACAAAGAAAAATTAACAGTACACATCGTTGGTTCACGAACAGATAAACCAAATGAATCATTCAGCAGTGAGATTGAGGTAGCAACATGGCAACATTAACAGATCTTTCATTATTACCCCCACCTGACATCATTGAATCGTTAGATTTTGAAAAGATCTTTCAACAACGTAAAGATAAATTTATAGCACTTTATAGTGATGAACAACAGCAAGAAGTCGCCAAAACATTACAATTTGAAAGTGAACCAATTGTTAAATTACTGCAAGAAAGTGCCTATTACGAATTAATTTTACGTCAACGAATTAATGAAGCATCACAAGCCTTGATGATTGCACATGCTAAAGGTCGTGATCTTGATAACTTAGGCGCGAATTTTAATGTACAACGCTTAGTGATCCAACCTGAGGATAATACGGTTGTTCCTGTAATTAAACAAATTAAAGAATCAGACAGCGATTTTAGACTGCGTATTCAGAGTGCATTTGAAGGTTTATCCGTTGCTGGTCCTCGAGCTGCCTATGAATTTTTTGCACGAAGTGCTGATGGACGAGTATTGGATGCAGCTGCTGAAAGTCCTTCACCTGCTTGTGTAACTCTTGCAATTTTGTCGCGAGAAAATAATGGCAAAGCATCGGATGAATTAATAGCAATTGTCAACCAAGCCGTAAATGAAGAAAATCGTCGTCCAATCGCCGATCGTGTCACAGTCAAATCAGTCGATTTGATTCACTATAATATTAAAGCTTCACTTTATCTATACCCAGGACCTGAATCTGAACCGATAAAAAAGACAGCAATCAACAATTTGCAAAATTATATTACCGAAAAACACCGAATTGGTAGACGCATTAGTCGCAGTGCAATCATCTCTGCTTTACATGTTGTTGGCGTTGAACGAGTAGAATTACATGAACCTGTGCAAGATATATTAGTTAATCGCGAACAAGCCAGTTTTTGTTCTGATTATCAAATAGAGGTGGCTGGTTATGGCGAATAAAACGCTACTCCCCCCATCTGCGACAAAACTTGAGAAGAATCTTTCTCAAGCTATGTTTTGTGAACCACCAATTCCCTTGCGTTCACTTTGGGATCCAATGACTTGTCCTTTTGAGCTACTACCTTATTTAGCTTGGCAATACAGTGTTGATCGCTGGGATGAAACTTGGCCAGAGAAAACGAAAAGAAAGGTAATTGCTGAAGCTTTTGAAATTCATAAATTGAAAGGTACTAAAGAAGCAATTCGTCGAGCAGTCGAACCATTTGGTTATTTAATTAGTATTACCGAATGGTGGCAAAACAACCAAAAACCTGGCACTTTTTCATTACAAATAGGTGTTTTAGATAAGGGAATTACTGCCGATTCTTACAAAGAATTAAATCGAATTATTGACGATGTAAAACCCGTTTCACGTCAATTGTCTTCACTCTCAATTCAATTAGTATCCAAAGGTGAAATCACTGTTGGTGCTAGCTGTTACGACGGGAATATTCTTTATATTTACCCTTATGTGACTGAAACAATAACTACAACCTCCGAACGCCAAGTAGGCGCAATTATTCACTTAATCGATACAATGAGCATAAAACCATGAGTCAAACTTACTATACAATATTAACTAAACAAGGCGCTGCATTGCTTGCTAATGCAACAGCTTTAGGGGTGCCACTAAAATTAACCCAAATGGGTGTTGGTGATGGCAATGGATCTATTCCTAAACCGATAGCCACTCAAACACAACTTGTTCATGAGGTTAGACGAGCTGCTATTAATACGTTATTTATTGATAAACAAAATTCTAACCAAATCATCGCCGAACAAGTCATTCCTGAAAATGAAGGTGGTTGGTTTATTCACGAGATCGGTTTATACGATGATGAAGGTAATTTAATTGCAGTCGGTAATTGCCCTGCAACTTATAAACCTAAATTAGTTGAAGGTAGTGGCCGAACCCAAGTAATAAGAATGGTAATTATAGTCGATAGCGTCAACTCGGTTGAACTAAAAATCGATCCTTCTGTGGTACTTGCAACTCGTGAATATGTTGATAACTTAATTGCAACGAAAATGGAAGCACATGAAAAATCAACCAACCATCCTACTGCAACAACTAAATCAAAAGGATTTGTACAATTAAGCTCAGCAACCAATAGTACAGCTGAAAACCAAGCCGCAACGCCTTTAGCTGTAAAAAATACTTATGACTTGGCAGCAAACTCAGTTAAAAAATCAGGGGATGTAATCAGTGGCCAATTAACGTTTGAATACAAAGCGTACGGTATCAAATTCAATTATGAAAATCCTGATAATGTTACAGTAATTCGCCCAATTGGAGACAATTTCTCATTTCTTTTTTATGATGCAGAAAAAAAGAATTGGTTTACAAAGCTTAGGTACACTAATGGTGGAAATGCGTGGAGATTTGAAAATATTAATAACGTTACTATCAATGGTAAATCAGCACTTAAACAAGGTGATCATGGTATCGGTCAAAGGAATCTATTATCTAATGTCGATTCGTTTGAATTATCTGGACTAGGATTTATTACCGATTCAACAACCGGCAATAAACCTTTTCCATACGCAGAAATTCTTCAATCAGGTAATAATAATTCTGAAGCAGTACAGTTTGCAATGGATATACTAAGCAATCGAGCAAAAATGCGTTCAGGGTTTTCAAATACATGGAATAACTGGAATGAATTTATTACAACAGAAAATTTAGTCCATTACGCATATCGATATCATGGTGATTTATTTGAAAGAAGCTTAAATGATTTAAAAGGTCAACAGCATGGTGTTTACTTCCAACATCATAATACAAGAGCGCTTCCTGAAAGAGGTTATCCTGTCGAGCAAGCTGGCGCGTTACAAGTATTTGTTAACTATGGTAACTCTCCTGATGGATGCACTCAAATCTATACGACATATCGAGAAAATCGTCAATTTATGCGTAGCTATTATGCATATGAAAATCAATGGTCACTATGGGTCGAACATATAACAACAGAAAATATAAATGATCATATTTTAAATAGATTTTCACAATCATTTAGTAAAAACGGTTACACAAAACTACCAAACGGTCTATTAATCCAGTGGGGTGAAACTCAATACTTACCTGATAATGGTGAGGAAGGTACGATTCAATCTTTTTATACAACGTTTCCAAACGCGTGTTTTGCGATTGTTACAAATGATGGCTATGGAGGGGTACATTCGACCGCAGCTCAACCAGTATCGCAGTCCCATTTCCGATGCTGGGGTAAAGCCAGCACTGGTCAATTATTACAAACAGGTATCTTCTATATTGCAATAGGATTTTAAGTCATGAAACATTTTTATAATACAGAAACACAATCATTTTTTATTGATACGATTAATGATGCAATACCATTAACAGCTATTGAAATCACACAAGAGCAACATGATGAATTATTTAATGCCATAAATATGGGATGCATCATATTTGATGATTTAACTTATTCTGAGCCAAAACCTTCACAATTTTACGAATGGGATAAAAGAAAGAAAAAATGGGTTGAAAATATCAAAGCTCGTAATGATTATACATACGAACAAAATCACTTAACAAAAAAATCTTTGTTAAGTGAAGCTAATGATAAAATTGCTTATTTGCAAGATGCCGTTGATGCAGAAATGGCTACCGAACAAGAAGTCAAACAGCTTGGAGAGTGGAAAAGATATCGAGTTTTAGTGAATCGTATTGATGTTGAACAAACAGAAGAAATCGAATGGCCAACTAAACCTATTAAGTAATATAAATTGATTGGCTAATTAAAAAATAAAACAACTGTCATTTGCTATAACCAAAATACAATAGAAGATGACAGTTCAAACACAATTTTCAATCAATTGTATTAATTAAATCATAATGCAATCTAAACGGTAGCGATCCAAATAAGACATGAGCATTAAAGATTAAGTTGGTATATATTAAATTCTCGACAATCTCATCTCACTGATTTATGACGTTGTCACTAAAAGTGTATGATGGATAACCTCACCTAATTTCAATTTAATTTGAAGTCATAATTTCAAAGTTTGAACCAATCAAATGATGTTACAAAAACTTTGTATATTATTTTCAGCTACACTTAGCTTTCTCCAAAAAAATAACCATAAATATCAATTCATTTCTATACAATTTGGCTAGTAACTCAGGGGAACTAAGTTATTTAGCTAATCACCCTAAGCAATAAAATTTTCTGCTTACCACAAACTAAATTATTTATATCATTATTAATTTGACAGCTTTATTTAAATTATATTCCATGATGTATTTCAGTCTATCTCGCTAGATTTATATCATTTTTAGCACAAGTCACACCAAAATTAAGATTACATAATTTCACTAAAAAATAAAATAACAAACAAATTAATGTTGTTTTATCAGCCTTTATTACCATTTATTTACGCTTCAGTTGTAACAATATTACTTACAAATTTAAGAACTAACACTCTTTTCTTAAATATGTGACTATAAGCTCGCACATTAACCTTACCATATATTAATCACAACGGAGATCTTATGGCTAACGATTATCATCATGGCGTCCGAGTCATCGAAATCAATGAAGGAACACGTACTATCCGAACAGTTTCAACAGCTGTTATTGGGGTGGTCTCTACTGGAGAGGATGCCGATGCAACTTATTTTCCACTTAACACCCCTATTTTAATTACAAATATCAATACGGCAATTGGTAAAGCAGGTTCTCAAGGTACTTTAAAACCAACACTAGAAGCAATTGCTGATCAATGTACGCCAGTAATTGTAGTTGTACGTGTTGAAAAAGGCGCATCTGATGCAGAGACAGAAGCAAACATTATTGGTACTACAACCGAGAATGGCAAATATACCGGTATGAAGGCCCTTCTTTCAGCACAAACACAGTTAAAGGTCAAACCACGCATTTTGGGGGTACCGGGTTATGACTCGTTACCTGTTGCAACAGCATTAGTGTCATTAGCGCAAAAATTACGTGCATTTTGCTATGTTTCAGCGTTTGGCGCAAAAACAAAGGAACAAGCGGTGCTCTATCGCGATAAATTAGGTGCTCGCGAAGCTATGATCATTTGGCCAGATTTTGTCGGGTTTGATACAACCAAAAAATCAAACGTTACATTGTCTGCAACTGCACGAGCATTAGGTTTACGTGCACAAATTGACCAAAAGGTAGGTTGGCATAAAACCTTATCTAATGTACCAGTTAATGGTGTCACCGGTATATCACATGACGTGTTTTGGGATTTGCAAGAAGAAAGTTCAGACTCAAACTATCTTAACGAAAATGAAGTAACAACATTGATTTGCAATCAAGGTTACCGTTTTTGGGGCTCACGTACCTGCTCTGCAGATACCTTATTTGCTTTTGAAAACTATACACGGACAGCACAAGTATTAGCTGATACGATTGCCGAAGCACAATTTCAATTAGTCGATGCGCCTATGCATGCTTCTTTAATTAAAGATTTAGTCGAGTCGATTAATAATAAATTCCGTGAATTGAAATCTAATGGTTACATCGTTGATGGAAAAGCCTGGTTTGATCCAGAATCAAATACAGCTGATATATTAAAAGCTGGCAAACTTTATATCGATTACGATTATACCCCAGTGCCCCCACTTGAAAATCTTATGCTACGCCAACGTATTACCGATAAATATCTAATCGAATTGGCTGACTCAGTTGCTACAAACTAAGGAGAACAACTAAATGGCTCTACCTAAAAAACTCAAATACTTCAATGTCTATGTTAATGGTACATCGTTCGTTGGTGAAGTGGAATCTTTCACACCACCAAAACTAACTCGTAAGTTTGAAAGCTATCGTGGTGCAGGCATGCCTGGTAGCGTTCCAATTGACTTAGGCTACGATGATAACGCACTCACTGTGGAATGGACTATAGGCGGCTTAGCACATGAAGTTTTAAAACAACATGGCGGATTGCTCAATGGCGTAACTTTACGCTTTGCTGGTGCTTACCAAAAAGATGACAGTGAAGATTTTATAAAAGTCGAAATCATCGTCAATGGTCGACATAAAGAACAAGATCGTGGAGAACTTAAACAAGGTGAAAGTAACTCAACAAAAATAACCACACAGTGTACTTATTATAAAGAAATTATTGATAACGAAGAAATAACCGAAATTGATTTTATTAACATGATTGACAAAGTTAATGGTGTAGATCGTTTATCCTCTGCACGTAATGCAATTGGTTTATAAATTAACACATAAAAATTACTATAACTCAGCCCGAAAGGGCTAATTGAGAGATTGATCAATGACAAACACAAATAAAGTAAAACTAAAAACCGGGATTTTATCAGGTAAAAAAATGATTACTGAATTTACCATTCGTAAACCATTAACTGGCGATTTACGTGGTGTTAAATTAATTGATTTTATTGATTTAGATATCGATGCATTAGCAAAAGTATTACCAAGAATTACTATGCCTTCAATTGCTGAACATGAAGTTCTTGGTTTAGATTTAATTGACTTATCTGAAATCACAAAAGTTGTTATCAGTTTTTTGTCCCCGAACTTGAACGATGCGAGCCAAGAATCCCTAACCGAGTAGAAGATGCAATGGCAGATATTGCCTTGATATTTCATTGGCAACCTTCTGAAATGTATAAATTTACTTTAACTGAATTAATGGAATGGCAAGAACAAGCTTGCCAAAGAAACGGTACCCAAAATGGATAATAGAGAAAATATCACATTCCAACAACATTATACAAAAATGGCGCTACCGTTTCGCGCCATTTTTGTGGCTGTTGGTAATTTAAAAAAACAGACTAAAATCATATCAAATCAATATAATAGTTACCGCAAGTTACAATTGAAACTTAATAACGGGTTATCAAGTGAATTAAAACTCACCGATAAAAATAACGCGTTAAAGCTTATTAGACAAAATCGTATTAATTGGTTAACAACATTAAATAATTCTACTAATCAAACTGTAAATAATCATGATTCAACTCGTGTGATCAAGTCCAATATTATTTTTAAACGTAAATTCCCATTATCAAAAAATGATAATCCTAGGAGAAATTTGTTACACAAAAGCCACGCCAATATAAACTACCAAAAACAAAAAACTGATAATTTAAAATTTAAAAACTGTCATAACCATTTAATTAAAACTGTTCAAAAACTGGCTATCGCAAAAATTAACGCCAATAACAAACTCAATGAGCAACGGGGAAAATTAATTAATTTCTCTAATAGCAATATTCAAACACTTTGTCTACCCTTGAATAAAAACGCAATATCTATCCGTAACCGAACGTCACGATATATTGCTTCATGGGTCAATATTCATTATTCAACACATAAAATCAAAAGCCCATATAATAAAAATAGAGATATTATAAAAGCGCATATTAATAGCTTAATTACGCCAAATCATACGGCTGCTCAGATCAATTTTAAAAAAAATATAAACGTAAATAACGACTATTTGAATCGGAATATAAGCTATCCAAAAATTTCAGCTAATCTAAAATTTATAGATAGCTTTACCTATATATTAAATCAATCTGAACCATTTAGGCGTAAAATACAAAATTTGGAATTTGTTACCACTATTCTTGCAATAGATGTATTGGTTAATAACATTAATACAACCAAAACGATTTCACAGCGCGTAAAAGAATGTTTTTTTAATTACTTACCTCAAACAACTAAACATAGTTTTTGGATAGATAAACATCCAACTTTAAAAGCAACATCTGAGCTATTTAAGATAAATCCTATCTTATATACTAAATCAGCTATTAGCCTAATGAGAAACTTAATATCATCTAACAACAAAAAAAGTGAAAGGTTCGATCCAAAGTTAATTCGTCATGATGATTTATCGAATAAAATATTCAATCATACTTATAATAATTTGTTTGCTAAGCTCACCACAACTAAACAAGCCAGTACAGACAAGAGGTTAAATAATAGTTTAGAAACGCTCAAACAAATAGTTAGCGCTAATCAACACTCTCTAATTTCAACTAATAGTTCACTCATCAACAAGACCCTAAAATCATATATTGATGGTTTTTATTTACCTAATCTAACATTCAAACTTATTGAAAAAAGTTTTACTCCCTACAAAATTTTTTCTCAAAAAAAATTCAATGGACTCAAGAAACTGTATTTAGAATTAACCGATAATCCCCATTTACAAATGCTTTTTATAAGAATAGTTAAGGATTTCACCCATCGTTTTAAAAATAAGGTATTGGAGAGTAAAAAAATAATCTTGAGTTTATTTGAAGATACATTGATTGATCATAACTTCATTAAGGTTTTCTACGACGTTAACCTTAAAACGATTAAAAATAATTTCCAAGCCATTGTTCATGGTAATGATGAAATACTTTATTCCATGTGCAATTTTGCTAACAAAATTAATCTAACGCAAACCAACATTGAAAATTATCTAGTAAATAGTCATTCAACGCTAGTTACAAATTTGACTAACAAGTTAATTCAAGGAAGCGCTTCACAGTATTATATCACTGTCAATGCCGCCCCAGGCATGAATGAACAAGAACTTGCAGATAAAATCACTGAAGAACTTGATCGACGAGAACAACAAAAATTATTTCAATTTCGCAGTAGCTTAAAGGATATCGATTAATATGATGATGTGTTATGGCTTTTTTGTTTTTAGCCTAAAAAATTTACCCTATCAGACCATGAAAATAAATAAAAGTTGGAGTTACGTAGCTAATGAAAGAGTGAACAGACGCCCTGCTCTTCAATATACTGGTCCAAATAATGATACAGTTACTTTATCGGGATCAATCTATACTGAAATTACCAATGGTAGACCAAGCCTTGAATTATTGGAAAGAATGGCTTATCTAAAAACGCCATTGCCGTTGATTGAAGGTACTGGTGTACCGCTAGGCTTTTTTGTGCTCGTCAGTGTAGAACGCACCCATAGTGAGCTAAATCGTAATGGCTCACCTCTGAAAATTGACTTTACTATGGTATTAAAAAAAGTCGATATTTCTGACTTTTTTGATGATAGTAAAATCAGCGACATAATAGATATAATCATATAGGTATAAAATGGCAACCCCTAAATTCAAAATTGAATTATTACCAGATAATAATCAACAAAGTAATTCAGATCAACGCGAAGATTTAACTTCATTGTTTGATGCAAGACTTATATCGATGATAATTACAGATAATCGAGGTTTTGAATCAGATACAATTGAAATGCAACTCAATGATGCCGATGGTAAACTCAAATTACCAAAGCGAAAAGCCAAACTCGCTGTTACATTAGGATGGAGTCAAATTCAAGCAACTGATAAGGATTCAGATGACAATATCATCGGGCCTAACATCAAAAACGTTTTTTTGATAGATGAAGTTGAGCACAGTGGTACTCCTGACCTAATGACTATTCGTGGTCGAAGCGCACAAAATACCGAGGAGTTAGAAGAAAAAAAAGAACAAAGTTATGAAAATATTACGCTGGGCGATTTAATTGCTATCATAGCTAAACGAAACAATTTAGCTTATCGTTTTGATAAAGATATTGGGGCCTCGCAAATCTTTCATATGGATCAAACTCAAGAGTCTGATATCTCTTTTCTTACGCGAATGGTAGATGAAGCCGGTGGCGTTGTGACCGTAAAAAACGATATAATGCTCGTGTTTAAAAAAGGAAAGGGACTTACCGTTGGTGGTAAAATCATACCTCCAGCAATTATCAAGCGAGAGTCGGGAGATAAACATCGATTTTTTACCTCTGAGCGAACAGGTTATACAGGTGTTCAAACCTATTGGTATGATTATGCCAACCCAACTAAAAATCCACTTAAAATCATTTATAAAAGTCAGATAGATAAAAGCCAAATTGTATTAAATGGTAAAAACGAAAAAATCAAAATAATTCGATATGTCTATGCCAATAAACAAAGTGCTGAAAAAGCAGCAAAAAGCGAATTAAACAAAATAAAACAAGGTACAGCTCAATTTACCATAGAGTTAGCTAAAGGTAGGCCGGATCTTTTTACCGAAATGCCGGTTATCGTTGAAGGATTCAAAACAGAAATAGACTCGACCAACTGGACTATCATACAATGCGTTCACACTTTAAATAGAAGCGCTGGATTCAAAACAACGGTACATTTAGAAATCAAACTTAAAGACGAAATTTATTATAATGAAAATTAAAGCCTAAATAGTAAAAAAACGCTAGACTTAATTTAAGTTTAATATAAAATTAAGCTTAACTTAATTATAAAAGGTATCAAAATATGAAATGTCCACACTGCCGTAGTAAAACTTTTATCCGTTCAAGTGAAGAAATTAGTAATTTAACTCGAAAACAATATTATCAATGCTCCAATCTATATTGTGGTCACACTTTTACTGCAATACAGTCTGTATCAGAAACTATCGTACCTAGCGCTATTCCCGATCCATCGGTAAATATTCCTATATCACCTTATAGTCGTTATGCTAAACATGCATAAATAAAGATCGGGTTAGAGGATTAAACTAACCCGATTACTTAAAAGGCTCTATCGACTTATTGTCGTTTATAAAATTACACATAAAAGTGTTAGATATAATAAATGTTAAGCTAAATTAAAATAAAAAATAGATCGAATAATTTTAATATAACTAAATAACTTATTGATAGAATGAATTGTCTATATATCAACAATTCATTCTATCATTTTGCTAACAGATAGTCCTTTCACACAAATACCAATAAAACTTTGGTATTATTGAGGGTTAACAATTGCTAAAAGATTTTTTTGACATTGTTCACTAATACTTTCGCGAATTAATTCTCTTTTTTTGAATTCACTTCGCTTATTACTTTTAACATCTTCAATCGATTTTTGAGGCTGATTACACGGCAATTTAAACCAAGCTTTATTATATGAGACACCATTTAATTCTTGCCAAAATTTATCATAATCGAAATCAAATTTACCAAACTTCACATGCCCTTTACTTTTGACAGCGTATATATTTTCGATTTTAAAAAATTTAGCAATTTCCATCATAAAAACCATTATTAAATTCTTAGGCCTAAAACCAAAAAAGTCTTTTGTTAGTTGCTTTAATATCTCATTGCTTGTATGACCTTGTACGCCCGCGATATAAATTTCATTCAATAACGTTATGGTAAAATGAATTGAAAAAACCAACTGTTCACCAAAACGCATAATAATCCTTAAATCTCCTTCTCTTGGATACAAAGGCGCAGTAAGATGGAACGAAATTTTTGCATCATTCTTACCCTCAACTTGAGCCAACATAATACCATCAAGCTTTTTAGAATAAAGTTTATCTATTACACGTGGATTGATTTTTTGATCAATAAAATCAATATGAGAATTTAAAATAGCGAGCTTTTTATTATATGAAATTTTTTCACTAAGATATTTATGGAATATTTTTTCACTAAATGGATAAGGATTTTCCCATTTTTGGTAAGCTAATGGATAGACACTTGAGGTACATTTTTTTTTAAAGTCTGAATAGTTAGATCTATTTAATGTAGCTTTAATATAAAATAAAGTTAATCGCGACTTCATTCCTAGAATTCCTTAATGATATAACAAACAAAAATGGAGATTTTTAAGCCATTATTATGAATTTTTTAAATGATTATATAGTAAAAAAATAATAATGTATTATTTCATCTCATGATAGTAAGTAAAGCCAATAATATAACAGTTTTTTAATTTATGACTTTACGCTTAATATATAAAATAACTTACTCACCAATCGATAATCTTACATAATAATTGATAGAACACATTTTTTACATTATAAAATCGCGCGTTCGCGTTGGTCAAAAAAAGTTGTTACTAAGAAGTTATTTATTGTTTAATTTTCAAAAAAAACTGAATCAATTCTAATTTATGTTAATGTAAAAACTCAATTTAAAAGAAAATAGTCAATGTAGATATGGTGGCCCCTACTGGACTTGAACCAGTGACCAATCGATTATGAGTCGACTTGGCAAAATCATATCATATAGATGATTTTAATATTTAATTTAACTCATTACACAGGTAAGAGGGATAGATATTGTTTGCAAATCATAATTAAATTAAATTTTTTGTCAAGATCAATATTAACACTTTATTTTATCACCGACTTATTTTACTGATCATTATACTAAATTTTAAAATAGCAGCCTGTCGTTGTCTGATAATATTAATAATCAACAAACCGCTATTTATTTAATAGTGTTTATTTATTATTTTAATTGATTAAAATGCTCATTCAAACAAGATCTTATTTGCTCATGATCTGTCGCAATGTATTCTAAAGTTGTTGATAGAGACGAATGACCTAATAATTCTTTAACTAACGTCACATTTCGATCTGGGTGTTTCATCAAGTTTGTTGCTAATGTATGCCGAAAACGGTGCGGTGTAACTTTTACACCACAAGCTTTTGATAAACGCTGAAAAAAAGAATCTATTCTATTAAAATCCATTTCTTTATAAGCACGAGATTTAGATTTATTATTTTTAAAATGGTAAATATTAAACAATTGCATTTTTGGTTTCTTATTCAACATTTTTAATTGTTTCTTTAATTCAATAATATCCTTTAATATATCATCTAAAAGTGGAATTTCTCGTTCATTATAAGTTTTACAGCCATCTTCAATTAATAACAATTTCTTATCTTTAACATTAATATCACAAATACGAATATGCAATAATTGATTACGTCTAATACCTGTATATTGCAATACTTTAATAAGTGTTATCCAGAATTGTGTAGGATAATAAAAATCTTTTATTTTTTCTTCTAACTGCTTTTCTTTTAAGAAATTCAGACAAATATCAATATCATCTTGTGATACAGTCTTTTTTGCTTTCTTACCAGGTTTGAGAAACATCTTATCAAATGGATTTTTTTTTGTGTAATTAATCCATGATCAATCCCAAATCTCATCATTGCTTTAAAATGCCGGCAATAATTATTCCATGTAGTATTTTTACAATTTCTTACATTTAAAATATAATTTCTAAAACTTGATACTTTCTCATGATTGATTGAATCAATATTTGTAAACTCACTATCAAAAAATCGAGTAAATGATTTAACGTATCTTCGATAATTGTGACTACTTTGACTACGCAATGATTTAAAGTCTAGATATGCTATTAACAAATTTTGCCAAGACATGTTTCCTTGTTTTTGCGTTTTTTCGTTCATTAAAACTCCTTGTTAATTGTTTTTGTAAATATTAATATCCTGAATTAAAGTTAAATGAGGATTATCAAGGAATTTATTTTCAATAGCAAATAATGGTTTGTTGTCAATTAGATACCCTTTAATGAAAGTATGGCTCTTTCTTTTTCCAGAAATAATGCATTTCCAGATGTTAAATCCTTCATCGCTAAATTTCATATGAATTTTTAGAGCTTGGAATTCACGTTGATATTGTTTCCAGTTACTTTCATCATCATTACCATTCATATATAAACTGTATTTTTTAAAAATTTTAGGTGTTACCATAAATATCTTACCGTCCACAGTATGAATACATGCGTTTTGATTATTGACTGGCAGTTTTTTATCAATAATTTGGACTCGAACCCACTTAAAAAATGGATGATTATATATATCGTTATTATCTAATGTGTTAGGAATAGGTTCATTAAAAGTAGAAATATTATTATTTTTTGTATCATCACCTTTTATTAAATTATCTTCTAATTGTGAATTTTCGAAATCATCATGCTTATCCATTATTTGTACTTCAGAGATTTCAGTATTTTTATGCTCATTAGAAAATAAACTGAATATTGTATCTTGCATTACAGAATTTTTGTTATCTACAGACTCAGATACAATCTTTAAATTGGTTTTTTCTTCAACTTCCCCTTCATCGACTGGTATATTGTCAGGTATAGGGTTAAAATCACTTTGTACATCAGCTTCTGTAAACAATGGAGTAATTGACCCTTTGAATGATTCTGGAGCATTAGTTATATTATGAAAAGCCACATTACCTGGTATTCGTATTAGTGTTAATTTTTCAGCAATCCAACCAGTTTCTTCTGATTCAATTTTACATGGCCAGATCGTTTTATCACCGTTTGGAATTGCTATTCCGTGCTCTTTTAATATATTAAATATTTTAGCATTGTCAGCTGGTATTTCTGTTATACCATTTTGCAACAAATTAGCTTTCATTTTATCTGTAAATGATTTGCTAATAACCCAAACATCTTTACCATCAAACCAACCATCACTAGCTTTTGGACCATTCAAAACTAATTCTGATTCAATTAAATATCTTATCGAAACGATCATTTTACTCATTAATGATACTGGTTTACTTAATATTTTTGTTGGATCTCCCCCCAGATTATTTGATACAGAAAACATATCTGCTTTTTGTATAATTTCAGCTAATACGCCAGCTTTTTCAGTGTGACCAGAACATAAACTTAAAAACGATTTAAATAATTCTGGGTATTGTGATAACCAAGTGATACTTTCATCAGGCAAAATGCGCTTAATCATAAGTGTAACTGCACAAGGATGAAGAGAATAATCTCTATCTTTTTTGTAATTAAATCGGTATGGTAAATTTAAATTGCTTTGCCATGGATACCAGATGTTACCGTCATTCATTTCAACATGAACATCTACAACCACTTTACCTATATCATGTAATAATGCACCATAGACAACTGCGGCACTCCAAGCTTGAGCTTGTCTTGGAATATCTTCTGCATTAGCTCCGAGTAAGTATGATTGTCTTAGCTTTAATGCATAATTTGCAACTTCGAGTCCATGATCAATCATACCACCTATGTAAGAATGATGATGTGCTTCAGAAGCTGGAAGTAACTGCACTATTTCAACATAATTATTGATAACATCCATATATAACTTTTTGAATCTCTGTTGATCAATTGATACTCGTTGCCAAATTAGTGAGATAAGCTTTTGCCGTAAGGAAGTATCAAGCAATTCTTTTGCAGATTTTGGGATATACCATCCATCTAATCCTGCGATATCATTGGTTACTATGTCTTCTGGTTTATTTTTGACAATAAATTTTTTTATTAAATGAAACATAATCACTATTATTTTTACGATATCAGTAGTCTGTCACTATAAACTCGGTAAGTCATATTTAATATAAAAAAATAAACTTTTATCCAAAGATATTATTGCGA
The DNA here is from genome assembly GCF_026536195.1 of Gilliamella sp. B2969. Taxonomy (NCBI): domain Bacteria; kingdom Pseudomonadati; phylum Pseudomonadota; class Gammaproteobacteria; order Orbales; family Orbaceae; genus Gilliamella; species Gilliamella sp. B2969. Next base: position 215,696 of record NZ_JAFNOP010000002.1, read on the forward strand.
TTTTCTACTCAACTAGTATAATCATTCTGTTTTCAGCTACTTTTGTAGCAAACAACGAGAAGATGATCGTTAATTCTCAAACGTTGCCAGTAAAATGGAACGTTCCTTTATTAAGGTGATCACATACCATTAGCCAACAAACTCACTACATTCGTAGGTTGGTAACATCTATTTGATGTTGAGTTCATATAAACTTATCTTTTACTCACCCATAGGGGAATTTTATCCCTATCGGGCATAAATTCTCCTTTTTATTTACTTATTTTTGGAGAATATTATGACTAACTTAACTAATAACACAGTAACTAAACAATATTTTGATTTACATACAACTGGAATTGGGTATTTAAACCGAATCCGTGAAGTTAAAGTAAAAAATGGTAACCCTTATTTATCATGTACAATCGCTGCACTTCGAGGTAATTGTCAAAACGCCGAATATACTTACATTAACTGTAACGTTACTGGTGAAAAAGCAAAAACCTTAGTTGAAAAATGCACTGATGCATTAAAAGCTAATAAAAAAATTTTAATAAGTTTCTGTGTTGGTGATATCTATGCTGAAACATTTACATACGAGACTGGGTCTAAAAAAGGAGATGTTGGAATCAATTTAAAAGCTCGATTATTGAAAATCTCCAGTATTAAAATTGATGGTGAACTTAAATATTCGGATAAAATCGAACATTTAGAAAATCAAAGTGAACCTCAACAAATTGACGAAGAAATTAGAAATATTGCATAATGATTAATAATAAAAAAAGCAAGGAAACTTGCTTTTTTTAATTGTAAAATCAGTTGCTTTAACCCACTATTTGTGATGTAATTGTTCACAGGTTGACTTATGATAAAAAGTTTTAAACATAAAGGATTACAGTTATTTTTTGAAACTGGCTCAGCTAGAGGTATCAGAGCTGATCAGTCAAGAAAAATTAAACATATGCTAACGTATCTAAATGCAATTTCGGATATAGATGAAATTAGAAATTTATGGCGATGTCATCAGCTAAAAGGTGATCGTAGTAATGTCTGGTCACTAACCGTATCCGGTAATTGGCGATTAACTTTTGAATTTAACGATGGCGATGTATTTATACTGGACTATGAAGATTATCACTAGGAGCATTTATGGAAATGTTTAATCCTTCTCACCCCGGTGAAATTTTATTAGATGAAATTTTACCTAATACATTAAATATGACTATTACCGATTTTGCTAAACATTTGGGGTTTTCACGTGAAGCAATATCAAGAGTTTTACACGGTAAAGCTCCTATATCGCCGACATTAGCTTGGCGATTAGAACAAGCTGGTATTAGTACTGCAAGAATGTGGTTATCATTACAATCGCAGTATGATTTATGGCAAATTAAAAGCAAATCAAACCAACCGGAAATAATTCGTTTAGTTCCGTGTTCAATATAGTCTTAATCTACAAACAACATAAGGAAATATCTATTTAATTGATATTTCATTCACTTACCCATAGGGGAATATTTTCTCCTGTGGAAATTATTCTCCTTACTTTAATTCATTAGGAGAATTATCATGACAATTAATTACATCATTGACTTATTTGAAAATAATTATGGATATAAATTAGAAATCACCTTTACTGACAATAACCAGGTTGAGATTATTAATTCTGAGCATAGTTTTAATTCAATTATTGAAGTTGAAAATAAAATCACTCACCTTCTTGGTAAAATTTGGATTGATGGTGCAATAAATAATCGTCCATGTAAAGTTGAACGAGCATCAATAATAGACAATTCTACTAATAGCATAGTGATTAGTGGCTTAGTAAATGCACTATTAGTTCATTGGCAGTTAAACCAAACAACTAGTTTTTCCGAATTTCTGAAACGCAAATTAATAGCTGTTCGTAATATTGAAATAGATAAACTCATTAATCTAGCTCGTTATGAATTAGCTTTATAGATATTTTACACAACAATACCATTTCCATTAGGAGGATGCTCCTAATGGAGGGTTCTCCTTCAATTAAACTATAGGAGAACAATTATGTATATTGAGAATAGTAGAAAACTCTATCTTAGAGATGACATTATAAAAATTGATAAAGATATTTTGTCTAATATTCAACGTTATGATTTGATTAAGTCATTATCTGATGCTGGTGGTGTTGAATTTAATATTTACTGGTCTAAGATGGAAAATTGGCTGAAAAAACAATGGCAATGTAAATATCAAACTGATTTTTATGAAAAAATTGCCATTCGTTTTAATTCATCCTACAAAGAAATGTTATCATCAGGAAATTTTGAACAATGCTTTTTGATCTGTTTTTTAGAACATTTTAAAGAGTTAGGTCATGATGCCTATTTTGACTTATACTCAGAAGCAGTATTAAACATTGATGGGCATATTATTGATAATATTAATGAATTAACAAGTTAATTATAGTATAAAGACTAAATGTGCATAACACATTTAGTCTTTATTTTATGACTATTATTACTTATCATATTGTTAATGGATTTATAATAACAAAAACTGACATATAACATGCCAGCTTTTATCTTATATCACTTATTTTATACTGCAATTAGCTGTCTTGCTAAAGCCACTTCAATAGATTCATCATCAGAATTAAGTATATCTAATCCTGATTCAGGCATTTCACCTGAAGTACTTTGTGATACTGCTATTTTCTTGGCCATGAGCGCAAGACAACTTGTTTGAGCAGAACGTTCATAGCCCAAAAATATAACTTTTACGTCATTTTTTTGGCCAATACGAAACGAACGTTTGGCTGCTTGTTGCAATGTATATACATTAAAACCTGTTTGTAAGAAAATAATGGTCGGAAAATCGAGTAAATCAAGACCTGTTTTAACAAGTTCAGGATTAGTTATGACAACATCATAATCCCTATCAACTTTATCAAGAATCCAATCCTCCCGCTTTTCTGGCGAAACATTAGCTTTCAATACAGCCGTTTTTAATCCTGCTTGCTCAAGAATTTGCTTTAACCTACCAGTTATGTCTCGAGTGCCGGTATACGTTGCGTATACTAATGCTTTTCGACCTTGAGCTTTTTCAGCTAAACACAGTTCAACTAAATACTGCTCTTTGGGTGAAATATCAATTAAGCAGCCACTATTATCACCATTACTAAATATTGATGGCACAAAAGCTATTTTATCTTTTGTCCTTGGATGTATGACCGTTTCGGCTCTAAAACAGCAGTCTGGCCAAGCTAATAATGTATTGAGAACAACCCCCAACAGAGTAGTATCTTTTTTTGCTAGCGCTTTTCTTAACTCACTTTTTAATGTATTAGATAAGCTATCATAATAACTTCGTTGTTCATCAGACATTGAAATATCAATATATTCTTCAGTGTATTTAGGCAAAATGTTATCTCCTATGTCTTTAAGCTTCAGGAATACAGTATAAGGTAACACATAACGTAAAATGCCTTTCGGTCCAAAACCTGGTGCTTTTTGTGTTCTGTGTGAGATCTGATTTCCTTTAGCGGTTTTATGACTATCTCCGTGTTGCTCGGTATAAACATCTTTAATAATTCCGTGGTCTCGCATAAATTCCATAGCAGCTGTACCAAGTGATCCTCTGCTATTGGGTTTGTAGCCATCTTCAATCACCTTTGAGGTTAATACCCTGAAAAGTAAGAAAAATAAATCATCAGCATATCCGCCCATTAAAGTACCAGTTAAAAGTAAAATTTTTTTAACCTGGCTTGCAAGTACCCCCATTGCCTGACCTTGCGCCGACCCTTGATTTTTATACTCATGGCCTTCATCAACAATCAGTAAATCGAAAAAGCCTTGAGGTAAATACCGTTTGATAAACTCAGTCGCTTGATAAGAACCTTCACCAAATCCGAATTCAAGTTTTGCTAAAGCTTTCTCCATTCTTCGAGCTTGTCTATCAGTGAAGATAAAATCACCATCTTCATTCATTAGGTTAACAAAATCTGCGGAGTTATCCGCAAGCATGTCCGAAAGAAAATCATCACCGAATTGATCTATCAGTTTTTCAGCTTTCACTGGTCCAATAAAAGGAATTTGGCACATTGATTTTTTAACCCTGTCTCTGAAGCTTGAATTCGATTTATTTGATGTTCTCATCAATGTCCATAAAGCACTGCCGCATTTTTCACAATTTCCGCGTTTGTCTCGAAAAATAAACTCATGTAAAAGTATCGGCTCTCCCTCATCGTTACGACAAACATTGAAACAATCAGGGCAAGCTGCACATTCACGCTTGATATATTTTGTAGCAACCTCTCCGTGTTCATCATGAATGTTATGCTTTTGATAAACAGGCTTTGATTTCAATGTATGTCTCCAGTGATAGCCCATTCTCATACGAACACGTCCTAAAACGTAAAATTCTGGCACATCAGACGTAATACCCAATCGCAACTCTTGTCTCAATTTGAGTAACTTAACAAGTGTATCTGGACCGTTTAACACCCATACTCTTGCACCTGGTATCGTTTCTAAAATTTCTCGTCGCCATTTATATACAAGATGAGGTGGCGAAATTATCAGATTACGTCGATACTGGGCTTCATAGTGAAGTACTGCTGCCACAGCAATTGCCATTATTGTCTTTCCAGTTCCCATTTCTGCATTGATAATCGCAGCGGGTTCATTCTGATCTAATAACAATTTTGTAACAGCCTGTACAACATGAGCTTGAGCAGTAAAAGGTTTACGTTTTAGCCGATCCATAATTGATTGTCGTTCAAATGACATATCATCCGGAAGATAGACTGGAGGATTAGATGCATTTAAACTATCCAATAATGAATCTTTAAACTCGTTAATAAAACTATTTAAATCAATTTGTATATTTGATGTTACTTGTTCCATTTTTAATCCTTAAATAAAAAGGGATACAAGCTCCCAAAGGGATTGTATCCCTTATGGGTTAATGTTTAAATTAATATAGATTTAATATTCATTTGGCAACATCAACGTAGTTATAAAACCCCGTTCATCATGCCATTCAGTAATAATCCATAGTTTTGTATCATCAGAAAGCTTATAACTTGCAAATAAGCGATCATTTTTTTGTCCTTGTTTTAATACTTGATCATTCAATTTTGTATCACTATCGTCCATATCATCTCCCCAATCGCCATTTCTATAACGACTGAAAGCTTTTGAAACAGCAAGTGCCATATCACAATCATGTTCGGCCAAAAACTTAATTCCTGGTGTATAATAAATCAATCCAGTAAGAACTGAGCATGATTGATTATTCTCAATAATTTCAACATGTTCATCATTTTCATCCAATTCATCAACTTTATTAATTTGAGTCGAAATTACCAATAACGAACCAAATGTTTCAGAATATGGAGTGAAATCCCACGCTTTTATTGAAGGAATAAATTTATCTGTCAAAATTGTTTTTGATTCAACAACAAGGCCCTCATCATCCAAAGTATCTTCAACACTTTTCAACTTTGATTTGTAAGTATCACCTTTGATAATATAAGTTTTACCTGTATTGGATTTTACAATACCGTTAATTTCACCAGCAGCTAGTGCTAGAGATAAATGCCAGTCGGACATTTTACACAACGGTTTACGTTTAGATTCACAACATCTTTTGAAAAAAAGATTAAAGTCATTCCATAATCCACCGATCTTTTTAACTTCCTGCTCTAACTCTACATCAGTAAATGATAACTTATAAAAAGATTTAATTTCACTTTTTGATTCAGGAATTTGATAATTCGGCTTATCTGTCACAGCAATCTCATCAGGAACAATTTTTCCTTCAAAAATAGCCTTAAATTTTGCCTTCATTTCATTTTTTTCCTGAAGAGCTATATCATTTTGTCGAACTTTTCTTCCAAAAATAACAACTTGGTTAAATTGCTTATCACAAGCTGTAAATATTGAAATATCAGTGAACTGACTCGCAATCCAATTTGAAAGCATCTCATCAAGCTGAGTAAACGGAATTATTAATACTAAAATACCGTTATACTGAAGAGACGGAATAGTAAAACGATAAAATATTTTCTCTAATCGTTTGTAGTCTTTTTGGTAATTTGTAATTGCTCCATTATGTTCACTTGTCAAATTTCCATATGGCGGGTTTAAAAATAATAAACCAAAAGAATTAGGTGAAATAACGGTATCAAATAAGTCACTTTTTAACAGAACATCACAATATTTTTCAGCTATATCTGCTCGATATCGATTGTATTCAATACCATACAGTTTTGCCTTATGACTAATTGAATACGTAATATTACTTGCTGCTCGAGCTTCTCCGACACAAGGATCTAAAACCCTAATAGCTGTATTATCAGTTCTTACAAAATGACTAACAATTGCATTTGTTGTAGCATCATCCGTTGGATAATAGCCATTTTTAGCAAAATTATGCGCCACTCGTGGTGATAAAAGTGCAACCATACATACTTCCTATAATAAAGTTAAAATACCATCACGAATATTTTGACTCATGATTTGAGTTAATATTGTGTCGTTTACAATGATTGTTGTTGCATCAATGTCACCAACAATTGCTTTATGTTCTTTAATCATTCCTTGTTGTTTAGCAATCGATACGATTTCGTCAGCCCAATGTTCTAAAAATGGTACAGAGGAAAGAGTTTTAATTGCATCAAAGTAACGATTATATATAGTGGAAATATCTTCTTTTTTATAAATAGAAATCATTGAATTTGAATCACGGTTTGGTTCAATAATGCGTTTATCAAAAATAAAGGCATGAATCAACGAACCAAATAATGTTTTTGTTACTTTCAATGTGCGTTTTGCATAATGCTTTCCTTCGGCTAAAAACACTCGATGATGATTTAACTTAATATCCTTCAAACCATGCTTAGTTGTTTCGCCAATCGTAAGTTTTGCAAAGAGCTCCTGCATTGCCGTATCTTTTCCCCATACAGATAAAAAAATCAGTTCGGAGTCATTATTCGCAATACAACAATCACATTTCAGATCTGGTATATCTTGTAATATAAGAATGTTACTCATTAAAAGTTTCCCCTTAAATCAATATAATCAACCTAAGGAGAAACGATCTCTAGAGAGACCTTGTTCTCCCTAGAGATAAATAGAAAAGTTAAGTTAAAATTGTTCTGGCAATTTATTCCAACATTGGCTTTTATAATCAAAACAGTAACCAAGTTCTATTAACCGTTTTTTCTGTGATCGTATTTTTAAGCGATCCTCTGTTGAATCTAGTTTAACTTGATCACCTATTGGCCACAAAAACCCAAACAGTTCTGCATCACCTGAACTATGGATAATCATAGTTTCTTCAGATTGATGCTCAGAATTAACTTTCTGAACCTCAGATGACTCTCTTTGACAAATAGGGTCTTCTGATATATGTATTATTTCTGAATCTGTTTCATCCAAGTTAAATGAATTAACTAGATCCATATCTTCAATATATGCACAACATTCAATAACAACGCGGTTGCCATAACTATATGAAGAAGATTTGATTTGTTTAATAACAAATGACCCTTCATACTTACCAGCTTCATACTGATCCAAAAGTTTATTATCTTTTAAAGAAAATTCACCGATGGACGTAAAAAGCTTTGCAACATTGAAATTGCCATATTTACCCGTTCTGGTCGTAATCACTAATTCACCAGGTATTGATATCATATTAATGCTCCAGGATAAAAAGTAAAAACCATTACCTCTTTCATCATGTCATGAGGTGAGCTGGTTTAAATAGGAAAACTATTTTTGTAGTTGATGATAATTTCTAACTTGAGTACGCCATTCTTGATTTACTTCAAAATTAGCTAATTCAAGATAATTAAGTGGACATGAATTATATGGAGGAAAAGATGATTCACAATAAAATGAATAGCTCCAAGCCTCGTTAATTTTTTTGATCAAATTACATTTTATATAACAATATTTACCCGCTAGTAAAATATTTTGATAATCATTTGTAACATTAAATTCAATTAATGACCATAATATGGTTAAACCATGAACATAGTCATTACAAACATAAAATTGCAATGTTTTTTCTTCATAATATTTACTATACACAGGAGCAATTAATAAATTAATCAACTCAGATTTAGTATGAATATTATGCTCTGAATACCATTTCATAATAACCCTCCTCAAAAAAAATCAGGAGATATCACCCAAGAGGAGTGAAAATCTCCCCCTCTTGGTTGAAATTATAATTTAGACTTATGTAAGTATTGTTGAATAATTGAACTTAATGATACATCATCTGGAATAGTTGCTTCGCAATTAACTAAAGCAAGGAAATATTCTGTTGAAAGAAGTATGTATTCGTTGGTTAACATGGATATTCTCCTAATTAAGTGAAATAAGGAGAATAATTTCCACAGGAGAAAATATTCCCCTATGGGTGAGTAAAAGATAAGTTTATATGAACTCAACATCAAATAGATGCTACCAACCTACGAATGTAGTGAGTTTGTTGGCTAATGGTATGTGATCACCTTAATAAAGGAACGTTCCATTTCACTGGCAACGTCTGAGAATTAACGATCATCTTCTCGTTGTTTGCTACAAAAGTAGCTGAAAACAGTTTCTATTATAATGCAAATTATTCGCTAAATTCAATATTAAATTCAGAATCAACAGATAGTTATGTTATGCCCTTTTTCTTTTAGCCTTTTCAAGGTAGGGCCATTCCCATTATGGCCCATTACCATTAATATCCATTACCCTTTTACCCTTTGTTTTGCCATTTAAGCATTTTGCATTGACACAGAGCAAAATATATTTTATATATAAAGCATAAATTTTAATCAAAGACATAACAATGAAAAATAAAGATAAGTCAATACAATCAGACACAAGCCATAAAATGCTGTTTAATAGTGATGGATTTGAGATATTCATCAAATGTATAACTTTGTTATTTACATTTGTCGGAGCATTACTATTTTTTGTAGTAAAGCTTTTTGATATGTGGTGTGAAACCAGTACTAAAGAAGAAAAGAACAAAGATGAAATAGCATATTTCGATGATGATGGTCATGCTTACACAAAAGATGGTGAGATAAAGTGGTAATTATTTTAAATAACTGACATTTAGTATTTAATGCCAGTTATTTTGACGCTATTAATTATTTACTTTTACCTTTCGTTATTACTTTAGTTGCTATTTGACCACCTTGTTTAGCTTTATTTATTCCCTCCTTACCTGCCTCTAGCATTTTACTTGAATTTCTATCCATAAAACTATTTATTGCTACGCCCGTTTTCACTCCAGCCCACGACAAACTTCCTAGCAAAATTATAGGGAATCCAATAAAGATTATTGACGTAATAATATCAATTAAAGATTTATCACTTGTCCACCTATCAGTCATAAATTGAACAGCATTATTTTCATACATAATATTAATAAGTCTAGAGTCTAGAAAACGAGCAAGTTCCCAAACGAATGTTAAAAATATCAATGAAAATATAATAAATGTTAGCGTAATTACAGTTTTAGGCTCAAACCCTCCAATCAATATGATAATGGGTAATAAAATAATTACAGACATTAATAATACTGACTGTAGCATCGGAGCTGCTTGTCTTAATGCATCAACCTCTATGAATGTGGTCATAGACTTAAAAAATACACCAGTAGATGCAATTGCACTACCAATTTGTTGAGATACTGAAGGATCTTTATTTCCGTAATCAAGGAACATATAATCGGAGGTGGCCAACATTTTTTTGGCTGATAAAACCGAACGTAAAACAATTTCATCTCTTTCTTGTTGATTTGTTGTTATCCACTCCCAAAATGAAAATTTATTAATGTTAGGATTTATATTACCCGTTCTTGATTTTTCATTAGATTCAATCTTGATTTGTAGATTAATATTATCAATAATTTTCTTTTTTAATCCAACTTTACTATCGCTCCACCATGCTTTACACGAAGGATAACCAGTATAATCATCACCTGGTGTTAAACCGACATCTCTCTGCTCGTCATATGGCCAATCTTTTTGAGGTTTCTGAGCTCTAAAAGAATCATAATATCCTGGTGTATTTAAATAATATGATGACCCAAGCCATGTTACATCATTGATTAAATCATCTGGTAATTTAGGTAATTCAGCACTCAATTTATTAAAAGACGGGTTAAAACAAAATGAATAAAACTCATTCGCTTCTTTTTTCAAAATCGGATCTGTCACAGCTAATTCTGAAATTGTTGAACGAACCTCTCGTAAATCCGTATTACACGGTAATGTCGTAACTACAGATTGTGTAACACCAGAAGATAAAGAATGTACAAAGTACCACCAAATGGGTACATAGACTTGCTTTCCACTAAGTAGAATATTATTATGTTTAAATGATGAATTTTCTGGTGATATTTCGGCATAAGAACAATTCATTTTTTGTTGTGTAATTTTTCCTTCATCTATAACTGCTGAATATCCGCTATGTTCATAATGTAATACTCGAATATCAAGAGGGATTGAGGGATAACATGCAAAGAAAATTACAACCATACTTATATAAACGTAAGTTTCTAATCGAGTAACAATAACGTTTGCATGCTTACCTTTTAATTCACCATCTTCTCTAATTTTCATAAGAATGCTAAGCATTTTAAAAATAAATGGCAAAATAAAAATACCAGATGTTGATATAATGTTCCATATTCCGTTATTAATCAACCAAGCTAGTGACAATGTCACATAGTCAAAAAAACTCATTGCAGACATTTTAATTACCCCATAAAACGCATAAAGAGCATTGTTTCATTAAAACAAATTAAAACAACGCATATAATGCTGGTTTTGAAGAATAGCTTGTTGTAATCCTTCTGTTTTTCATTTTTAATTTTGGTTTTTATCATCTGTTTAAATTTAAATAAAAGAAAATAAATAAAACAATAAATGACTAAACGAATTACCAGAAAAAAACAATAATTGTTATTCAAAAATCCATTAATGGAAGCAACTTTATGTTCTGTTTCAAATGAAAAAATAGATACTATGCAACAAAGCAACCCAAGTAAAATAAAAAGAGAAATGACAAATTTAATAGCTTTTTTCTTATTCATATTTAGCCCATTATTTATTTGCATCAAAAGATTCATGACTGTCGATTGGAAAAATAATGCCTTGTTGCCTTTGCAATTTTCGCTCTTGTATGACTAATAAAGTATTTCCAGCAATAGATTTACGCATATCGTACTCTAATTTAATTTGATTCAGCTCCATATCCAGCTCATCGATTTGATCTATAATTTTAGATTGGGCTTGCTCATTTTTTGCGATGTTTGGCTCTTTACGTCCAGCTAAAATAATACGTCTTGCCATCATTGCCTCTTCAATAGTTCTAGACAACGCCATCTCGCTAGCTAAACGGCTCACTAGCACGACTCTTTCATTATCCTCTCGTAAAGTTTCAATTACGCTCCGAGTTACATTCACTGAACTCCCTTCCAATGATTCCAATTCTGCTTTATTAATTGGTTTTGTGCCATTTACTAGATCAACTAATTTTTTATAATAGAGTTCATAGTATTCTTGAGTTTTAGGGTTCAAACCTGTACCTGGTTTTCCTATATCATTATCATTTTTATTTTCACTATCAGTTATCATGGTTCGTTCACCGATTACATCAGTTAACCAAACTTGTGCGTCACTTGGTTTATTCCATGTTCTATATACTCCTCCCTTATCTTGCGCATTACTAACAGGTGTTGTATCTGTAACTGTTCTATTAATCAATGAGTTATATCCAGCTAATGCGACATCACTAGTTATGTTAATGGGGTGTTGTCCCTTTCCGCCTCTTTTTGATCCTCCTATCCAAGAGATACCATTTTTTCCGGCCTCATTATCAATTTGTTTATCAACTCTAATAGCATCAACTTTCTTTCCATTCAACATCTCGGCCATATTTTCGGCCTTAGCAGATTGAACCAAACTTGCAGAATCTGAATAATCAGTCATCTTTTCAGCTAGTTGCTTACAGCTAGTCTTAATATCGGAATAATCTAACTTTGCTTGTAACACCCCGTTTGTCAACAAATCATAAAGCTGAGGATTAGAGCGTTGAATAATCAAAGCGGGCAAACTGGCCACTGCGCCTTTAGCATTGTTAATAACCTCACTCATAATATTGTTAAAACCATCTGTCACACCGTTAAGTTGATTTGAAATTGTTGAGCTAATATCAAAATTACCGCACATCAAACTTGAGTTCCATTTGCCCATATTTATAATCGATTTGGGTTTATCAAATGTATATGTAGATCCCTTTACTGAACCACCTCCGATACGATAATAAAGGCTATCAGATATCCCCCCAGTTGAATTAGCGTAACTATATGCGCTAATTGTTAGTAATAATGTTGTTATAGTTATTGTTGTTTTTTTTGCCATATCATCCCCCAGAATCAATACTGTATAAAAATTTTTGCCCTCGTTTCTTACAACATGCATACGGTCTCCACAAAGCATAAACATAGGCCCCATCAATACTAGCTGTATCATCAATATTTGGAAAAATGCCACATGACATATTCAATGTTGGTGCCAGTTGTTGCCATTTATGATTTTTTGTATTTTCTTTAACAGGAGCCGGTGGCCAAAAACCATCTTTTTTGCGCTTAGTATAATTTTGAACAATATGTAATGAATTACTATTAGTCAGTACATCAGCACCACGTTGAACCACCACAGCCCCTGCTTTAAAATCATCATTTTGCGTAACCGCCCCTGCTCTTGGATAAATATTTCCCCACATATTAGAGGAATTACCAATCTCTCGTACGCCTGGAGACAATGCCTCTGGATATACTGATTCAACAAGTGCTAATCGCCATGCAATAAAATCAAGTTCACTCACGAAATAAGGATAAAATGGCGTTACCCCATTATCACAGTAGTAGCCCATACCTGACAGCATTTGAGAAAAAGCAGCACCGCCTGGATGCCCAATAGCTTGAACATCTTTAAAACGAATTTTTGTTCGATTATTTGCTTGACGATTATTTGTATCCCCTCCTCCTTGAATATTTGACCCTACTAATGAACTTGCTGATGATGTGATTGTATTAATTTCAGTCCAAGGATTTTTAAATGGTTGTTCATATGTAGACATAACAACATCAGGAATATAATGCTTCACTTTTACAGATGTTCTGATTTTGCATCCGTATGAGCAAAAAAGCCAAAAACATGTCCCTGCAATTTTATATTCAGTACAACTAGTTGAGAGAGCTGATTGAACTATTTGTTGAGTACTAATATAAGTGGCAAAACTCGGCATAGTAATTATGAGTCCAAGTAAACTAAATTTTATTTTTTTTATCATTATTTCCCCTCATTAAAATCATGAATTGCACGTGCCACATCTGTTATTCCGTAAATCACATTTTTTTCATTAATAACAATTGCAGGGTATTTTTTTATACCAAGATTAAATGCTTTTATAACCGTTTTTTGGGCTTCAATTATTTTAGATTCATACGTTTTCCACTCTGAAGAATTCAATTTTTTCTCAACATCCGAATAAGCATCATTAATATCACTAGATAACTCACCAAAAAAAGAATTCAAAAGAATTTCTGTACCATCTAAATCATAAATTTGACAATTATCATGACAATTTTTAATTTGACTTATTTGCTCATGATTAACGAAAACATCAATACTATGAATATCTGCCCCAATACATTGAAAACTTGCAAATACAATCAGTCCTAATATACGTTTCATGCATCAGCCCCCACAGTTAAAGTCATTAAATGTTTAATAAGCAAAAATGCATCAATCCAGTCAACAACATCAATACATAGACGTTTCCCTGTTTCAATATCAGCTAATTGTGGCCAATGGATTTTATTTAAATTAGGATTGCATGATACTTCAATTAAACACGCTGATTTTTTTCCTTCAAAAGCGATTAAAGCATATTGTTTATACAGTATTTCAAATTTGGTATGATCATCTACAGGTATACGGCACAAACGTAATTTAGTCGAAATTATGTCCCCAATTTTTCCTAATAATTCAAAACTGAATTCTTCAAAATCTTTACTATGAACAAGATTAATATTTGATTTTTTTAATGAAGTTGCATTAAATAAAAAAGTATTATCATTCATTATGAATCCTTAGATATTCGTGAACTAATACCTCGAGCTTCATCTAATTTTTCAGATACTTTAATAGCAGCATCTAGTTCGCTGATATTAAATTCTTTCATTAGTTTCATTCTCTCCGCTTTTTCATCCTTTTCGGTCATAGCTAGTGCTAAAAAAAGGCTTGGGGGAACGATTCGGAAAAGGCATTCTACATTTTTTGATAACACAACGCCCTCGGTGTACTGACGAGCAGATTTACAAGCAGAAGTGATCATTGAAATTTGTTCATCTGTTAATGCTTTAAAACGACGTATCTTCTCTGCTTCAGATGATTCTGTTACTAACATTTCCCACCACTCTATCATCGATAACAACTTTGATGCAGCATCAGGAAAATCTTCCATATTTTGAGTTGCTAACCACAACCATACTCCTAATTTACGCCACATTTTTGACGCTTTTGTTAAATAGGCTGCTGTAAGTGGTTTTACGGTAATAATATGTGACTCATCGGTAATATTAACGATAGCTCTTGATTGATGTTGATATTGTTCCCCCATATTATTTATGTGATTAATTAGAGAAATATATGCAATTGATAATTGAGCCTCATAACCTTCACGGGCAAAAGTCGCTAAATCGACATGAATCACATCAACATCAGGCCAAGATGTTCCCTGTTGGTTAAATATTTCACCTTCAAATCCTTGAGTGAACATACTTAATGATTCAGCCATTTCATATGCTTTTGCACGCCGAGCTTCTGGTAAATTTACATCTTTACTTAAAGAAAATAATGCATCTTGAACATCACTTGGAATAGCTTGCCGTTTTTCTGCATATGCAACTTGAGCGGCCATAACGATAGCCTGTCTAATCATTGCCCTATCTGAACGACGAAGCAACTCATCCTCTTTTTCTTCTCCACCTGTGATCATTAAACGTATAGATATTTCTATTTCACCAAGCACATCTCGTTGTGCATCTTCATCATCATTTTGTTCAAGTGCTTCACTAACAATATCATCACTCAAATTGTTTTCATCGATTTCAAACTGAATATCTTTATTTTGTAAAATTAAATGAGAATCAGCTAATGGATTAAGCACTACACCGCTTCCTGGTTTTAAACAAACTCGATAAACGCTTACTCCTTGTTGCTCCATAAAATCAACAAGAAGGCCGAAAGAATTACCCGTCTCGACAATAATCATTCGTGGACGATACATAGCAACAAGCTGAGCTATTTCGATATTTAGTGTTGCTGATTTACCTGCACCGGTTGGACCTAAAATAAGTTTGTGACCATTTTGAGCTTTATCAACCATAGGATCGTAGCTTAACGGCTCACCTCCTCGATTAAAAAAAGTTACGCCTGGATGACCTGTTCCAGTGCTCCTTCCCAAAACAGGTAATAAATTAGCCAAATGTTTGCACCAATTAAATTTAACGTATAATCGTTGTGGGTCATTTTGAGGGTTATAATTCATCGGCAACCATCGTAAAAACGAGGAAGCAGGAGCAACTTCATTAGCTTCAGCTACTGTGACAAGACCATTGTTGTTGAGTACTGAACTCAGTGCTTGTATTCTACGTTTTAATCCACTTATACTTGAATCCTTAACATAAAATGCAACAGAGCTGTAATACATTTTTTTACGTTGACGAATATACTCCATAGCTTCAGCACAATCTTCTTTAACAGACAAAGATTCAGCATTCTCACCAATCGCTTTACCACGAATAAAATTGATATGATCTTCTAGTTTATCTTGAGGATGAGTTACAATTGTTAAACACATCATTGTTGATTCTGGCAATACATCAAAAAGCGCATTTATTCCATCGGCTTTACTTGTCTCACCTGTAATATGGCCAATCTTGGGGGGAAGCTTTAATCTATCGACAACAACAACCGCATGTGGTGTATTATCAAAATGCCAGTAACCTTCTTTAATCTCTGGCTCACTATAAAAAAGGTTTTCTGCAAAATCAGTAATTATAGGTAACTCATCAATCTGTTTTTGCTCATCCATCAACTGCTTAATAAAGTTTTTTCCACCTTGTAACGGTGAGGGATTAAATATTTGAGCTAACCAACGAGAAACCTCATTTTTTCCCAATCTATTGACTACAATTCCTGCTCCTTTCAACGCAAGTGTCAAATTATTACAAACAATATCAAGTGATTCTTGTGGATTTAAATCTTCACGTTCTTTGGTACCGAGATATCGATATATAACCAGCCGAGTTTTTCTAATTTGTCCTCGCCAAAGTGTTTTAGTAACTGTATTATCAAAAAAAAGCCCATCTTTTTTAGTAATATTATCAAGATGCGCTTCCATTATGCTTAGCCATTTTTTTGTAAATTCAGTTTCTTTAGCATGTGGTTTAGGATATTGTCTTAATAAAGAGATATAATCTTGCAAATTATCCTCATCTTGACAAAAATATTGTATGATCCATGGATTAGTATCTCTTTCATCAAAAGTATCCTCGATACTATTTGTTACAATATCACTTATATCACGAAGTTTAGATATTGATTTTGCTTCAGTGCCATACGGAATAATTTCAAATACCGCACCAACAGAGCGACCATCTTCAAGTAAAATTGAATTGTGAACCTCATCAAATTCAACCCAAGGTAAATAATCAATAATTGATTTCTTCCCATTACTGGCATAAATGAAGTTTTTTTTATGCCTATGAGTCAAATTGCCTTGCCTTTTAGGTTTATCACTTACTTGAATTTCTTTTTGTAAACCTTTTTTCTTACTAAATAATTTCATTAGTAATTCTCCACTCTTTCACCATAGTAATTATCCACTCTTTCACCAGGCATAGCATATTGCACATCGCCATAGAATGAGAATGCAGTTGAATATCCTGGTACGGGTAATTTCCCATTAGTCAAATGAGGATAGACATACATAACTAAATCGGGGTTCGGTAAACGTTGAAAGAGATTATTAATTTCTTGTTCTGCTGTTCGTGTATGAGTCATCATTTCAACATTTTGGGTTAAATTATCAACTTCTCGTCTAAGTTGAAGTCGATTATCAAACAATTGAGAAGCACCTCCTCCTGTTTTTTTATTGTAAATATCACTCATTGTCTCACTGCTATGTGGAAACATTTTTTCTTTTGAAGTACTACAACCAGATAAAAATAGAGCTGTGACAAAAGTTAATAAAAGAATAGTCATTTTTTTTTGTTTCTGTTTCATTAATCAAGCACTCCAATTTTTTTAGTATTCATCTCATAATCAACAAGTCTGCCATCAAATAAATAATCAATTTGTAGCTCCTTATTAATGTGAATGGCAATTTCTTTACCTGGTGGAACATAAACTGCATCAAAAGTTTGCCCATAGCGTTTATTTAACCAATCAATCGTCTGATTAATTCCTCCACTCAGTCCTTTTCCTAAAACGTATTGACCATTATTACCAGTAACGGCATTGGTAACATTTGATCCATCTGTTACAACAGTAGTATTTTGTTGTGCCATTGCATCTGCCGCTGCTGCTGCTGTACCTAACCCTATTACAGTTGATAAATATTGGCTGGCATTAGATTTGACTTCACCTGAAACACATGGAATACCATATTCATCAGATAACCACCCAATACTTTCATCTTTATTGCCATTATTTTTTGAGTCAGGAATAGTGATAATTCGCCCATCATCAAAAACAAATGTAATTGATTTAACGTTACCTCTTACGCAAGATAGAACGTAATCACCGGATGCAGTCCCAGAAACAATTGCTCCTTCAACATGTGGTAATTCAATTCCATTTGAAATTAAATTATCTCGCCCTATCACGGCTTTAAACGGATACGGATCTGATACAACACCATCAATAGGAACTCGTCCAAGTAACGCTGTCATTGAAACAGAGCCGATTAGAGTTGAATTTACAGGTACTGTATAAAATGGTTGAAGATCTTTTTCTTCTTTTCGCTCGCCAATAGGCTGATTGATATTATCTTTATGATCTTTCAATTTTGAACGAATTGGGTCCTTCCCATTAAAACTGGACGGGAACTGAAATTCCGGCGCACTTCTACCTTTACTACTAACAATTTGGTCAGCAGGATTAACCCATTGAATTTCATCACTATTAGATATATCAACATTACTACTTGACTGACTTGCTTGTCCTCTTCCTATTGGGATTGAAACTGATTTTGAATCAACCGTTTCATTAGAACTAGATATGGTTGAGGTTGTTGTTAATTTATTAAGCTTATCTGTCAGAATTGAAACTTTTTTTTCTAGCTCTGAAGGCTCATTAGATTTGGAATCATTTGATGGAGGTTCTATCTTATACTGTGGTACTCTTGTTTTTTTCAAATTTTCATTTTCAGATTTTAAATTTTTAATTTCTTTTACTATATCAGCTTGATCCTTTTTTAACGTCTTAACTAGCGTCACTAAAGTCTGAACTGTATCTTTTTCAGTATCCCCAGTAATGCCTAGTACAGATAAATCTTCTTCATTCAAATCTGCTATTTCAACGATTTCATCAGTTACTGATGATGCTTGTTTTTTATTTTTATTCGAAATGACTACAATAAAAATCCCCACTAGGATTAAACTACCAACGATAATTGGTAACAATTTATTACCTTTGATTGTTGCCATATTATTCCCCTCTACCATTTAATTCAGGTAAAAATGCATTGATTACTTTACCTTTAGTAACAATATAAAGCATAGTGGTATCAGCAGGTTCCCCTTGAGGACCCAATATATTGTGTTGAAATGTTGCTGAATAAAAATTACCCTGCAACAGCCTTGCATCTAAATTGACATAACCTTTGCTATAATTAACTAATTTGATGGCTACAACTTCATAATTTTTTAGCCTCCACACTGATTTAGGCTCAGCAGTAATAGGAAGTTGTGGCACAAGCCTGGTTAATATTGGAGGCAAAGACATAGAAATTTGTTTAATACCAGGTACTTTTTCAATTGCTCGCAAGGGGGCATAATAATTTTGTGCTGCATATCGAGTAAGCAAAACTGGAGTAGGTAATGCTTGTTCATCATGTACAGTTGTATAATTTTCTTCTATTTTTTTTAAATTAGCTTCATCTTCAGTCGTGATTTTAATTGTTTCTAATTTCTTTTTGGATGGTCCATTTCCTGTAAGATCAATTAAAATTATTTCACCAGACTCGAGATCTTTTAGCATTAATCGAGTTTCAGTAAATGGCGCATTGCTTTTTAAATATAAAACCCCGCCTAGGCTTTGTACTCGGAGCTTAGCTTGTAACGATATGGGTAATCCGACTGATATATTTCTTTCTAAAATTACCATTCTTTCATCATTCTGATTAATAGTAATTTTGATAGGTGTTCTGTCCCATGTAATTAATTCAACAGCTATAGCATTATTAATTGACAATACAAAAATCAATAATGTCATGATCAATTGAGGAAGTTTTAAAATCATCTGATTATTCATTGTGTTCTCCTACAGACGACGTAAGTCTTAAAGGTTGGCTTGCATAACAATTAAGCTTTAAACCCCAAGGGTTTTCTTCAGGATTTGTATCACTTTTAACAACACTAAGTGGATAACGAACCATTGCTCGTTTAACGGCTTCCCCTTTGTAATATTCATCAATATATAAATCGAATGTTACAATCCACGCTTTATCCGATAAAATTTGTACTCTTGGCTCAAACTGATTCGTTTGATAATTTTTGATCTCTGAATTAATTCCACGTCCGTCAATTTCAGCTACATTTCTAACGCGCTCTCTTAGTTCACCGCCCTGTCGTCTTTCTTCATATTCATTCAATAGTACCACCTTGCATTGTGGTGTTAAGTACGGAGTGAGCTTATTTATATTACGTTTATAATCAATTTCTCCATTGCTTGGCCAGTTATTAAGTTGCTGAAAAATATAAAATGCAAATCCGTATATGTTACTAGGATCTATATCTGACCAAAGCCGAGTACTACCCGACCGAGTATCTGGTGGAATATGAATAGTCAAATCTTTAGGCGCTGAACGCCATCCCCAGGCCATAGCTAAAATAATTACAAGCAATACAATAATCACAAATCTCAGTGATTGGATGTGTTTATCTCTCCCAGTAAGTGCATGTAAATATTTCATTTTTGTTTTACCTTATTATATTTTCGTTTTTTTCGTCTAACGATAAATTGTTCATCATTAAAAATTAGATTATTTCCATTGAATCCTTTCTTTGCGAAAAACAAATCAATAGACCGTGAAAACCAAGTTTCTGGTTTACCTCGCTTTAATTTAGCGATTTTATTTCCACCAAAAAAAAGGGTTGGCAATGGCATGAAAACAATCGCTGAGGGAATTAACACCCAGCGACCAAATAAGATAAATAAGATAATTCCTAACAAACTACCAATAATTGTACCAACTCCAATCATCAATAATAATTCACGGACTGTCATACCTTTGTAAACTACTGGCATCCGATTAAGACGGTCTGGAAGCATTTTAATGTCGTTATCTTTCATCTTATTTATTTATCTATTAATTTAGCAATGTTTCAGCTGCCAATGTTGCAAACCAAATACAAGCAACAACTAATACAACACCTATAACAACTAAAGTACCAAATTTTGCCCACGAGCCTTTACCCTCGCCGATATTGTTATATTCAATTAGGATATTTTTTGCTGCGACAATAAAAGCACCGCCAACGATAATCAACCCTCCAACGGCGAAACCGTCATACATATATGCTTGCATATTGGGTAATAGCCCGCCTTTTTTACCCTGTGATGGGTCATCTATAGATGGCATTTTTGCCATTACATGTTGTCCCCATAAAGCTAACCCAAATAGAAAGATCTTACTTTTTATCTGAAATAATTCTTTTGCTTTTTTAAACATGAATTTTTTCTCCTTAAAAATTTTTATTGAAAATAAATAAAAGATCCCAGTATTAAAACAAAAACAACAGCTCGAATAATAACTGATGGCAACTCATCAATCTTTAGACCTTCATTCCCTAAACCTTTTAAGAGACAAAAAATAATGATAGCTACTATAAATAGAGCTATACCGATACATATTGCACCAAAAAAATTGAAGGATTGATCCATTGTGAATGTTGCACCATCTTCAAAAGCCTTAAGTGTTTTTTCGCTCATATCATTCATTTTGATATTCGCCTTCAATCACTGGAAAGTTAAGCGAACGAGGTTGAGATCTTGTCGGGGATATGTAGCTTTCAATACCTTGCATGACATGATCAATATCATTTTGTATTGCTTTATAGTTAAAATGATAACGTTCTGATTGCTCGGTTCCTGAAACAATTTCACTTTTAAGTAAAGATTGTTTAACTTGTTTGAGTTGTTTTAACACTAATGCGAGTTCTTCTTTTTCGTTTGCTACAGCCAAATCAGAGCTTAACAATAAAGATAAACCAACTATTGAAAGAATTATGTTAGGATGCTTTCGCATGTTTTTTCTCCAGTTTTGAACCGGATTTCTACTATAATGATTAATATGAAAAAAACATCAATTAAATCTTTTTTGATTTTTTAAAAAAAATTGGCTTAGGGGTCTGACGCTCAGTGGAACGAAAACTCACGTTAAGGGATTTTGGTCATGAGATTATCAAAAAGGATCTTCACCTAGATCCTTTTAAATTAAAAATGAAGTTTTAAATCAATCTAAAGTATATATGAGTAAACTTGGTCTGACAGTTACCAATGCTTAATCAGTGAGGCACCTATCTCAGCGATCTGTCTATTTCGTTCATCCATAGTTGCCTGACTCCCCGTCGTGTAGATAACTACGATACGGGAGGGCTTACCATCTGGCCCCAGTGCTGCAATGATACCGCGAGACCCACGCTCACCGGCTCCAGATTTATCAGCAATAAACCAGCCAGCCGGAAGGGCCGAGCGCAGAAGTGGTCCTGCAACTTTATCCGCCTCCATCCAGTCTATTAATTGTTGCCGGGAAGCTAGAGTAAGTAGTTCGCCAGTTAATAGTTTGCGCAACGTTGTTGCCATTGCTGCAGGCATCGTGGTGTCACGCTCGTCGTTTGGTATGGCTTCATTCAGCTCCGGTTCCCAACGATCAAGGCGAGTTACATGATCCCCCATGTTGTGCAAAAAAGCGGTTAGCTCCTTCGGTCCTCCGATCGTTGTCAGAAGTAAGTTGGCCGCAGTGTTATCACTCATGGTTATGGCAGCACTGCATAATTCTCTTACTGTCATGCCATCCGTAAGATGCTTTTCTGTGACTGGTGAGTACTCAACCAAGTCATTCTGAGAATAGTGTATGCGGCGACCGAGTTGCTCTTGCCCGGCGTCAACACGGGATAATACCGCACCACATAGCAGAACTTTAAAAGTGCTCATCATTGGAAAACGTTCTTCGGGGCGAAAACTCTCAAGGATCTTACCGCTGTTGAGATCCAGTTCGATGTAACCCACTCGTGCACCCAACTGATCTTCAGCATCTTTTACTTTCACCAGCGTTTCTGGGTGAGCAAAAACAGGAAGGCAAAATGCCGCAAAAAAGGGAATAAGGGCGACACGGAAATGTTGAATACTCATACTCTTCCTTTTTCAATATTATTGAAGCATTTATCAGGGTTATTGTCTCATGAGCGGATACATATTTGAATGTATTTAGAAAAATAAACAAATAGGGGTTCCGCGCACATTTCCCCGAAAAGTGCCACCTGACGTCTAAGAAACCATTATTATCATGACATTAACCTATAGTATCACGAGGCCCTTTCGTCTTCAAGAATTTTATAAACCGTGGAGCGGGCAATACTGAGCTGATGAGCAATTTCCGTTGCACCAGTGCCCTTCTGATGAAGCGTCAGCACGACGTTCCTGTCCACGGTACGCCTGCGGCCAAATTTGATTCCTTTCAGCTTTGCTTCCTGTCGGCCCTCATTCGTGCGCTCTAGGATCCTCCGGCGTTCAGCCTGTGCCACAGCCGACAGGATGGTGACCACCATTTGCCCCATATCACCGTCGGTACTGATCCCGTCATCAATGAACCGGACTGCCACGCCCTGAGCGTCAAATTCCTTTATCAGTTGGATCATATCGGCAGTGTCGCGGCCAAGACGGTCGAGCTTCTTAACCAGAATGACATCATCTTCCTCCACCTTCATCCTCAGCAAATCCAGCCCTTCCCGATCTGTTGAACTGCCGGATGCCTTATCGGTAAATATACGGTTTGCTTTCACACCTGCGTCTTTGAGTGCTCTGACCTGAAGATCAAGAGACTGCTGACTGGTTGAGACCCGAGCGTAACCAAAAAGTCGCATAAAAATGTACCTTAAATCGAATATCGGACAACTCATGTCTATTATTACAAATTTACGATTTAATAGACATATTAATGTAACAGTTTTACGATGTCCGATAATTTATAACATTTCGTACGGTTGCAAAAATGTTACTAAATGCCCGTCAGGCAGGGAGGCCGATATGCCCGTTGACTTTCTGACCACTGAGCAGACTGAAAGCTATGGCAGATTCACCGGTGAACCGGATGAGCTTCAGCTGGCACGATATTTTCACCTTGATGAAGCAGACAAGGAATTTATCGGAAAAAGCAGAGGTGATCACAACCGTCTGGGCATTGCCCTGCAAATTGGATGTGTCCGTTTTCTGGGCACCTTCCTCACCGATACTATGAAAAGCGTGGTAATGCTGAAAACTATATCAAAGAAGCCAAATACGACATGGCGGTGGGTCATCTCTTGCTAAAGTCATTTTGGGCGAATGAAGCCGTGTTTCAAATGATGATGCTTTCATATAACCTATTTTTGTTGTTCAAGTTTGATTCCTTGGACTCTTCAGAATACAGACAGCAAATAAAGACCTTTCGTTTGAAGTATGTATTTCTTGCAGCAAAAATAATCAAAACCGCAAGATATGTAATCATGAAGTTGTCGGAAAACTATCCGTACAAGGGAGTGTATGAAAAATGTCTGGTATAATAAGAATATCATCAATAAAATTGAGTGTTGCTCTGTGGATAACTTGCAGAGTTTATTAAGTATCATTGCAGCAAAGATGAAATCAATGATTTATCAAAAATGATTGAAAGGTGGTTGTAAATAATGTTACAATGTGTGAGAAGCAGTCTAAATTCTTCGTGAAATAGTGATTTTTGAAGCTAATAAAAAACACACGTGGAATTTAGGGACTATTCATGTTGTTGTTATTTCGTATCTTCCAGAATAAGGAATCCCATGGTTAAAAAATTTAAAAAATCACTGCGCCAGTTCACGCTGATGGCGACGGCAACCGTCACGCTGTTGTTAGGAAGTGTGCCGCTGTATGCGCAAACGGCGGACGTACAGCAAAAACTTGCCGAATTAGAGCGGCAGTCGGGAGGCAGACTGGGTGTGGCATTGATTAACACAGCAGATAATTCGCAAATACTTTATCGTGCTGATGAGCGCTTTGCGATGTGCAGCACCAGTAAAGTGATGGCCGCGGCCGCGGTGCTGAAGAAAAGTGAAAGCGAACCGAATCTGTTAAATCAGCGAGTTGAGATCAAAAAATCTGACCTTGTTAACTATAATCCGATTGCGGAAAAGCACGTCAATGGGACGATGTCACTGGCTGAGCTTAGCGCGGCCGCGCTACAGTACAGCGATAACGTGGCGATGAATAAGCTGATTGCTCACGTTGGCGGCCCGGCTAGCGTCACCGCGTTCGCCCGACAGCTGGGAGACGAAACGTTCCGTCTCGACCGTACCGAGCCGACGTTAAACACCGCCATTCCGGGCGATCCGCGTGATACCACTTCACCTCGGGCAATGGCGCAAACTCTGCGGAATCTGACGCTGGGTAAAGCATTGGGCGACAGCCAACGGGCGCAGCTGGTGACATGGATGAAAGGCAATACCACCGGTGCAGCGAGCATTCAGGCTGGACTGCCTGCTTCCTGGGTTGTGGGGGATAAAACCGGCAGCGGTGGCTATGGCACCACCAACGATATCGCGGTGATCTGGCCAAAAGATCGTGCGCCGCTGATTCTGGTCACTTACTTCACCCAGCCTCAACCTAAGGCAGAAAGCCGTCGCGATGTATTAGCGTCGGCGGCTAAAATCGTCACCGACGGTTTGTAATAGCGGAAACGGAATGGGGAAACTCATTCCGTTTTTGTTTATCGCCTTAGACGGCAAAAGTGCTGTCGCCCACCTGCGCTTGCGCATACCAGGCCATAAGCTCCGTGGTTCCTGGTTCTCCTTCCGCTGGAGCCCAGTGCGCATAGTCATCGGCAGCCACGGGTTGATAGCCACCGTGTTTTACTTCAAAAATTATGCCACCGGTATCCAGCGACAGCACGGCATGCCAGGTTCCTGCGGCCATCTCCAGCACCGTACAGGTTTCCCCCAATATCGCCCGATGGGTGACGGTACCCCGATCGTCAAAATTCAGCACCACGAAACGACCCCTTAATGGCAACAGTAGCTCGAAGGTGTGAGGGTGTCGGTGCGGGCGCACGTAGGTCCCAGGTCATATTCCTTCCGGCGTCCGGCATTTTACCGCCAGACAGCTCGGGATTCGTGATATCACCGTTCTTGCAGAATACGGTCAGAGGGAAAATACCCGCCGTGAGCATGCAGCGCTGATACGTCAGCACTATCAGTATCGTGAATTTGCCTGGCCCTGGACATTTCGCCTTACCCGTCTTTTATATACCCGGAGCTGGATAAGCAACGAACGTCCTGGCCTGCTTTTCGATCTGGCGACAGGGTGGCTTATGCAACATCGTATTATTCTCCCCGGAGCCACTACGCTGACCCGGTTGATTTCAGAGGTAAGGGAAAAGGCGACGTTGCGCCTGTGGAACAAACTGGCACTGATACCGTCAGCCGAACAGCGTTCACAGCTGGAGATGCTGCTGGGGCCAACTGATTGCAGCCGCCTGTCTTTACTGGAATCACTGAAAAAGGGCCCTGTGACCATCAGTGGTCCGGCGTTTAATGAAGCAATTGAACGCTGGAAAACTCTGAACGATTTTGGCCTGCATGCTGAAAACCTGAGTACACTCCCGGCTGTGCGCCTGAAAAATCTCGCACGTTATGCTGGTATGACTTCGGTGTTCAATATTGCCAGGATGTCACCGCAGAAAAGGATGGCGGTTCTGGTTGCCTTTGTCCTTGCATGGGAAACGCTGGCGCTGGATGATGCATTGGACGTTCTGGACGCCATGCTGGCCGTTATCATCCGTGACGCCAGAAAGATTGGGCAGAAAAAACGGCTCCGCTCGCTGAAGGATCTGGATAAATCTGCATTGGCGCTCGCCAGTGCATTTACGAAAAGCACGTACTTGCTATGATCATTTAGCTGGCGAAGTTGCCGTTAAGATCTATGATTCCCTTTGTCAACAGCAATGGATCACTGAAAATGGTTCAATGATCACATTAAGTGGTATTCAATATTTTCATGAAATGGGAATTGACGTTCCTTCCAAACATTCACGTAAAATCTGTTGTGCGTGTTTAGATTGGAGTGAACGCCGTTTCCATTTAGGTGGGTACGTTGGAGCCGCATTATTTTCGCTTTATGAATCTAAAGGGTGGTTAACTCGACATCTTGGTTACCGTGAAGTTACCATCACGGAAAAAGGTTATGCTGCTTTTAAGACCCACTTTCACATTTAAGTTGTTTTTCTAATCCGCATATGATCAATTCAAGGCCGAATAAGAAGGCTGGCTCTGCACCTTGGTGATCAAATAATTCGATAGCTTGTCGTAATAATGGCGGCATACTATCAGTAGTAGGTGTTTCCCTTTCTTCTTTAGCGACTTGATGCTCTTGATCTTCCAATACGCAACCTAAAGTAAAATGCCCCACAGCGCTGAGTGCATATAATGCATTCTCTAGTGAAAAACCTTGTTGGCATAAAAAGGCTAATTGATTTTCGAGAGTTTCATACTGTTTTTCTGTAGGCCGTGTACCTAAATGTACTTTTGCTCCATCGCGATGACTTAGTAAAGCACATCTAAAACTTTTAGCGTTATTACGTAAAAAATCTTGCCAGCTTTCCCCTTCTAAAGGGCAAAAGTGAGTATGGTGCCTATCTAACATCTCAATGGCTAAGGCGTCGAGCAAAGCCCGCTTATTTTTTACATGCCAATACAATGTAGGCTGCTCTACACCTAGCTTCTGGGCGAGTTTACGGGTTGTTAAACCTTCGATTCCGACCTCATTAAGCAGCTCTAATGCGCTGTTAATCACTTTACTTTTATCTAATCTAGACATCATTAATTCCTAATTTTTGTTGACACTCTATCATTGATAGAGTTATTTTACCACTCCCTATCAGTGATAGAGAAAAGTGAAATGAATAGTTCGACAAAGATCGCATTGGTAATTACGTTACTCGATGCCATGGGGATTGGCCTTATCATGCCAGTCTTGCCAACGTTATTACGTGAATTTATTGCTTCGGAAGATATCGCTAACCACTTTGGCGTATTGCTTGCACTTTATGCGTTAATGCAGGTTATCTTTGCTCCTTGGCTTGGAAAAATGTCTGACCGATTTGGTCGGCGCCCAGTGCTGTTGTTGTCATTAATAGGCGCATCGCTGGATTACTTATTGCTGGCTTTTTCAAGTGCGCTTTGGATGCTGTATTTAGGCCGTTTGCTTTCAGGGATCACAGGAGCTACTGGGGCTGTCGCGGCATCGGTCATTGCCGATACCACCTCAGCTTCTCAACGCGTGAAGTGGTTCGGTTGGTTAGGGGCAAGTTTTGGGCTTGGTTTAATAGCGGGGCCTATTATTGGTGGTTTTGCAGGAGAGATTTCACCGCATAGTCCCTTTTTTATCGCTGCGTTGCTAAATATTGTCACTTTCCTTGTGGTTATGTTTTGGTTCCGTGAAACCAAAAATACACGTGATAATACAGATACCGAAGTAGGGGTTGAGACGCAATCGAATTCGGTATACATCACTTTATTTAAAACGATGCCCATTTTGTTGATTATTTATTTTTCAGCGCAATTGATAGGCCAAATTCCCGCAACGGTGTGGGTGCTATTTACCGAAAATCGTTTTGGATGGAATAGCATGATGGTTGGCTTTTCATTAGCGGGTCTTGGTCTTTTACACTCAGTATTCCAAGCCTTTGTGGCAGGAAGAATAGCCACTAAATGGGGCGAAAAAACGGCAGTACTGCTCGGATTTATTGCAGATAGTAGTGCATTTGCCTTTTTAGCGTTTATATCTGAAGGTTGGTTAGTTTTCCCTGTTTTAATTTTATTGGCTGGTGGTGGGATCGCTTTACCTGCATTACAGGGAGTGATGTCTATCCAAACAAAGAGTCATCAGCAAGGTGCTTTACAGGGATTATTGGTGAGCCTTACCAATGCAACCGGTGTTATTGGCCCATTACTGTTTGCTGTTATTTATAATCATTCACTACCAATTTGGGATGGCTGGATTTGGATTATTGGTTTAGCGTTTTACTGTATTATTATCCTGCTATCGATGACCTTCATGTTAACCCCTCAAGCTCAGGGGAGTAAACAGGAGACAAGTGCTTAGTTATTTCGTCACCAAATGATGTTATTCCGCGAAATATAATGACCCTCTTGATAACCCAAGAGGGCATTTTTTACGATAAAGAAGATTTAGCTTCAAATAAAACCTATCTATTTTATTTATCTTTCAAGCTCAATAAAAAGCCGCGGTAAATAGCAATAAATTGGCCTTTTTTATCGGCAAGCTCTTTTAGGTTTTTCGCATGTATTGCGATATGCATAAACCAGCCATTGAGTAAGTTTTTAAGCACATCATCATCATAAGCTTTAAGTTGGTTCTCTTGGATCAATTTGCTGACAATGGCGTTTACCTTACCAGTAATGTATTCAAGGCTAATTTTTTCAAGTTCATTCCAACCAATGATAGGCATCACTTCTTGGATAGGGATAAGGTTTTTATTATTATCAATAATATAATCAAGATAATGTTCAAATATACTTTCTAAGGCAGACCAACCATTTGTTAAATCAGTTTTTGTTGTGATGTAGGCATCAATCATAATTAATTGCTGCTTATAACAGGCACTGAGTAATTGTTTTTTATTTTTAAAGTGATGATAAAAGGCACCTTTGGTCACCAACGCTTTTCCCGAGATCTCATCTATTGAAACAGCTTGATAGCCTTTTTCAACAAACAATATTCGTGCTGAGTTAACCAGTGATTGATAGGTACTCTTAAAATTTTCTTGTTGATGATTTTTATTTTCCATGATAGATTTAAAATAACATACCGTCAGTATGTTTATGGTATCATGATGATGTGGTCGTGACAATCTTAAGAACATTTAGGTTATTTTATGTATATTGAACAGCATTCTCGCTATCAAAATAAAGCTAATAACATCCAATTAAGATATGATGATAAGCAGTTTCATACAACGGTTATCAAAGATGTTCTATTATGGATTGAACATAATTTAGATCAGTCTTTACTGCTTGATGATGTGGCGAATAAAGCGGGTTATACCAAGTGGTATTTTCAGCGGCTGTTCAAAAAAGTAACAGGGGTCACACTGGCTAGCTATATTCGTGCTCGTCGTTTGACGAAAGCGGCTGTTGAGTTGAGGTTGACGAAAAAAACTATCCTTGAGATCGCATTAAAATATCAATTTGATTCCCAACAATCTTTTACACGTCGATTTAAGTACATTTTTAAGGTTACACCAAGTTATTATCGGCGTAATAAATTATGGGAATTGGAGGCAATGCACTGAGAGATCCCCTCATAATTTCCCCAAAGCGTAACCATGTGTGAATAAATTTTGAGCTAGTAGGGTTGCAGCCACGAGTAAGTCTTCCCTTAGCTTGATAGTCGTTACAGACAGGTTGCTGCACGTCTTTGCGAAAATGAGGCTGTCGAACTCGATGTTTCTGGCCCGAAGCCCCGGTTGACAATTTCTCCCCTCGCCAGTCTTGATGAGCCGGACAGTCTGAAACGACTGAGCAAAATGATCAGTGATCTACTCCCTCCGGTGGATTTAACGGAGTTGCTGCTCGAAATTAACGCCCATACCGGATTTGCTGATGAGTTTTTCCATGCTAGTGAAGCCAGTGCCAGAGTTGATGATCTGCCCGTCAGCATCAGCGCCGTGCTGATGGCTGAAGCCTGCAATATCGGTCTGGAACCACTGATCAGATCAAATGTTCCTGCACTGACCCGACACCGGCTGAACTGGACAAAAGCGAACTATCTGCGGGCTGAAACTATCACCAGCGCTAATGCCAGACTGGTTGATTTTCAGGCAACGCTGCCACTGGCACAGATATGGGGTGGAGGAGAAGTGGCATCTGCAGATGGAATGCGCTTTGTTACGCCAGTCAGAACAATCAATGCCGGACCGAACCGCAAATACTTTGGTAATAACAGAGGGATCACCTGGTACAACTTTGTGTCCGATCAGTATTCCGGCTTTCATGGCATCGTTATACCGGGGACGCTGAGGGACTCTATCTTTGTGCTGGAAGGTCTTCTGGAACAGGAGACCGGGCTGAATCCAACCGAAATTATGACCGATACAGCAGGTGCCAGCGAACTTGTCTTTGGCCTTTTCTGGCTGCTGGGATACCAGTTTTCTCCACGCCTGGCTGATGCCGGTGCTTCGGTTTTCTGGCGAATGGACCATGATGCCGACTATGGCGTGCTGAATGATATTGCCAGAGGGCAATCAGATCCCCGAAAAATAGTCCTTCAGTGGGACGAAATGATCCGGACCGCTGGCTCCCTGAAGCTGGGCAAAGTACAGGCTTCAGTGCTGGTCCGTTCATTGCTGAAAAGTGAACGTCCTTCCGGACTGACTCAGGCAATCATTGAAGTGGGGCGCATCAACAAAACGCTGTATCTGCTTAATTATATTGATGATGAAGATTACCGCCGGCGCATTCTGACCCAGCTTAATCGGGGAGAAAGTCGCCATGCCGTTGCCAGAGCCATCTGTCACGGTCAAAAAGGTGAGATAAGAAAACGATATACCGACGGTCAGGAAGATCAACTGGGCGCACTGGGGCTGGTCACTAACGCCGTCGTGTTATGGAACACTATTTATATGCAGGCAGCCCTGGATCATCTCCGGGCGCAGGGTGAAACACTGAATGATGAAGATATCGCACGCCTCTCCCCGCTTTGCCACGGACATATCAATATGCTCGGCCATTATTCCTTCACGCTGGCAGAACTGGTGACCAAAGGACATCTGAGACCATTAAAAGAGGCGTCAGAGGCAGAAAACGTTGCTTAACGTGAGTTTTCGTTCCACTGAGCGTCAGACCCCGCTTACAAATATTTCTTAAATGAACCAAATGTAATGCTAATACTTAGACCAAATAAAAAAGCCATCGGTATAAATATCGTATTGGGATGGATTGAGAAAGGAACTGATAAATAGATAAGCCATGATAAAATTAACATGGGCTTTATCCACGCTTTAGAATGATAATATAGAAAACTTGATTCACGACCCGCTCCAAACCTTCGAATGTCTCGCCGAACAAGCCCATCGACGCAACCAACAATAGATGCAAGTATGAAAATAGGTATTGAAAGAATCAAAATAACTAAGCGAACCAAAAAAACCAATATAACATTAATAATGGCTTTCACGTAAACGCCTACTGAATTAATATATTTATATATAATAGAACTCTCATCGTTCACTGTTCCATCTATTATTTCAATTAATCCAGTTTTGATAGCAATAAATTGATATGCATTAGTAATAATATTTTCTGCAAAAACTAAAGGCTCAGACAAAATAAAACTATCAACAAAGTCTTTAGTCAAGTAACCAAACTCAGTATTAAGCATTTCTTTACTATGACTATCACCTAGTTCTGGCCAAAAAAATGTTATACCAATACATTCAATTACAATGCTTATAAGAAGTGAAAAAAAAAGGGTAGAAATTATAGAGACAATAAATCCTTTTTTTCTTGTTGTATTCGAATTAGTGTCCGATTTTTCAATATTAGCCATGATTCTTATTTATCCGAATTTAAAGTATGTAAAAAAGCTTTTTCATCATCATCAATGTCCAATGCTAAATGAACTGGTAATTCATTTTCCTGAGAACAATTAATTTCTGAATCATTATCTATTTCAGACTTTTCCCATGCTGAATGTGAACTTAACCACCAGTTTTCACCCGTTGAATAACTTTTGGCCATTTCTTTAGAAAGTGTATTGATGGAATCGGGCATCATAATATCTTGCTCTTTAGACGGAAGCGGCATGCGAACTTTATATAAAACCCCTCCGTTAGTCAGGACAAATGCTTGACCTCTAGGCAACTGTATTAGTTCTGACGGCTCTAGTAATGGCATTGACTCAGTGCTAATTCTGTCTTGAGTGCTCGAAGTAAAATCTGTTTTTGTATCAGGACTCGGTGTATCGCTTGCACCTGATACTACCGTATTTTTATAAATATCAACTTTAGGAAGCTGTGACGTAATAAGTTCTGCTGTTTTAGTTTCACGAACTCGTAGCATAATTATATTATTGAAATTACCTTGCACTTGCCCTGCTTTTGCGGCACTCCCCACTTTAACCTCAATATCTGAAATCGTTTGAGTGTATGCAGTAACATTTATTCCTGCCCCTCGGGCTTTGTTCACAAGTGGAATAAACTCATCTCCCATAATTTCATTTACTTCATCAGTATGTAAACACACATTGATTTTAGATCTATTCTCGCCCGGTAACCCATCATCAACACCATATTTATAAATATATCCAGCTATTGATACCAGATCTGCTAGCATTGAGTTTCCAACCGCAGATCCAACCACCGCATCTGACAGCGCATCAAGTCCAATATAGACAATTCCTTTTTTCCGAATAACTTGCTCCCAATCAAAAATTGGTCGTTCATCATTGATATCCAAGTAGTCGGGGGCTAATAATTGTGCAGTTTTTCCTGTTGTCAACTTCTCTAAAAATGGCATTAATGAAGCAACAATTTTATCAAAGTATGTTTTATCGTATTGAATTGCTGAACGCAAACCTTCAAGAACATCATCACGAATTTTTTTAGCAGCTATATAGTCATAAAGTGCTACGACAAATTTATCTCTTCCTCGCATTGCTAGTGAAACATTCTTGTCATTAATTTTTGTTGCCATTTCGCTAATAGTAATCCATGCTTTCGGATCATGTTTTTCAAAATAGTGCTGAGCATATTCTAAAAATAAAACATCCATATTGTTTGTATAACGATTGATTTGTATATAATCTGGTCGACGACCCAACTCAATTAAAGCTTTGGTAACAATATTAACAAATCGCCAAGCAAACTCTTTAAATGCTGCACTGTTCCCCTCTCCTGCCAGTGGAGCCGAAACCCGTTGTGCAACTTCAGTAATTCGACTAAAACGACCAATAGCATTATACCTAGCCGATATTTCTGGATAACCCAAATGAAATACATAAAACTCGTCTAATCTGCCGTTTCGTTTTGCTTCAGCATACATTCTTATTAATACGTCAGCATCTCCTTTAGGATCAATAACAATAACAGGATCACCTCTAGCTATATCTTGTGTAACAAGTACTTCTAACAGTCTTGTTTTTCCGACACCTGTTGTTCCCAGTACTAATGTATGACCTCCTCTATCCACAAATGGCATCATAATATCAATCTCATCAATTTCAACACCATGTAAGAATGGGTTTCCGCCAACTGGTGGTAATGGTTTCAATGGATTAAACCAACGATTTGAACTAGTACACTTTGCTATAAGGCTTTTTTCATGCTTTTGTTCCAATTGTCTAGCAGCCCTATATATAGGTGATGGTTGAACAAAACGTTTATATTCTTCTCGCCGACATAAGATAATTCTTTGTAAGTGTTTTTGCTCCCATTTAAACCCTCTTCCCAGAAAAAGAAATTTTTGGCTAACAGGGATTTGTTCACTTGTCAGAGAATAAAACGGTAAACGTTTTATATTACGTTTATAACGAATAATTTTTATACCTTGCCTAGCTCGATAAATGCCAAACAGAAGAAATGCCCCTGCAACACCAATATTAACAGAGGATGATAATGCTACTGCCCATGGTGCAAAAAGACAGATCCATGCACAAATGATAGATGTAACTGCACTATACATTTCAGAGGCAGGTCTGAATATCGTTTCAATACCGTGTTCATTACTCATGATTTAATATTTATATTATGTTAACATCTAGGAAAAACTTATTGTTCAACGCTTGTTGCTGTAACTAAAGCAGGATATAGTGTTAATTGAAACTTCTCTGCTAACTCATCACCAGGCATGGCATATATAGGGATTTTAGTAATAGATTTTAACATTTTAAGCTGATTGACATCATTTATGTTGACGGCGACCCCCACTAACCCATCAATCGCTTCTAGATCATTATTTCTTGCTTTTAACCACTCAATTGAAAGATCATCAGCACCTAAAATGATAAAAGGATTTAATGTGGGATAATCAACTTGATAAGACTCAAACCTACCTACAGAAAGTTTTTCGCTGTGGACAGGTAAATATGTTCCTTCATCAATTTTCATGTTTTCTGGAGCTAAAAACTGCTGTTGCTGTTTGCTATATTCATCTTGAGGATCTAACATATCATAATATATTCCCATTGAATTCCCGCCATAGTCCCTAATAACATTCAAATCAGCCATTGCAGAATGTGTAGTAGTTATAGAAATGATAAAAATTAAACTCAATGCTCTTTTGAATATAAACATTACAAATCACCCAATTCAATTTGTCTCCACTTACCATCTTGATTTTGTATCAAAATAGGCAAGGTATTTTTTCCTAAGTGTTCCCATTGACCATTATTGTGATTTAATGTAATTTCACCACTCTTTACTCTATCAAGAGGAAGATGATTTAGGTTGGCCCACTTTTGGACCGCTAGATCATCATGTTTGGTATTCAACAAATAAATATCAATTTCCTTGTTAGTTTTCAATGCTTTACCTAATAATATTTCTCCCCTGACATTATCATTAACATCGATAAATAAAACTATTCGTTCCCCCTCATAATTTAGAGGTGCGACAAAATTAGGATTATCATCCAGTTCGATGGGTAATGTGTTTGGATAAAGTTGCTTAAACATACGATTATAAATTCGTTGAAATTCAAGTTCTTTAGCAGTACGTTCAAATTCTTTTTTTACGAGAAGTTTTGCGTAATGTTCTCGTTCTTCTTCTGTTTCAGATTCAACGCCAAGAGTTGTTAGAGGATCAAGATTAGGAGACCAATATCGTCGCCCTTTTTCATTAATAAGGTTTTCATATTTTTGCCATTCTGTAACTGTTAATCCCCAAAAAGATGCTTTTTCTTTAATTTTCTCATCTTGCGTATTCCTAGATTCCTTATCAAATTTTTCAACTGATTCAGATTCAGTGGAATCGGTATTCTTAGAAACTAGGTGAGAATTAGCTAATAAATTCCAAGAAATAAAACTTAATAGCAATAACAAGCATATTTGTTTTTTTAGTATCATATTTACACCTTAATCTATCGTTAGAGTATAAGCTTGTTGCTTACTATTTATTAATTTCACCGAATTCTTATCAATTTTTGCAACTTTCCAAGAATCTAGCTGATCACCTTCATTTACAAATTTTAACGATGATAAAGATGTAGCATCTTTAGGTAGAAATACAGCCACTAACTCACCTGATCTAAATTCAATGCTAGACAATTGATATTTGAAATTTATTAAACTTGCTGCTTTATTCTCTGTATTTTTTCGTGTTGTATCTGTTGATTTATTATTATTTGATAGCATCATTGTGATTTTTTGGATGATTTGTTGTTTAAACTGTTCGAAAGATGTAGCAATACCATCTAATGATTCTTGTTGCATTTTTTGAACATTTTTAACTGCGTCTAATTCAATTTCAATATTTGTTATAGCTGTTTCAAGATTATCTAATTTGCTATCGAGATTTTGATCATTTAGAATTAGTTGTAATGACATTATATCCTGTTGACTACGTGCAGAGCGTGTATTCAAATTATCATAATCTACATTGATTTTTTTTTGCTCTAATTGAATTTCACTTAATTTTTTTTCTAATGCATTGATATTATTTACACTTACATTATTTGTGTTTACTTTTTCCAATAATTCGTTGTAGCTATTGGATATTAATTGATAATTATCATAGTTATTGAGAGATAAAAACAACGTTATCGCTATTAATGTAAAAAAAATTGCAAATACACCACATATCATAATTACCATTTTTTTAGTTATAGTAACTGGTCCGTTTATATTTAATTTATTTACTAACGTATCCTTCATTTTTTACTTCCTCTAATATCAATAGTATTTTTAGAATCTTTTGTTTCTATTATTTTCGGTGGGACTTTATAGGTATCAAGTTGAGGTTCTTGTTTAACTGAGGATATAGGTTGTTGTTTTCGAAAATATCCCTTTTTTAGTTGAAAGCAGATCTCTCGTTCTACATCGTCAACAACTAAATTCCAAGCAGGCCCAGCCATAACATATAGAGCATCATTTAATGAAATTGGTCCAATTTTATATTGAACCTTGGGTAAAGTACTTTCATAAAGAATATTGATATCTGAGTTAGTGCAAAGAGAATAGCCCGATTGGTTTAACACATATTCCATTCCATCTTTAACCGTTAAGTTTAAATTTTTAGGTAGTGAAATATTTATAATTTGCTCTAATACATATTTATGAGTTGGATCGTCTAGTTCAACAATGGTATATCGATCTGTCTGCAAAACTTGGGTAGACTTAGATTCTATTTTAGTTTTAGAGGCAATAGTTTTAGAGTTATTTGTACATCCCATTAATACAAATATTGGAAGTAATGCTAGCATAGAGATAGCGATTTTCATTGTATTTACCCTTAGATATATAATGTGTAGAAAGTAGAAAGGTAAAATGCAATCATGGATGAGTAAACAAATAAATCAATTCTGAGTATAACAAAAAACCCATTTATCAAAATGGGCTTCTTGTTTTTTTGTATATATATAATTAATATAATTAGAATTGAAGATAACTCAATAAAAGTGACGAAATGCACTTTCCCCTCAAAAATCATGCAATTTCATACACATTTTCGATTCGCTATTAAGTAAGCTGAGTTGAACCGAATAAATAAGTCTGTTTCTAAACAGTCTTATTTGGCACGCGTTAACGCACTAAGGGCTACTGATTTTTTACCATTCAGTTTTGGTGTTGTTATTAGTCATTATAGAACAAACAAGGTAAATACCACTGTTTTTCCTGCTACAATGGTATTTACCCTGAACTGAGTTCTTTATTGTATACATTTAAAAAATTGAAAAGTGAATCAAATAAACTCTGATAAACATAAAGCCCTATCGGTTTTTATGCATATGTTGTAACTTACACAGAGTTGTTACAATCATCCGTATATTTTATGGGTTTCTCTCTAGATTTTTCACTGCCTTTTGCATATCACGAAATAATTCAGGATCACCTTTAGTATCCCATATCATTACTGTCTCACCATTTTCAACTTGACTAAAAATCTCAGTAATTTGCAGTTCTATTTGATATTGTAAGATCGCACAAGCACGACAAAAATCAAAATCTTCATAATTATCAAAGTCATTCGGATGAATCCGATGAATATTTGATTTTTTTTGTTTCATAGATCATTTTACTCTCTAATTGGTTTAAGACGTTATATTAAACTTAGCAAAAGTCAATGTAAATAATAAATAAAACTAATGAGAAAAATAAAAAATCAAACTCATAAATCTAATATCAAATCTGATTGAATTAATCTTTATATTAATAGTCCGAATAATCCAACTGTGGTCCATTACGCTCATAAATTTCATTTCGAACATCCGAATCATCATCACATTCCTCTATCGCATTTTTTAATGACTTACTCAGATAGTTTCGGGCTTTAATGAGAGATTCTCCTGTTAAATCATCTTTAGTCACTCTTATCATCCCTAAAGCCACATTAATAATCTCTTTAATTTCGGCTGGAGTTGTTCTATCTAATGCATCCCCTAAGTCTTTATCACTGATATAGCAATCTTGCGGAAGATACATTTTGGCGCACTCAGCTGCAGCTTTACTTCTAAATGCGCTAACAGAAATAATTTTATCAATTCTACCAGGTCGTTTACTTATTCGAGGGTCAATTCTTTTAGGATAGTTAGTTGAAAATATAACATATGTACCAGCTTTATTCCTTGGTGTTAGACTACCATCCAAAAAACTAAGTACTGAAGCATTGGCTTTATATAATTCATCAATTTCCTCGGCAATAATTAGTGCTGGTCTTTGTTTTTTTGCTGCCTCTTCACAAGCTAAGAAAAAACTATCTCCCGTGGCATAAATAACCACAACATCATTTCTATGAATAACAGATAAAGCTTTAGCGATAGTGGTTTTTCCAGTGCCAGGAGGTCCAGTTAACAACACTTTTCTCATACCGGATTGACCATAACGGGTATAAAGATCAATTTCAGTAAAAAATTGGTTAAAATCATCCTCTAAAATTTTATATCTTGGATGATTAGAAAATCGTTTAAATTCTTCTAATGTTTTTGGTTGAACTCTCCAGTAGCAAGCTGAATTATTATAGTAAGATATTTCCCACACACCTTTTTTGGGTAAATTTCTTATGATCTTCTTTGTTCCTGTATCACAAATATCATGTAATAATAACAATGCTTTCTCTGTACCAATTGTGTATTCAATTGATACTTTAGAGTTCAATACAGAGCGTAAAATATGAACTGTATGCTCATTATTAAGTTTAATTCTAAAAAAACCCGATGCATCATTAAACATAAGACGTCGCCCTTTACCTGTTTTTATAACAACAGGTAAAGCATTTGATGACATTAAGGGAGATGGCAATCGCTCTATATCAAGAAGGCTACAAATTTTATTTTTACGTCGATTAATGAGAATATCGCTGATTTTACGAAAATAATCTGCATCTTTTACGAGGACACCAAAATCTTCTGGATAAAGACTTTTATGTAAATCAATGGCGTGTTGCCACATTGGTATTTTTTTTAGTGTTTTAGATTTAACGCTCATACTAATCATCCCTTCTTTTCAAAATAGGCTTACCTTTCTTGTCTGCAAAACATGTAAACTTACAGCCTTCTTTGTAACGTGAGCAACCAAACCACGTATATGATCCTTTTTTACTTTCACCTTTGCGTTTTATCAGTTCACCACTACTGCATTCAGGGCATCGAAACGATATTGCTTTAGTCGCATATGTGTTTTGAGCTAAAACGGTTGTTCTATGTGTTTGTATCAACTGATTTACAAAAATATATTGCTTACGCATAAATTCGCTTTGCTGCTGTTTACCCGAGGCAATATCTTCCAGTTCTTGTTCCCATAACGCAGTCATACCAGGATCTTTTAAAACTGAAGGTAAAGCATCTATCAATGCGTAAGCAATATTCGTTGCGATTATATTTTTCTTTTTTCTCTCAATATAGTTGCGTTTTTCAAGTGTACCGACAATATTGGCTCTTGTAGCTTCAGTTCCTATTCCTGATGTTTCTTTCAACA
Organism: Gilliamella sp. B2969; assembly: GCF_026536195.1. Taxonomy (NCBI): domain Bacteria; kingdom Pseudomonadati; phylum Pseudomonadota; class Gammaproteobacteria; order Orbales; family Orbaceae; genus Gilliamella; species Gilliamella sp. B2969. The sequence continues at coordinate 255,408 of NZ_JAFNOP010000002.1, forward strand.
TTTTTTTTAATTTTGGGTTTTCAACATATTTTGCAATTTGCTTCATTGCATCAAGCAAACTACCATCATCAAAATGTGCTGGAGGTTTAGTTTGTAATGCTCTAATATCCGTCTTTGTAATACTACAAATATCACCTGACAATAATGATGCTGGTAATTTTTGCTTATCATCAACATCTTCAGCATTTTCGATGTTTTCATTAACGAATAACATTTTCCAACCACGTTCAACTTGAACCGTTCCACGGGCCTGAAATTTTTCACTAGAGCTTGTTAAATTAACCACTGTTTTATCAACCTCACTATGCACCATGAAGTTAGCTAAATAATGACGTCGAATCAAATCGTAAACTTTAAGTTCATCGTCACTAAGCTGTGATAATTCAGCAATCTTAGCAGTAGGGATTATCCCGTGGTGGGCAGTAACTTTTTTATCATTCCAAACACGAGATTTGAGTTCTAAATTGACGCTTGTCAAAAACTTGGCCATTTCTGGGTCATTTTTCATAATAGCAGAGACTATCGTTCGAGCTTCATCAAACATTGACTCAGGTAAATATCCGCAATCAGTTCTTGGATAAGTTGTAAGTTTATGAGTTTCGTAAAGTGATTGTGCAACATCCAATACTTGCGTCATTTTCATACCGTATTTTTGGGAGCATGCTTTTTGTAAATCGCTTAAACTAAAAGCTAAAGGTGGGGCTATTTTAACTCTCTCAGTGTTAATATCTGTCACTTTTGCTTGTCCAGAATTTTGTATTCTCTGGGCTATTTGTCGTACAAATGATTCATTCAAACATCGCCCAGCATCATCGATATATTCTTTAGGGATCCATTTTGCATTGAATGATTGAGATGTTTTAGATAAATGAATATTAATATCGAAGTAGGGTTTAGGTTTGAAATTCTTAATTTCCCTATCTCTATCAACAATCAATTTCAACACTGGGGTTTGAACTCGTCCTACTGACAATACGCCATTAAATCCTGCATTTCGACCAAGCAAAGTGAATAATCTGGTACTATTTAAACCAACAAGATAATCTGCTTTTGCTCGTGCTTGTGCAGCTAAATATAGTGGATAAGTTTCACTTGCTCCCTTGAGATTGCTTAGTGCTTTTTTTATGGAAACATCATCAAGAGCTGATAACCATAACCGTTTTGTTACACCTCGCCAATTTAATCGTTCAAGAAGTGTCCATGCAATCGCCTCCCCTTCTCTATCTGGGTCTGTAGCAATCACAATCGTTTTTGCTTTTTTTACTAACGATTGAATAACTTTATATTGCTTTGATGTTGTCTTCTTAACATTATATAACCATTCTTGAGGTAAAATTGGCAAATGATCGATATTCCAATTTTTAAATTTTTCATCATAATATTCTGGCTCTGCAAGCTCAAGTAAGTGACCAATACACCAAGTAATACATGCTGAACCATCAGCACTACGATTAAACCCATTATCTTTTATCGTTACTCCGATATGATTTTGAATATCTTTTGCCTGACTAGGTTTTTCGCAAATAAATAAAAGCATAATATATCCTCATATATTTTAATTATATGAGAATATCAATTAGTTTATTGATAACTACATTTAAATAGAAATCAAATTGAATAAATTAAAATAATTTATTCAATTAAAACACATATTAAAATAACCAGCATATAAAAAAAGCGCAAACTTTGCGCATTTTACTTAATTTTAAGAAACGGATTATTCATTCAAGCTTTCATGTTTAGTGTATTATATTTTTTATTCGAGTAACCCGTTACTGTTAGTAATGATAAAATAACTGTAAGTATTAAAATCTTATCCAAAATTTATGATCCTTACTCTAAAATAAAAATGTCTACTGCCAATAACTTTCTCTTAGTCATTATTAGTAACTGGCTTATAACGACTAGGCCAAATTTTTTCTACAGGAACTTTTAAATATTCTGCAATAATTCTTTCGTATTTAGGGCAGTGACGGTATAACGCATTTCTCAATGTATCTGGACTTAAACCACTACTGCGAGACAATCCCCTTAATGTAAAGCCTCTGATTTTTAATTCACCCACTACTCTTGATGGAACCCAGTCTTTATTTCTCATAGCAATCTCCAATTTAAATCCTATCCACACCACTTTTATTGAATCATTAGTCACTTTTAATAACTAAATAACATGAATCATATGCCTTGGATACATCATACCGTATCGAGCAAAAGGTATATCGTCATCAAAATCCATTGACGGTTCATTAGATGGTGTTTCTTGCTGTTGTGCAGCTGCCGGCACTGAGGATTGATTATTTGCACTTTGTCCCAAATTTTGCGATGTAGTATCATCCAACTTACTATTAAGTCTACCTAGAATTTGTAATGTTCCATTAATATTAACCACGACCTCAGTTGTATAACGATCTGTTCCTGATTGATCTTGCCATTTCCGAGTTTGAAGCTGTCCCTCAATATAAACTTGCATCCCTTTTTTAAGATATTCGCCAGCAATTTCAGCTAATTTACCAAACACGACAATTCGATGCCACTCAGTTTTATCTTTTGCTTCACCAGTTTGCTTATCTTTCCAAGTTTCCGATGTTGCAATACTAAAATTTGTAACAGCTCCACCATTGGGTAAATAGTGCACTTCAGGGGTGGTTCCTAAATTGCCTACCAAAATTACTTTATTGATTCCTCGACTTGCCATTTTAATGCTCCTATATATTAAATTTGTTAAAGTTAAATACCATTACTAGGCATATTTTTCCTTATTTACATATCAAAGTGGTTATAGTAAATAACCCCATCAGCACACAACCAACCATTATTTGCAAGTGGAAAAATCAGAAAATTAACAGTCCCTTTTGATATCAATTTGCAATTATTTTCAGTTTTAAATATTAGCCATACATTTTGATTATTAAGTAATCCAAGATGATTACTTTCATTTATTGAATAACTTAAGGAAAATGCCCATGATATTATTAAAATAATAATAGCCAGTAAGTTTGATTTTATGCTTATAAGTAATACAAAAATAAATACAACTAAAAAAATAATATTGAATATGCTTAAAATACTTATTAATTGATGATTGGATAAATCGGTTGTTAGATAAAGAGCAATATTCGAAACTAACATCAATTGTATGCTTACCATAATAATAAAAAAAATTGACCCACTATTCTCTGTTTTCATTTTTACTTATCCATACAGGTTTTATCATCAAATTGATTCAACTCATCAAATTTAGGTAACATTTCATTGATTAAATGCCTGATTCGAATACATATCCTCATTTGAAAATTTAACGTTAAACGATCAACTTCCAGTTGCCGAATAAATTTTTTATCCTCATAACTCAAATTGTTTTGTTCCAAGGCATCTAATATCAATTGTTTTCCTTCAATTTCAGTACGACTGGTTTTACCATCAACAATGACTATTTTCTTATACTTCCAACTTAAATACACTGAACCATTGGATAAGCGTCTTTTTTTTAAATAAAAAGGTAAATACTTAATTGGTAATTTATCCTTTGTGTCATTGATGAGTCTTTCTGCAATATTTTCTAATCTAGAAAGGTAGGATTCAATTTCTTGTAAAATAGTTTCATATTCCCCCTTACCTTTAAAAGGCTTTAAAAGGCCTTTTAGGGATAGATATTGTTCTGCAAATTGATAATCTAATAGAGAAAGTGTATTTGCATATTCATCTTTATAAAACTTATTCATTAGATAAACACCTTATTAAGTTAGTTCATGATTGATATAGTTCTGTCTCGAATTTTATCTGCATTTAATATTTCTTCTGGTACAATTCCGAATAGCTCAATAGCTTTAGTTGCTAACGGGGTATTATCAACAAAATCTTTTCGAGTTACGCCTAGGCGTTTATATTTAGTTATATAAGTAATTAACGAACGTAATTCATGAGCAATCATATTTTGCCTATCTGATGCATCACCACCTTTGATTAATGAAATATGCTTAGCTAGCTGAACTTTTCGGACAAATAAATCAAATTTACACAGTAAAAATACTAATTGATAACCACTAGGTACATTAATAAATAAGCTCAGATCGACGGGTTTAACTGATGTCGCATCACTTATTTTAAAACCAGACGGTACTGATTTAAGTATTTCATCAATACGATAATTCTCAAGCTCTAATAATTTTTCAATTTTAGTAATATGTTCATAGAACTTAGTCAATCTAATGTCTGCATAGGGGTCATCAAGACGTGTTGCTATTTCAATAACTTTTAAATAAGCAATAGCTCTTGTCATACTTTGAATCGGATGCTTATCATCAGTTTTTTTTCTGCCATACCAGATTTGAATTGCGGGAACACTATGAAGCTCTATTCTAATATCGCTTCGTAAAACACCTACTTGATTGGTTTCAATTGTTTCCATGTAAATACTCCTATTTAAATAAAATAAATTTTAAGTAACAGTAAATTAACTACTCAGCTCACTGTTACCCCCCGTAACAGTAAATTAACTACTCAGCTCACTGTTATCCCCCGTAACAGTAAATTAACTACTTAGCTCACTGTTACCCCCCGTAACAACACTTTTAGGGTTAACCTCAAGTAACATATCTTTCAATGGGTTCAAAAGTTCCTCTATCTTTTCTTTGCTAATCACCCTCTTCTCAACAGGTAAGTTACTTAAAATTTTCTGTTTAGGAACTTCATCTGTTGGGGTATTTAACGTGATTAGTGATGTTTTCTGATTACTTGTTGGAATGAGGTTATATTCACCTCGAGCGGCTTTTTGTATATTTGTCACAAGATAAGCAGTCATATTTTTTATTTTAGTAATATCTTTCTGAGAGATCGTTTTAATTACATTATTGGCAATTTGTATATCTAAACTATTTTTAGTTATCGCACTGATAACATCATTCAATCCTTGCCCAAGACAAGCTTTGATATTATCTGGAATATCTAACAAAATATTACTATCAGTAGTACTACTATATAAACTACTAGTACTACTAGATGAATCATAACATGATGATTTTTTTGGTAGTTTCTTTTGGGAACTCTGTGAATTCAGACTCAGTTCACTTTTGGAACTTAGTTGTTTTTTACTTAATTCCTTTTGAAAACTTGGTGTTTTTTCACTTAGTTTCTTTTGGGAACTTAATAAATTCTGTAAATGATTGAGTAACGATGATGCAATATTATTAAAATTGTAATTTATATCGGTTTCAGTTTTTGCATCGTTAATGTGCAAAAAAATGTCTTTTTCTGATTGAGTGCTTTTATTGATATACGTGCTAACTAGATTGTATGCCAACATAGCTAATGATTTTGTAATGCTACTTTTATTTAGCATTGATGTTAAAATATGTATAACACTTTCATCAATTATCTTTTCAAGAGGCAGTGCTGTATTATGAAGAATATAAATATTACCCATAATTTGACCATTACTACTGCTTCGAATCATTCTAAATGACAACCAGCCTGATAAAACTAATCTAGAAAGTATTTCTCGCACAGTTTTTCTAGACAATGTACCTCCTTGGTTCCCCCACAACTTTTGTAAATTATCGTAAGTTGGAAAATAGTTACTGTGCTTGTATTTTTGTAGTTCAATATACAACCGTTGCCAAGCATATTTATCTAATGAAGTAATTGAATCGTCTTCTAATAAAGCTCGAGGCATTGAGTCATATTGATTGCCTGCAAAAAACATAGCAATCTTTTCATCAGAAGAATCGCTTTTTATCTTCTGTTCTACCAACGCATTGCGTAATGAGTTAATTTGATTTTCGAAATCTACCATAATTTTTGATTTACAAATTACTTGAATTAATTAATGGCTCTAGTTCTTTAATTACCGATGTCAATGTTAACGGTTCAATATTATCATCGCTCATTATAGAAACATGTTGAGTAATATCCATATAAACTAATAAACGATTTAAATCATCATTTATTAAAATATCGGAATTTTCATTTTTTTTAAGCTGCCATTGTTCCCAAATAACTATTTTTTCCGCATCGTCAGGTTTCCTAAAACGCCCCTTTGATACAGTTAAATCTTTAAGTTTCCTTGAGCAACTAATATCAGATGTTGATAATCCAAAATATTTATTTAAAATTTCTATAGATGCGCCTAGTGAATATGCTTTATCAATAATATGACTTCTTTCTTCAAATTCTTTTGCTCTTGCCAATACAACATCAAATAATTTTGTATTTATGGTAACTTGTATCAACAGCACTGGTGAGTTTGCAATATAAGTAATTTGTGAATAACTCAATTCTTTCATTTGCTTTAAATGTTCAATAGTAAATCCCATTTCAATTAATGACTGAATTTTTCCTTCATTAATAAAATTATGGACCATATTCAGGATCGCTAAATTTATATTGTTACTGACACTTACCATAATATGCCTCATATTTAATGTTGTTGGTTTAAAAACTCGTTATAAACTCGGAATAAACGAATAATTCGTAAAAATTTAATCACTACAAAATCATTGAATTCAGTGATTAAACAATATAGGCTAGCAGTTTTTTCAGTTGGTTCTGTAAGTAAGGATGATAACAACTCATATGCTATGCATTTTTTACGATCAGCTTCGTCTTCAATAGTAAGCTTGTTAAACGCAATGACGGGTAATTTTGATTTGTCATTCTCATCAATTGAAAATGCAAAAGATTCTTTATTAATTCTTAGCTCATCAAATATATCAAGTACATGCCCTGCTATATCTCGAAAAACATATTCATAATTAGTAGCTTGTTCTGGCAATTTCCATAAATCTAAAATAGGTGTTCTTTCTGTTTTACCATAAGTATTTAAATTAGCACTGAGGCTGTATGCATGTGGATTAATTTTTGCTAAATCTGTAGATTCAATTATTTCTTTTATAACTGAGTTAACATCAGTTCCGTCATGTACAGTAATATCGCCACTCGGTGAAACAGTATAAGAGGGTTCAGGATCATCATCGGATATTATTGTTGGATTTATCTCTTTTTTAAATGAAATTTGGCCAACTTTAGTAGATTGTTGGCTATTAACATCAGTTTCAGATGAAAAATCCTGTTGCAATTCATCTTTTTGTATTGCAGCAACTTTCAATGTATCTACTTCACCTTGTTCAGTATTAGCGTCATTTTTGCTAACATCGATTGGTGACAAGTTTTTCTTTATCCCTTTATGTTTTTTCTCTTCTAATTCAAATTCAAAAAGCTGATAGCTTATGTCCAGCAATTTTGCAAAATAACCAAACATCTCGTCTTGCAAACGGTCATAACTAAATAATTCGGGATCATAATCAAATTCACTTAATACTAAATTAAAACCTTCAACAAAAGCATTGTCATCATCATATTTTTCCGAACGTTTATATATATCCGAACATATACTTCTTAACATTAAAATTTTTTCTATTTGATTTCGACTCAATCCCAATTTCAGGATCTCCGGTATGTAGGGATACAAATAATCAACTGTATTGAGCATTTTAGTGATTAATACATAAGAAATAGGATACCCGTGATTTTTTAACCTTTCACTTAACTCTCGTGAAGAAAGTGTTTTGCCAGCTTCTTCTTCATACAAAACTTTACTCCTAGCAACGCCCAATGCTTTTTCTATAAATGTATAATCATTACGAAGTCCATTTTCGGTTAAATGTCCAACAATAGATTTCAGCTCTCCCCCCCAGGGGCGAAAAAGACAATTAATTGTATAAAAGCGTTTATCACCAGTTTCATCATACAATTCCTTCAAAATTTGTAATCGTGTATTTCCTCCATCTGAAATTACATACCCTTCCTCTCCTGGCATTTTTGTAATTACAGGTGCATTATCAAGTCCTTTTTTGCGAATAGATTCTTTAATATCTTCATATAATTCATTTTTTTTCAAGCGTGGTAATACCTTGCTAGGTCTTAATTCATCTAGATTTACTCGCATAGGCATTTCATTCAATGTAATTTTAGTGGTCGCCCGATCACCGTCGGGAAAACCTGTAGACATACGTTCACGCATAACGTCTACAGCATAACGTCTACAGATGATTTTTGTTCTACCATCATATTAATATATTCCTTAAACTAAATTTTGATAATGCATATATGGCCCATCAAATTTGACTACTACTTTACCTGTAGCAGCATTACGAGCTTTGGCCACAATTAATTCACCTGTTCCTTTACATTCACTGTTTTCGTTATAGACTTCATCTCGATATAACAATATTACTGTTGTCGCATCTTGCTCAAGACTGCCAGATTCTTTCAAATCAGACAAAAGAGGATGTTTATCAGAACGAGATTCAACTGAACGGTTTAATTGTGAAAGCAGAACTAAGGGAATATTGAAATCCTTACAATGAATTTTTAGTTGTCTACTAATATTGCTCACTTCAACAGCACGATTTTCATTGTTTTTTTCACCTGATGACATTAACTGCACATAATCAACTGCTACAAATGTTGGTTGACCATATAAGCGTATATAACGCTGAACTTTACGTCTAAAAATACTAGGAGTTAAATGCGCATTATCATCAATAATAAGAAATTTTTTTAACTTCAATAAAATTGCAATTGCTTGAGAAATTTTTCCGTAATCACTATCGTCAAGATTTTTATTCTTTATATCGATAAACGGTACATGAGCTAATGCAGCTAATAATCGCAACATTAATGATTGTGAATCCATTTCTAAACTAAAAACAAAAATAGGTTGTTTAGGTAAATTTGGATTGTCATTAAGCGCTATTATTTGGTTGTATATCATTGAAATAAGAAACGCGGTTTTCCCCATAGAAGGCCTTGCTGCAATAATCGTAATCTCTTTGGGTTCCAACCCACCTATTTTAGAATCTAAGTTTTTAAAAAATGTTGGAATAAATGGAGAGTGTTCTGTTTCCAAAAATGTCATAAGATTACTCAACATTGCGGGTATAAGTTGCTCATCTTGATTATCTATGGCATGTCCCAGCTGAAAAAGTTCGGATTCAGTTTTTGCTATAATCTGATTACTGCTATCTGAATCACTAAATGATGCTTTTGAAAGATTTTTTATCAATGTTTTCGCAATATTATTAGCACTACGAGCTTTTGTATAATTACGTAAAATTGATACATAGTACTTATAATTTGTTGCTCTTGGTGTATCTCTAGTTAACTCAGCTAAATATGCTAACCCACCACAGCTCCTAAGTTTTTCTTCGGAAAGAGCCTGAGATACTGTCAAAATATCAGCATTCTTACCCTCTTGTATTAAAGAGACTATAGCATCGAAGATCAATTTGTGTTGTGGTATATAAAAATCATCCACTTTTATTTCAAATGAATCATCGATACTGCTATTATCGATTAATAATGCACCTAATACAGATCGCTCAGTATCATTAGAATAAAATTGCTTATTCATATAATCACCTTAATATTTATTAAAAACAGGAATAAAATGATTAATGAGTAATTTCAATTTTCATAAATTCGTCAAACTTTAACTTGTACTTCGGCAATAGGTGTTGACACAAATAATAAATATCTTCTTTGATACTTTGAGCCTGTGCTTTTGTTATTTTATAAGGGTGTTCTACTTTATTTGTTGGTTCGGTATAATGCTGAAACGCTGCTATACCAAGAGATGCAGCAACTTTGTAACTATTTTTCTTTTTAATATCTTTATCTAAAACAGTAATTTGAAAAGGTAGCTGTGACAGAGATTTGATTTGTTGGTTAAAGAGTTCTTTTATACGACGGCAATCGTTATTTTCTTCTACTCGGTTAAAAAAAGTATAGACGGGCGGTAATACAATGCCGTAATCAGTGAAAGGAATCAAACTTCTAAACAAATTAGAAATAGTACCACGTAGGTATTCTCGAACGCCTGGCATGGAAGGATCTAGCGGAGATAAAACCACATCAGAAGCAAGTACTGCCATGTTAACAGTTGGATCAATTGTTCCTACAGTATCAATGACTATAACATCATACTCACTTTTGAGAAGTTTTAAGCATGATTTTAGACGTATAATACCGTCGGCCGAAGCGTTTAAATGTGAAACGATTTCTTGTCTAACGCTGTTTGATGACATAACATCTAAATTTTTTGTTGTCGTCGCAGATATTAGTTTATCTAAATCTGTTTCATGCATTATAAGAAATTCATAAACGCCAAATGGCGCTTCTTTTTGCAATGGAAAATATGAACAAGCTGTTGGCTGCTCTAAGTCAAAATCTAATAATAATGTTTTTAAACCTGAATGAGCTATAAAAGCCGCAATATTAACCGCTGTAGTAGATTTGGTAGAACCGCCTTTCGTATCGGCTATAGTGATAACTGTTGCATTTTTTTTCATGATATTAACCCTTAAAAAATTAAAATTTATTAAACATTAAAATCATGATATTGATGGTGGCCCCTACTGGACTTGAACCAGTGACCAATCGATTATGAGTCGACTGCTCTGACCAACTGAGCTAAGGGGCCATATTGAGAAGTGCTACTTAATTAGTAGGGTTGCGATTATAATAGAGTTATTTTTAATTTGCTACAATTAATTATTAAAATAGGTTGGGTTGCTTAATTATTAATCTTTAACTCGTAGCCATATCTATATTGATTAATAATTACAGATATTTTTTAATCTATTAACCTGATACAATAACTTTATAAATAATTATTCGTTGTTTTATTGGTTGAGGAAATATTATGTCTTTCAAAAAATGTTTACTTATTAGTGCAGCTATTTCAACTGCATTACTTTTAAATGCTTGTAGTAACTCTAACTATCAACTCACCTCTGCGGGTAGACAAGTTCAATTTATTGACACAAAACCTGCCGCTAGTTGTCAATTTGTTGGTAAAGCAGAAGGTCGTCGTAGCTCACTATTTTCTGGCTTAAAAACACACAGTGAGCTTATTCGAGATGCCGCTTCAGATTTAATGAATAAAGCTGCCGCTATGGGTGGAAATGTGATTTATAATGCCCAAGATGCATCATTGAATTATATATCAGAAGTCGCTCCAACAGATGCTATCATGGTTGGTGAAGTTTTCCGCTGCAACAATTAAGCAAAATAAAAAAGGGAGCTTAATGGCTCCCTTTTTTGACAGAGTTTTAAATAATTATCCGTACTGTTTTTCAAAGTGCTTCATAAAATCGATTAAATAGTTAACGCCTTCAAGATCCATTGCATTATAGATTGAAGCCCTCATCCCACCAGCAATTCTGTGACCTTTAATTCCGATAATATTTGCTTGTGTTGCTTCGCTAACAAACTTTTTATCAAGATCGTCATTGGGTGACAAGAAGGTTACATTCATGATGGATCGATTTGAGATAGCCACGGTATTACGATAAAAATCGGATTGATCGATAAATTGGTAAAGTAATTGTGCCTTGGCTTGATTACGTTGCTCGATCGCTTTTAATCCACCTAAATTTTTAATCCATTTGAATACTAAACCTGACATATACCAAGCGAATGTAGGTGGCGTATTAAACATTGAGTCATGATCCATTAAGATTTTATAGTCTAAAACGGAAGGTAATACTTTTTGAGCATGACCAATTAGATCTTCACGAACGATGACAATCGTGATTCCTGAAGGGCCAATATTTTTCTGTGCCCCCGCGTATATAATGCCATAGCGACTTACATCAATCGGTTGAGATAAAATACAAGATGATAAATCAGCAACGACTGTTTTATCGCCAAAATTAGGTTGTTCGAATATTTCCACTCCGTCAATGGTTTCATTAGGGCAATAATGAATATACGCGCTATCATCACTCAATTGCCATTCGGACATGGGTTTGATTGAGGTCATGCCTTGGTTTTTAATCACCACATTTTGTTCAATCACATTACAGTATTTTGTTGCCTCTTTGGCGGCACACTGGCTCCAATAACCACTGTTTACATAATCAGCACTTGTTTTATTACCAAGAATATTCAAAGGTACGGCAGCAAATTGCGCTCTTGCTCCACCTTGGCTAAAGAGAATTTTATAATTATTAGGTACGTTTAGAATATCACGAAGATCGTTGGTTGCTTCAATTGCACAAGCATCAAAATCCTTACCTCGATGACTTAACTCCATGACAGAAGCACCTGTATTATGCCAATCTAATAATTCAGTTTGAACTTGTTTTAAGACATCAGCAGGTAGTTTTGCAGGACCTGCACTAAAGTTATAACTTTTACTCATTGCAATTCACTTTAATCCTTTCAAAAAGAGCTCTATTTTTACACTGTCTTTAAAGATATACAATCATATTTTTAGTAAAAATATTTGTTTAATAAATAGGTTTTTATCAAAATGCCGACTTATCATCGGCAAATTATATAGCTAGATTTAGATAGAAAGTTATAAAACTTGTTGTTTTGCGTTGGCTATCGCTATTTTAACTTGTTGTGGTGATACACCACCTTTGGCTAATCGCTTAGCTAAACATGATTTGAGTGAGAGATTTTCATAAACATCTTGTTCAATAACCGAACTGAAGATTTTTAATTCATCCAAAGAGAGTTCTTCTAATGCTTTTTGTTTTGCTATTGCGCCAATAACCGCTTCGCCGACAATATGATGCGCTTCTCTAAATGGTATCCCTTTTGCCACCAAATAATCGGCAAGTTCAGTTGCATTAGCGTAACCTTGCTTTGCAGCTTGTCGACAAACAGCATAATTGACTTTTATATCTTCAAGCACTAATGCGGCCATATCTAAACACTCATGCCATGTGTCTAGTGCATCAAATAAATGTTCTTTATCTTCTTGCAGATCTTTATTATAAGCAAGAGGTAAGCCTTTAAAGGTTATCATTGCCCCAGTTAGTGCACCTGCAACTCGCCCTACTTTACCTCGAATAAGTTCTAATGCATCAGGATTCTTTTTTTGTGGCATTAATGATGAACCCGAGGTTACACGATCAGACAATTCAATGAAATTGGCTTCACCGCTATTGAAAATGATTAGATCTTCAGCAAATCGAGATAAATGAACCATACCAATTGACGCATTGTTCAATAGCTCTAAAATATGATCACGATCAGAAACAGAATCTAAACTATTATTGGTCGCGCAAGAAAATCCTAACCAATAAGCTAACTCATCACGATCGATTGGATATGCTGTGCCAGCAAGCGCGCCACTACCCAAAGGACTAACATCTAAACGTTTTAATGTATCTTGTAAACGACTTTCATCACGTGTAAGCATTTCATAATACGCTAAGCACCAATGCGCAAACGTAACAGGTTGTGCACGTTGTAGATGGGTATAGCCAGGCATAACCGCATCTTGATGCTGCTCGGCTGTAAGCACTAAGCGTTTTCTGAGTTTGTTAATAGCTGTGATAAGGTGAGCAATTTCATCTTTACACCATAATTTTAGATCGGTTGTTGATTGATCGTTACGGCTACGCCCCGTATGTAATTTTTTACCTAAATCACCAACTTTTTCGATGAGTTTTTGCTCTACCCAACTGTGAATATCTTCCGCATCACTTTGTAGAATTTGTTGTGGGTTTTGCCGTACTGATTCTAATAATTCATTTAAAGCTTTTTCTAATTTTTTTTGTTCATCATAAGATAAAACGTCAACTGTCACCAATGCTTTAGACCATGCAATTGATCCAATGATATCTTGCTCTGCAAGCCGATAGTCAAAGCGTAAAGAATCATTAAAATGTTTAAATCGTTGATCTGCTGCTTGGCTAAAACGCCCACCCCATAATGCCATAATTACCTCAAATATTATCTTTAAATCAATTATAAATTTATAAATTAATTAATAATTCTATAACACCATAAACAATATATACAGGACTTTGCCTGTATATATTATTAAGTTTTATCAAATTTAGTGGTTAAAACTATTTTTTAGTTTTAGTCGCTGTTTTCGATTTGTTTGCTGTTGTTTTAGTATCAGCTTTTTTAGCTGGTTGTTTTTTCTTACCTTCATTTAATGCTCGAATGCGTGAAGATAATGAGAACAAGCGAATAAATCCACCTGCGTGACTGTGGTCGTACACTTCATCTTCACCAAAAGTCGCAAATTCTTCACTATATAAGCTATTAGGTGATTTTTTCTGAACGGCTGTAGCACTTCCTTTATAAAGTTTAACGACAACTTCACCTGTCATATCCTCAGCCAAAACATCAGCTGCCGCTTGAATTGAACGACGGTATGGCGCAAACCAACGACCATCATAAACAACATAAGCCATTTCTAAACCTAACTGTTCACGCCATTTGAAGCTATCACGATCTAAAATTAACTGTTCTAAACCTCGTAATGCAGTCATCATAATTGTGCCGCCTGGGGTTTCATAACAACCACGCGATTTTATACCAACTAAACGGTTTTCAATAATATCAACACGGCCTACACCATGTTTAGCACCAATTTTATTTAAAGTCGCAACACAATTGTATGGTGATAATTTCTTGCCATTGACTGAAACCACTTCACCTTTTTCAATACCAATGGTGACAAGTTCTGGTTTATTTGGTGCATCTTCTGGTGATACTGTCCACGCCCAACAATCTGCATTGGCTTGATTCCATGTACTTTCAAGTACACCACCTTCTGTTGAAATATGCCATGCGTTCTCATCACGACTATAGATTTTTTCAACGGTTGCAGTTGTTGGAATTTTACGTACTTTTAGATAATCAATTAAAGCTTCGCGCGAACGCAAGTCCCATTCACGCCAAGGTGCAATAACTTTAAGTTGTGGAGCAAGTGCAGTATACGTTGTTTCAAAGCGCACTTGGTCATTCCCTTTACCTGTAGCGCCATGACATAATGTATCGGCACCCACCTCTAAAGCATATTCAACTTGCGCTTTAGCAATAATAGGACGAGCCATAGAAGTGCCTAGGTAGTATGTACCTTCATATAAAGCACCTGTTTTTAATACCGGGTAAACATAATCTTTAACAAATTCTTCTCGTAAATCGACAACTTTACAAGCTAATGCCCCAGATGCTTTAGCTTTTTTCTCAACATCTTTTAGCTCTTTAGGATCTTGACCAACATTAGCGACTAGAGCATAAACTTCACAATCGCCATAATTTTCTTTTAACCAAGGAATAATTGCTGATGTATCTAAACCACCTGAATAGGCTAAAACAACTTTTTTTGTTCCACTCTTTTTCATGTTATACCCTTTCTTAATTAACTTACGACAAATAAATGAGTTAAAGACGTTTGTTACTTACTTTAAATATAAATGACCAGTTTAATATACTGTCTGAATTATATTTAAGCAATAATTCTTGTCCCTGTTATTCCTGTTTTTCCATTAAATAAATCAATTAGTTTATCTGCTTGTTTCCAACTGGCTATATCAATAGGTCTACCTAATGCTTTAGCCGCTTCAAAAGCTGAATTTACTTTTACTACCATGCCATCGGTAATCACCCCAGTAGCAATTAAATTATCGGCATTTGATTGAGTTAATGATGCTATTAATTGCTTATTACCATCTAAAACACCAACAACATCAGAAAGTAAAATCAAATCAGCATCTAATGTTTTTGCGAGTGCAACCGCTGCATGATCGGCATTAACATTCATCATTTTACCTTCTTGAGTTATACCAATAGAACTCATAATGGGTAGATAACCTGAATTAAGTAGTAAATTTACTAATCTAGGATCGCCACTGCTAGCTTCCCCAACATAACCTAATTCTTCTGATATCTGTTTAACTTCAACACTATTACCATCTGCTAAACAGAGCCCAACGCTTGGAATAGCTAATTTTTTTGCTTCAGATAACAAGGTAGTATTGGCACTGCCTGCTAAACTTCCAACAATAACATCAATCTGATCAGCAGGCGTAACACGTAATCCATTTCGGCGCACAACAGGTAAGGATAGACGGTCCATTAAAGAATCAACAACACTACCTCCACCATGAACAATAACAAGTGAACGTTGAAAATTCTTCTTATATTTACTAATCACGTCAAATAGATCACTTAATGCATCTTTATTATCGAGTAACACTCCACCAAGTTTAATAATTAATGGTTTCATTTTCATTTCCTATTGATTCAAATTAAGTTAATCATTTTAAAATTGAATAGTTTGCAAATTGTTAATAAGCTTGTCGCTGAATTTATTTCACCTAAAATAATGAAGTTGTTTCTTCAAAACCAAATCGAATATTCATACATTGTACCGCTTGCGCTGCTGCACCTTTTAATAAATTATCTTCGACCGCAATCAAAATAAGATGTCGCCCTTTTAACGCAAATCCAATATCACAAAATGGCAAATCCACTACGGACTTTAAAGCAGGCCAGTCTTTTTGATAAATTCTGACTAACGGTTTATTGTGATAATATTTATTTAAAGCCGCCAAAATATCATCTGATGTAACACCTTCTTTTACAAGGCAAGTAATGGTGGCATGAATACCTTGTTTAAAACTGCCAAGATGGGGAGTAAAAATAACGTCTTGCCTTAAATGTGTGGCAATTTCAGGTTGGTGTCGATGTGTAAATAATCCATAAGCATGCAAGCTCACTTCACAAAATAGATTATTAAGTGAAGGTTTACGACCTGCACCACTAACGCCACTTACAGCATTAATAACAGGCCATTGCGTTTTATCTAGTAGATCTTCCTCAATTAATGGTTTTAACGGTAATTGTGATGCGGTGGGATAACAACCAGGCACTGCAATTAATTGTGCTTGTTTTATTGCCTTATAATTCCATTCTGCCAAACCATATACTGCTTGTTCTAACCATGTTTTATGTTGATGTTCAAAACCATAAAATTGCTTATAAAAAGAAGTATCATTAACACGAAAAGCACCTGATAAATCAATAACAGTGCAACCTCGCTCTAAAAAATAAGGCGCAATATTATGGCTAACTTGATGATCAGTTGCGAGAAAAACAACATCAACCTGCTCGATAAGGGAAGAATAATCATTGGTTGCAATTAAAGGTAAATCAACAATACCTTTTAATTGAGGATATAAATCCCGATCTGAGATACATTTTCCCCCATCTTGGCTATTTTCAGAAACAGTTAAGGCGATAATCTCGATATTAGGGTGCTTATTTAAATAATAAGCAAGTTTAGCACCTGCATAACCACTCGCTCCCACAATTATTGCTTTTAACATATTATTCCTTATTTATTATTTTTAATAATAGACATATAGTAGGATATTTATTATATCAACACAAGCAATAAAATGAATTTTTATTCACTTTTTATGAATTTAATTTCATTTTTAATTTAATCTTTAGCAAACAATTTGGACAGTATAGCGGTTTATGCCACCTAAGACGTTAAAAGATAGATATTTTAGCGTGATTGTATGAATCATCACTCAATTAAAATAAGTGATGTCTAAGAAAAAATTAGAAGTGATACTAAAAAGATCCTGTCGGATAAACACGACAGGATTTTAAAATTATCTTAATTGAGTTGCAGAACGTAACATTGCAATGAGTAATTCCCAATAACGAATTACACTTTGAATATTAACTTTTTCATCAGGTGAATGTGGTGAAACAATGGTTGGACCAATCGAGATCATATCCATGTTTGGATAAGACTGCTTAAATAAACCACATTCTAATCCAGCGTGGATAACCATAATCTTCGGTTTTTGCGAGAAGATTTCATAATACTTATCTTGTGCTAACTGTAAAAGGCTCGAATTTAAATTAGGTTCCCAACCGGAGTATCCCCCTTTTATTTCGTAATTCGCATTAGCTAATTGACTAAGCGAAATAAGTGTTGAAACAACGGCATCTTTTGCACTATCAACTTGTGAACGAATTAAAAAATGAACATACAGTTGGTTATCCTCAATATTCACAATCCCTAAATTTAATGAGGTTTCAACAACACCCTGCAATTGATCACTCATTCGCACTACGCCATTTGGTGCCGAATTTAACCAATTGATAATTTTATTTTGATGTTCTGTCGTTAAAACGCGTTTAATCTTATCGGATTTAACTTCAGTTAAGGTAATTTCTAGGTTTGGCTCGACTTGTCCTAATTCATTTTGTAATGTCGATTTGTATTGATCAATAATAGATTCAAATTTAGATAAATCATCTTTACTTAAACTGATTTCGACAAAAGCTTCCCGTGGAATTGCATTACGGAGTGAACCACCTTTAATATCAGCGAGTCGAAATGAAATATCTTGCGCATATTCAGCTAAAAATCGCGCCATTAATTTAATTGCATTACCGCGCCCTAAATGTATATCACAACCAGAATGCCCTCCTTTTAACCCTTTAAGGGCGATCTGCATATAACAATCATGTTTTTCAGGCATAACGGCATAAGTCACAGCGAAAGTAGAGGTAAAATCGACCCCACCAGCACACCCAGTAAAAATTTCGCCTTCATCTTCAGAATCAGTATTAATCAAATAGTGACTTTTTAACCAATCTGGTTGCAAACCAAATGCACCATGCATACCTGTTTCTTCCGACGTTGTCACTAAAACTTCAATTGGACCGTGTTCAATAGCAGGATCGACTAAAACAGCTAGAGCTGATGCTAAACCAATACCATTATCGGCGCCAAGTGTCGTTCCTTTTGCTTTTACCCATTCGCCATCAACATAGGCTTCAATAGGATCGGTAAAAAAATCATGGACTGTGCCTTCATTTTTTTGTGGAACCATATCCATATGAGCTTGCAATGCAATTGATGGGCAATGTTCCATCCCTTTAGTTGCAGGTTTTGTTAACAAAATATTACCAACTTTATCAAGTTCACAACGGATGTGATGTGAATTGGCAAAATCAACTATATATTTAGTTATCATTTGTTCATGATGAGAAGGATGTGGAATCTTACAAATATCATTAAAAATCTGCCAAACAAATTTTGGCTTTAGTGTAGATAGCATAATTTAACCTCAATATTATGTCATTAATGAATTAATGAGTGGTTTTTTTTGTCTAATCACTCTATAATAAGGTGCAATTTTACATCTATTTCAAGTCCATTAATATTAATTTATTAACGATTAAAATTGCAGGTTACTCATGTCAATAGAACAAACACTAACAGAAGAAGAAATTCAAGCTAAAAAGCAACATAAAGCAGAACTCATCGCTGAAAAAGAAAAATTCAACGTAACATGGGAAATGCTACAATCCTATGGTCGACAACTTTCAAAAAGATTATTACCCGCAAACCAATGGAAAGGTATCATTGCTGTTAGTCGTGGTGGTTTAGTTCCTGCTGCGATTCTTGCTCGTGAACTAAGTATCCGTTATGTCGATACTGTTTGTATTTCAAGTTATGATCATGATCATCAACGCGAAAAGTTAATCTTAAAACAAGCAAATGGCGATGGTGAAGGTTTTATTGTCGTTGATGATTTAGTTGATACAGGTAATACAGCTCATACTATTCGAGATATGTATCCTAAAGCACGCTTTGTTACTATTTTTGCCAAACCAGCAGGTAAACCATTAGTTGATGATTATATTGTGGATATCGAGCAAGATACTTGGATTGAACAACCATGGGATACTGGCGTGATGTTTGTAAAACCGATTAGTGACCACAAATAATAAGGATACTAAGGTTGTGATAACAAATACCGAAAACCTATCAGAAAAGATCTTTAAACCACAATATGATTATCCTGAAACAACCACGCTGGTCAATCGTATTGATTGCAGCGAAGGTAACAGTGTTAGCCCATTAGATGGTGAAGTTGATTCAAAATGGTATCGGATTGTTAATCCTATTTTATGGTATTGGCGTGGTTTACCCAAATTAGAGTTGGAAGAAGTACTATCAAAAATAGCTGCCTCGACCAAACGCCATACCAATGATAACTGGTTAGATTCAGTCATTGGTTATCAACCAGGTAATTGGATTTATGAGTTTTTGAATCAAGCAGCAAAATGGCAAGCCAAAGCGGATTCTATCGATAAATCCAATTTAACTGAAGATAATAAATCTAAATTAAATCAATATTATTTGATTGCTAGTCAATATTGTAGTATTGCAAGCTATCCTCATTTTAAAAATGATGAGCTAGCTATGTATGCGCAAACATGTGCTTACCAAGCTTATCATAAGGCATTAAGCTATTCACCATTTACAAGCAAAGAATTGGAATTTAACGTCGATGGGCGTAATGTTAAAACAATTTTACATTTACCACAAAATTGTGATGGTGTATGCCCTGTCGTCTTAGTATGTAATGCATTGGGTAATTTACAAATCGATTATTACCGATATTTCAGTGAATTTTTAGCACCAAATGGACTAGCGATGTTAACAGTCGATTTACCAACTGTTGGTTTTAGTCGTAACTTCGCTTTAACACAAAATAGTAGCCAAATTTATCAAGCTATTATTGAACAGCTTTCAAACATTCCTTGGATTGATAGTAATCGTGTTATTGTT
The DNA here is from genome assembly GCF_026536195.1 of Gilliamella sp. B2969. NCBI lineage: Bacteria > Pseudomonadati > Pseudomonadota > Gammaproteobacteria > Orbales > Orbaceae > Gilliamella > Gilliamella sp. B2969. The sequence goes on from NZ_JAFNOP010000002.1 coordinate 275,830, forward strand.
GCGGGCTTTCGATTTGGCTCACATATTGCAACGCGTTTGGCTTACTTAATGCCCAATAAAATTAGAGGGTTATTTAATTTCACGCCGTTTGTTCATGAAATGTTTGTAAATAAAGAATTACAAAAAAGTCTTCCTAATGTTTATAAAGACATGTTAGCAAGCCGCCTTGGATTACCTTGTGTATCAAACCAGCAATTAGCAGCAGAATTAAATTATTTTTCGCTTAAAAATCAGGGTCTTTTGACCCATGCTTGTTCTTTGCCTGTTATGAATATTGTTTTTGAAGGTGATAAATTAAGTAGTATTAATGAAGCAAAATTAATTCATTCAACTAAGCAAAATAAAATAGTTACAATACAAAAAACACCATTACAAAAAAACTTACATGATGCTCTAACGCAATCGGTAAAATGGATGGAGACTATTTTGTAATACATTATTTTAAAAAGAGTATTGTTATGGACAATAAAAAACAACAAACTGTAGTGGTTAAACTTGGTACCAGTGTATTAACTGGTGGCACGAAAGAATTAGATCGTGCTCGAATAGTTGAGTTGATTCGACAATGCTCTCACTTACATCAAGCCGGACATAAAATTATCATTGTGACATCTGGCGCAATTGCTGCAGGTCGTGAATACCTAAAATTCCCTACTCTTCCTAATACTGTCGCTTCAAAACAATTGTTAGCATCTGTTGGACAAAGCAAGTTAATACAACTTTGGGAACAATTATTTTCGATTTACAAAATTTACATTGGGCAAATGTTACTAACCCGAGCCGATTTAGAAGATCGTGAAAGGTTTTTAAATGCTCAAGATGTCTTAAAGGCAATGTTAGATAACCATATCATTCCTGTAATCAATGAAAATGATGCTGTCGCTACTGCCGAAATCAAAGTTGGAGATAATGATAATTTGTCTGCACTAGCGGCTATTTTAGCCCAAGCAGATAAACTTATATTATTAACAGATATCGAAGGCTTATATACAGCCGATCCGAGATCGGATAAAAATGCAAAATTAATCGCAGAAATTGAACATATTGACGATCATTTACGTAGCATCGCAGGGGATAGTGTTTCAGGTCTTGGCACCGGAGGCATGAGCACTAAAATTCAGGCAGCCGAAGTGGCAGGTAGTGCAGGAATAGAAGTCATCATTGCGGCAGGAAATAAAGAAAATGTGATAATTGATGCCGTCAATAATCAATCGGTTGGAACGCGTTTTTTACCACAAAAAACCCCATTAGAACATCGTAAGCATTGGTTATATGGCGCACCAAATGCTGGAAAAGTGATACTAGATGACGGTGCTGTCAACGCGATTTTGAATAATGGTAGTTCACTCTTACCTAAAGGAATTGTAGCGGTTGAAAAAGATTTTTCGCGTGGAGAAGTCATTGATATCTGTGATAAGTCAGGAAAACGAATCGCTAGAGGTGTAAGTCGTTATAATAGTGATGCATTAAAACAAATTGCAGGACACCATTCTCAAGAAATCAACCAAATCATTGGTTATGAATATGGCGCTGTTGCTGTACATCGTGATGATATGTTAATTAAATAACCTATAAAAATATTATATATAGAGGCAAAAAATGTTACAACAGATGGGAAAAGATGCAAAACAAGCTTCATATCAATTATCACAATGCCCTACTGCCATTAAAAATAAAGTGTTAAGTAGTATTGCTGATTTACTCGAAAAAAACAGCACAATCATCCTTAATGCAAACAAAAAAGATATTGAACTCGCTAAACAACAAGAATTAAGTGAGGCACTACTTGATCGCTTACTTTTAACCCCAGAACGGCTAGCCTCTATCGCAAATGATGTACGAAAAGTCGAATTATTAACCGATCCAATCGGTCAAGTCATTGATGGCTCAACCTTAGAAAACGGATTAAAGTTACAACGTCACCGAGTGCCGCTAGGCGTTATCGGCGTAATTTATGAAGCAAGACCCAATGTAACTATCGATATTGCAGCATTATGTTTAAAAACAGGCAATGCCACAATATTACGTGGCGGTAAAGAAACTATTCACACCAATACCGCTATTATAGCGATTCTTCAACAAGCATTAGAACAAGTTGGACTGCCCAAAACCGCGATACAATTTATTGATAATCCTGATCGTAAATATATCAATGAACTACTAAAGCTCGACCGATATGTTGATATGATTATTCCACGTGGTGGTTCAGCCTTGCATAAATTGTGTCGTGAACACTCCACTATTCCAGTTATTACAGGTGGAATTGGTGTTTGTCATATGTTCATGGATGAAAGTATGGATTTTGATTGTGCATTACCAATAATTATTAATGCAAAAACCCAACGTCCAAGTACTTGTAATACACTTGAAACATTACTTGTTCATACTAATATTGCCAATACATTTTTACCCAAACTAAGTCAAATCATGGCAGATAATAACGTTATATTACATGCCGATACCGATGCATTTAAAATTTTGGAAACAGGCGTTGCCAACGTATTTCCTGTTGAAGATGCAGAGCTTCGCCAAGAATGGCTATCAAAAGATTTAAATGTCGTTATTGTTGATTCATTAACTATGGCTGTTGAACATATTCGCGAATATGGCAGCGGTCATTCCGAAGCTATCTTAACGCGAGATTTAGCTAATGCCGAACAGTTCGTTAATTTAGTTGATGCAGCAGCGGTTTATGTCAATGCATCTACTCGCTTTACAGATGGTGGACAATTTGGCCTTGGTGCTGAAGTTGCCGTAAGTACGCAAAAACTGCATGCGCGCGGACCAATGGGACTTGAGGCATTAACGACTTATAAATGGATAGCTTTTGGTGACGATTTGATTCGTCAATAGTCAGATAGTAAAGGCTGTTCGGCTTGTTTGCCGAACAGTTTTGAATCGTAACTAAATTAATCAAAATTACGCATGAGTAGTGCATAATTTAGGTCAATTTCTTCGGGAATTGGGATATAAACAATATGTCCATCACCAAGACCTGCTGGAACAGGTTGCCCTTTTTTATTTTCCATTCGTTCAATTACAAAATTTTTATTGCCTTTTGGCGTCATCATTTCCACACTATCGCCTACCGAAAACTTATTTTTAACAATCACTTCGGCAAGACCATTTAAACGTTCACAGCTAAACTCACCAACAAATTGTTGCCTTTCTGACACTGAATGACTATGCACATAATTTTGCATATCTTCGTGTTTATGACGGCGTAAAAAGCCTTCGGTATAGCCTCGATGTGCTAAAGAATCCAATTCAGCTAATAAGCGAGGATCAAAAGGTTTACCTTCACTTGCTGCATCAATAGCTTGACGGTAAACTTGAGCAGTCCTGGCACAGTAATAAAAAGACTTAGTTCGCCCTTCGATTTTTAAAGAATGAACACCGATCTTAGTCAAATCACCGACTAACTCAACAGCTCTTAAATCTTTTGAATTCATGATATAAGTGCCATGCTCATCTTCATAGGCTTGCATATATTCACCTGGGCGCCCAGATTCTTCAAGCATAAAAACCTGATTAGTGGTTGGTCCAATACCTAAAGTAGGATCAATTTGCTGAACTGGTATAGGTTCACATTTATGCACAATTTGCCCTATTTCATCCTCTTTGCCTTCAGATACTTTATACTCCCAACGACACGCATTAGTACAAGTACCTTGATTTGAATCTCTTTTATTAATGTAACCGGAAAGCAGACAACGCCCTGAATAGGCCATACACAGTGCACCATGAATAAATACTTCAAGCTCCATTTCAGGTACTTTTTCACGTATTTCAGCTATCTCATCGAGTGATAATTCACGCGATAAAACTACACGGGTTAATCCCATTTTTTGCCAAAATTTTACTGTCGCCCAGTTAACGGCATTCGATTGCACCGATAAATGCACTTCCATTTCAGGAAAATGCTCACGAACCAACATAATCAATCCTGGATCTGACATAATAAATGCGTCAGGCTTCATATTAACGATTGGTTCTAAATCTCGAATAAATGTTTTTAATTTTGAATTGTGTGGCGCAATATTAACAACCACATAGAATTTTTTACCCTGTGCATGGGCTTCATTAATCCCGATAGCTAAATTTTCGTGATTAAATTCATTGTTACGAACGCGCAAACTATAACGTGGTTGACCGGCATAAACCGCATCTGCGCCATATGCAAATGCGTAGCGCATATTTTTTAAAGAACCAGCAGGAGAAAGTAATTCGGGTTTTGCATATAAATTTGTCATTAAAAAATGCCTCTGATTTCAAGTCAGTATTACTTATTAGTAATAGGTTAAGCAAAATAGGTGGGCATTTTACGCTTAAGCGGATCGGTTGGCAAATTTATGTGAATCACTTAATTTAGATAAATGATTTTAAGCATCATGTAAGAATATTTTGTAAAAATCACTAAAAAAAATATAACATCAATCATATATTGAAACATATATTCTAACTTATTGTTAAAATAATAAATATATTACCCAATAATGTGACGTAGCTCACATCAAATTATAACTACGCCCAATTTTATTAAACTTATAACTTATGATTTTTGGGCAATGTTACATAGCTTTAAACTCATCCTAAGATTAAAATTAGCCGAATTCAAATTAATGCTATTTTCAAAACAAGGAGGATTTTAATGACTGAACTGATCAATTGGTACGGTGCACTAATAGGTTTGTTTTTAGCTATTTTTTTAATTTTGCGTGGTATAAATCCTGTTTATTCACTATTCTTTGGCGCTATCATTGGTGCTTTTATTGGTGGCGCAAACTTACTTCAAACAGTATCGATATTAACTAGCGGTACACAAAGTATTATGGGAACGGTGATTCGTGTATTAGCTGCAGGTATTTTAGCTGGTGTGATGATGGAATCGGGCGCTGCAGAAACGATTGCCCAAGCAGTGGTACGAAAATTAGGTGAGAAAAAAGCATTACTCGCTTTAGCGTTAGCAACAGGAATTATTACCGCATCAGGTGTCTTTATACCTGTTGCAGTATTAATCGTAGCCCCTATCGCACTGTCAGTCGGCAATAAAATGGGCATATCACGTTTAGCACTTTTATTGGCACTATCTGGAGGCGGAAAAGCAGGAAATATTATTTCACCAAACCCAAATACTATAGCCGTTGCAAATGGATTTAATTTAAGTTTAAGCGATGTGATGATAGCTGGTTTCATTCCTGCAATATTTGGGTTAATGGCTACAGTTGTTATTGCTTCATTAATAAAAAATAAAGGCGACAAAATCGCGACTCAAGAAGTGCTAATGTTAAAAAATAATACTGAGGAAAAAACCAATAATCCTTCATTAGGAAAAGCTATTGTCGCCCCCGTTACTGCTATCTTATTACTAATGCTAAGTCCAATTGGTAATATTTTTCATATTGATTTTTTAACTAACTTAAAACTAGATGCATTATATGTTTTACCTATTGCCGGTATGGTTGGTATGCTAGCGATGGGTCAGCATCGCAAAATTGCGCTGTACACTAAATCAGGTATCGATAAAATGACGCCGACTGTACTTATTTTGGTTGGAGCTGGTGCTATAGCAGGATTAATTGGTTCATCTAACCTCGCTAAACAAGTTATTGATATTATTGATTCTATGGGGATATCAGGTTATTACCTTTCACCAATTTCAGGTATTTTAATGGCTGCAGCAACCGCTTCAACATCAACAGGGGTAATTCTAGCAACCGGTACATTCGGTACAACCATTACTGATTTAGGAATACCAAGTATAAGCGCTGCTGTCATGATGCATACCGGTACAACGGTAATTGACTCCTTACCTCAAGGTAACTATTTCCATGTCACTGGTAATAGTATGAACATGTCAATTAAACAACGTATGAAATTAATTCCTTTTGAAGCACTTGTTGGTGGCACGATGACAATCGTCGCAACAATTTTATATGACTTTATTATTTAATATCGGGATATTATGTTATGAAACAAAAAACATTTGTACTTGCACCGGATTCTTTCAAGGAAAGTATGACTGCAAAGGAAGTTTGTAAAGCAATGGAATCAGGTTTAAAAAAAGTATACCCTGATGCAAATTTTATTCATGTTCCTATGGCTGATGGTGGTGAAGGAACAACACAATCCTTAGTTGATGCAACAAATGGTACGCTTTATTCTTGTCAAGTAACAGGTCCTTTAGGCGATAAAGTAACTGCACATTATGGAATATTGGGTGATAAAACTACTGCAGTTATTGAAATGGCTTCTGCAAGTGGCATTCAATTAATATCAAAAGAAAAACGTAACCCGTTGATTACCACAACTTACGGTACTGGTGAATTGATTCTAGCTTGCTTAAAACATGACGTAAAGAAAATCATTTTAGGTATTGGTGGAAGTGCAACTAATGATGGTGGAGCTGGAATGGCTCAAGCTTTAGGGGTTAAATTCTATGATAAAGATCATAAAATATTAAGCAAAGGTGGTGGTGCGCTAGCTGAATTGGTAAAAATTGATGTGACTGATATAAATCCAGCACTAAATACAGTTCAGTTTATAGTTGCAAGTGATGTAACTAATCCATTATGTGGAGAAAAAGGTGCTTCAAACGTTTTTGGTCCACAAAAAGGAGCTACCCCTGAAATGGTCAAACAATTAGATAACAATTTAAAACATTATGCCTCGATTATCCAATCTCAACTCGGTAAAGATGTAGCGACTATTCCTGGTGCAGGGGCTGCAGGTGGATTAGGAGCAGGATTAATGGCTTTTACTAACAGTAAGATGGAACGAGGCATTGATATTGTTATCCAATACAGTGGCTTAAAAAACAAATTAAAAGGTGCCGATTTTTGTTTCACTGGCGAAGGTGGTATTGATTTCCAGACAAAATTCGGAAAAACACCTTATGGTGTTGCACAAGTTGCTAAAGACTTAAGTATACCTGTTATTGCATTAGCGGGTACTGTTGGTAAAAATATTAATGAACTATATCCGGAAGGAATTGATGCAATTTTTGGCATCATTCCATGTGCTGCAAATATAGAAGATTTATTGGATTCAGGTTTTTGCAATATTGAACGAACAAGTGAAAATATAGCTCGTTTAATTAATATTGCTCAACTTAAAAACAAAATCTAGGCAACATCCGAAAATAAGTAAAAAGGATAGAGTAAACTAAAAGATAAAATTTAGTTAAACTTTATCCTTTTTTATAAATAAAATTTTCTTTATTAATATAGTAAAGATATTATCGTTTTCATTTTAGAAAATAATTTACATAACTTAAGTTGATATTATTACAATAAGTTTTATACAAAATGCAATTTAGATCCAATATTTTAATGGCTATTTTATTATGAATCTTTTAAGGTATTTGTCCTATGAAATCTAATAATTTCACGCCAACTCTTGCTCAATATATCGTTGAAAAAACAATGAAAATTATCGAGCACAACGTTAATGTCATGAATGGCGAGGGTAAAATTATTGGTAGTGGAGATTTGGATAGAATCGGACAACTACATGAAGGCGCAATGCTTGCCATTTCACAAAAAAGAGTAGTAACCATCGATTCACCTACAGCAAAAAAACTTAAAGGAGTTAAGCCTGGCGTCAATTTTCCACTTAAATTAAACGATGAAATCGTTGGCGTAATCGGCATCACCGGCGAACCGACTAAAATCACACAATTTGCTCAGTTAGTTTGCATGTCAGCCGAAATGATGATGGAACAAGCGCAATTACTTAATCAATTATCACAAGATAATCGCTTAAAAGAAGAATTTATTTTATCCGTAATTCAATCAGAGAATACTGTAGTAGATGTGACAGAATGGAGCAGAAAACTCAATATCGATCTTTCTTTACCGTACGTTGTTGTGATTATTGAGGTTGATAGCGGTCAACTAGGCATACAAACTGCCATGAGTGAATTACAATATATACAAAATGAGATAATTAACATTACTAAGAATAATCTTGTTGCAATAAAATCATTAACAGAAATTGTCATGTTGATGCCGGCACTGAATAAATTTAATCGTTGGGATCTTGCTCGTCATAAACAAAAATTAGAACAATTAGTAAGTCATATCAAATCTTCCAGTAAATTCCTAGTGAGAATTTCATTGGGGAACTATTTTCATCAAAATAAAGATAGGATTGTCCGTTCCTATCAAACAGCTAAAACAGCGCTGTTAGTCGGTAAACAAAGGATGCCACAATGTCGTAACTTTTATTATCAAGAACTTATTTTACCTGTATTACTTGATAGCTTAAATCAAGATTGGCAAGCTGAAGAGTTACTATCACCTTTGAAAAAATTACAATTAGAAGACTCTAATGGAGTACTACAAAAAACACTTTCCACTTGGTTTTGTCATAATTTACAATATAACAAAACTGCAGAAGCATTATTTATTCATCGCAATACATTAGAGTATCGTTTAAATAAAATTGCGGCTTTAACAGGATTTAATTTGGCCAAATTTGACGACCGAGTGTTACTTTATATTGCCCTGCAACTAAATAAATAGATGCTATAGGTTCAAATTTAATAAAAAATGATTAATGATTTGGACCAATTAAAGGTAAATATTCTTGCCAACGATATTCTCTAATTGGCATCGGTTTAGCATCTTTGAAATAGAGAACTAAAGCGGGTTTAATGCCATTCCAATTATCGACAAATTCATAATGAATAAGCATACCATCTTGAATTAATTTTTTTGCTTTTGCATGATAATTGAAATATGCCATAAGTTATTTTCCTTTCTGTGGTCAATACTAAGTGGTTTTTTAGTAACTATAATTCAAACTTGAATCAACGTTACAGAAAAAACATGAATTGTGTGATGCCATCAATAAAAATAACAAGCATACTCACAACATAAAACAAGACCTAAAATTAAACTCAATCAATCACCAAAACAAGTTAATACCTATGACAGAAATGTCAAAGTTACACCGATGTTAAACCCACTCATAAAGAAGATTTATTCTAACTGTATATTCTAAGTATATTCCAAGTGTTTTAATTTTTTGAGTGATTAATTATTTAATTTATTGATTTTCTGGATGTTTTAATGGAGGCGCGTCCCGGAGTCGAACCGAGGTAGACGGATTTGCAATCCGCAGCATGGCCACTCTGCCAACGCGCCGTAGGGGTCTATCTGAATAGGTGGCAAATATTAGCATTGCCTTGTTTAGACGTCAAGTTTAAATAGACTATAATTACAGCAGTCATGTGTTTTGGGGTTAAATTTTTAAAAATAGAATTTATCTGTGAAAAAAGATACGCAATAACATATGTTTTAAAAAATAGTGGCTAGCCCATACCGATGCAGTTCTTGGTCATTTTTCCATTCTTTACTCACGCAATAAATTTTGCACTTATATGCAAATTATTTCGTGAAGTCACTTTTATTTTCAATATAAAAATCAGATTAAATACTTTTAAATCAAATAAATAAATTAAATTCCTATCCTCTTATCTGATGTGGTATGGCATTTGCAATTGAAATTGTAATAACAACTATTTTGGTTTTATACCATGGAGGAAATGGATGAAAAAAAAATTAATAAACTCAGAACAAATTAAAACGCATTTGAAAGATGGCATGTCAATTATGTTTGGAGGATTTATGGGATGTGGCACACCTGAAAAAATCGTCCAAGTCATTTTAGATTCAGGCGTGAAAAATTTGACTTTAATTGGTAATGACACCGCCTTTGTCGATACTGGCGTTGGTCCGTTAATCACCAATAATCGCGTAAAAAGATTAATCGCCTCTCATATTGGTACGAACCCTGAAACCGGAAAAAAAATGATTGCAGGTGAAATCGACGTTGAATTAGTTCCACAAGGTACGCTTGCTGAAAGAATTCGTTCTGCCGGTGCTGGTTTAGGTGGCGTATTAACCCCAACTGGTGTTGGAACAATCGTTGAAGAAGGTAAGCAAATTTTGACCATTAATGGGGTTAAATATTTGTTAGAACTCCCTATCCATGCCGATTTAGCAATTATTCAAGCTTATCAAGGCGATTATAGCGGTAATCTTGTTTATCAATACTCAGCTCGCAATTTCAATCCTTTAATCGCAACAGCCGCAAATACCGTAATTGCTCAGGTGGATAATTTACTCGAAATTGGTCAAATCGACCCAGATGCCGTTATGACGCCAGCAGCACTTATTGATTACATAGTCAGTTCTGATAATTAAGGAGAATCATAATGGATAATAAAGAGTTAATAGCTAGACGTGTCGCACAAGAACTGAAAGATGGCGATGTCGTTAATTTAGGAATTGGTTTGCCAACTCAAGTAGTGAATTACTTGCCGACAGATGTTCATATCACGTTGCAATCGGAAAATGGTTTTTTAGGCTTAGGACCCAAAACAGTTGATCATCCAAACATTGTCAATGCCGGAGGACAACCTTGTGGCATCATCGCAGGTGGTGCGACATTTGATAGTGCATTTTCTTTTGTATTAATTCGAGGTGGTCATGTTGATGCATGCGTGTTAGGTGGTTTAGAAGTTGACCAAGATGCCAATCTAGCCAATTGGATGGTACCCGGCAAAATGGTACCCGGAATGGGCGGAGCGATGGATTTAGTCACAGGCGCTAAAAAAGTGATTATTGCCATGGAGCACTGCACTAAAAATGGCGAAGCAAAAATATTACGCCATTGTACTTTACCACTCACCGCCAAAGGAAAAGTAAACATGATTGTTACCGAACTTGCGGTATTTGAGTTTCGCAATGGCCAGCTTTACTTAATAGAAATGGCAAATGGAGTCGATTTAACCACAATCAAAAGTAAAACACAAGCTGAGTTTTTAATTGCTGAAAAGTTAAAAACCATGTCAATTGGTCATGAGGAGTAATGCAATATGATCTCTCGATTATCAAAATATACCACGAGTTTAGTTAGCAAATATCTACCTGATCCACTCATTTTTGCATTATTACTTACCTTTGTTATCTTTTTTATGGCATGGGGATTAACCGATTCACAACCTCTTGGCTTAGTTAAAATGTGGGGAGATGGTTTTTGGAACCTACTAGCATTCGGTATGCAAATGGCACTGATTGTTGTGACAGGCCATGCTTTGGCAAGCTCTCCCCCAGTTAAAGCCATTTTAGTCTCAATTGCTTCATTGGCAAAAACCCCAACACAAGCAGCCATGCTTGTTACTTTTGTTGGTTGTATAGCCTGTATTTTAAATTGGGGATTTGGATTGGTTGTAGGCGCTATGTTAGCCAAAGAAGTGGCAAGACAAGTGAAAAATGTTGATTATGGTTTGTTAATTGCATGTGCCTATATTGCTTTCATGACTTGGGGTGGCGGTTTATCAGGCTCAATGCCATTAATGGCTGCTACGCCGAATAATCCTGTTTCTCACTTTATGGTATCAGAAAGTAATCCTCAAGGGATTATCCCTATTTCACACACAATGTTCTCGGCAAGTAATATTTTTATTACAGTCATGTTAGTCATTTGTTTACCGATCTTAGTACGTTTTATGATTCGTAAAGATGATTCTATTCATACTGTTAATCCAGAATTACTGGCTCCTGAACCTGATTTTCAGAAAAAGATCGACCGCAAAACAGCAACAGCAGCTGAAAAATTAGAAGAGAGCAAAATATTATCGTTATTGATCGGTGTACTAGGGATTAGCTATTTAGCCATCTATTTTTACAATCATGGCTTTAACATTACCATCAACACGGTCAATCTAATCTTCTTAACTGCGGGGATCTTATTACACCGTACACCAATGGCATATATGCGCGCGGTGTCTAATGCAGCTAAAAGTACCGCAGGAATCATCATTCAATTTCCATTCTATGCAGGCATCCAGTTAATGATGGAACACTCAGGTTTAGGTGGATTAATTACGGAATTTTTTATCAATATTGCTAATAAAGATACCTTCCCAATTTGGACCTTTTTCAGTTCAGGCATCATTAATTTTGCTGTGCCTTCTGGCGGTGGGCACTGGGTTATTCAAGGACCGTTTGTCATTCCTGCTGCTCAAGCGTTAGGTGCAGATTTAGGTAAATCAACCATGGCCATTGCCTATGGTGAACAGTGGATGAATATGTTACAGCCATTCTGGGCTTTACCTGCTCTTGCAATAGCGGGATTAGGGGTACGAGACATCATGGGCTATTGCATGACAGCCTTAATCTTTACTACTCCAATATTTCTCATCGGTTTGTACTTTTTTTGATTACCAATAAAAGGATGTAAATTATGAAAAAAGCAGTAATTGTTAGCGCCATCCGAACAGCAATAGGCACTTTTAATGGTTCATTAGTATCAGTTGGTACTATTGAATTGGGTGCAATTGTCATACAAGAAGCGTTAAAACGCGCAAAATTAGACGCCAATTTAGTTAATGAAGTGATTATGGGGAATGTATTACAAGCCGGTTTAGGACAAAATCCTGCTAGGCAAGCAGCGTTAAAGGCAAATATTGCTAATAGCGTTCCTGCTTTCACCGTCAATAAAGTGTGTGGTAGTGGGTTAAAATCAGTTGAATTAGCCGCACAAAGTATTTTGGCCGGTGACAACGATATCGTCGTTGCCGGTGGGATGGAAAACATGTCACAAGCGCCCTATTTAATCAACAGCAAAGCTCGTTGGGGATTAAAAATGGGAAATGCCGAACTCTATGACACTTTAGTTAACGACGGTTTAACTTGCGCAACGCATCATTACCATATGGGAATCACAGCAGAAAACGTTGCTCAGCAATATAATATCACTCGCCAAGAGCAAGATCAGCTTGCGTTACGTTCTCAACAGTTAGCCTCTCAAGCAATTAAAAATGGAATGTTTGTTGATGAAATAGTGCCAGTAACCGTGAGTAGCCGTAAAGGGGATATTATCTTTAATCAAGATGAACATCCTAAATTTGATGCTAGTTTAGAGGCATTAACTAAACTCCGCCCTGCTTTTAAAAAAGACGGTACAGTGACGGCTGGCAACGCCTCAGGTATCAATGATGGTGCCGCCGCATTAGTTATCATGTCGGAAAGCAAAGCCAAGGAGTTAGGGCTAAAACCATTAGCATATATCCGTAGTTACGCATCAGGTGGAGTTGCTCCTAGTGTTATGGGATTAGGACCGGTACCTGCAACTCAATTAGCGCTACAAAAAGCTGGACTAAACCTTTCTGATATTGATTTAATCGAAGCTAACGAAGCCTTTGCCGCTCAGTTTTTAGGCGTTGGTCGAGAGCTCAATCTTGCTCTTGATAAAACCAATATCCATGGTGGAGCTATTGCACTTGGTCATCCTATAGGGGCAAGTGGTGCACGCATTTTAGTCACTTTACTTTACTCAATGATTCATCATGATAAGCAATTAGGTCTTGCAACCCTATGTATTGGTGGTGGATTAGGCACTACGGTCATTATCGAACGTTATTGAAAATAAAGACAATCTAGCATGTAAATAATTAGATAAAAATTGGTGGTTTGGGCGATCATTCCTATTCCACCGACCTTGTGAGCACGAGTGATTTAATGCATAATCACTTACAGGAATAACAATTAAATTTAAGATAAATATATAACAACTATTAAAAATAATGGATGATTAAGGATATCAAAGTATTTATGCCGTCTAGTTTTTTCAAAAAATTATACCCCGATAAAATTAGCGCGCGTATCTTTTTATTGGTTACGTTACTTTCTTGCTTTTCTATAATTATCTTTGCCGTATTAATCGACAAAGAAGGTCGCAATCTTCTTAACCAAGAAAAAAGTCAAAAGTTATACGCTATTAGCCAAATGCTTGATCTATTATTGGATGATGCTTACCATAAAATTGACACAAATCTTTCTCATCAACAGCAAATCGAACAAATAAATCAATACCTTTCACCTAAAATAGAACCGCTCTTAGCCAATATGCCTAAAATTGCTGCTGGCTATTATCATAAACAATTAGATGCAATTGTTGTCTATGCCCCTAAATCAGCTTATGGAAACAATGTAGGCAAATCAATAGCTGCTTCGCATAAAGGGCGAGAAGTAATGAAGAGCGGTCATAGTATGGTTGATATTGGTAAACAAGTCAGAGGCAATATCATGAATGCCATGATACCCATTGTGCGTGATAATCAAATTTTAGGCTATATTTGGGCAAATGAAACGATTGATGACATTGAAAAACAAACTTTCGTTTTTGATAAAAATGTGATTATTATCAGTATTTTGTGCATGTTAAGTTGCATTTTAATTGCCTGGATTTTATCACAAAAACTCAATTCGGATATCGATGTCATTAAACATGGATTGCATGCATTACCCTTTGATCTTACCTTACATCTGCCTGCGATACGTGGCGAATTAAATGAAATTGTCACTGGCATAAATAATCTTGCCGAAACATTGAGTAAAACCAAAACAATCAATGAACTAATCTTAGAAAACAGCTTAGACGGAGTCATTACTATCGATATTAACGGTGCAATTACCATGCTTAATCCTGCCGCTGAAAAAATGACCGGATATCAATTAAAACAAGTTTTGGGTAAGCCCTACTCAACATTATTAGATGATAAAGAGTTTAAAAGTCCACTACTTGATACTTTATATAACGGCATTGATCATAATAGTGTGGAAGTCGACTTTCCGGTGTCAGGTCAGGTTATCAAAATTTCGTCTAGCACTAGTCACTTAAAAGATCATCAAGGCAATATAATTGGCGCCTTAGTCATTTTTAAAGACATTACCGAACAAAAAGAGATTGAAAAATTAATACAACAAACAGAACGACTTGTGTCATTAGGCGAATTAATGGCAGGTGTTGCCCATGAAATTCGTAATCCTTTAGCGGCAATACGCGGTTTTGTGCAATATTTGCAAAACAATATCAGCAATAGCGAAAAGTCTGAATACATCACAATTATTCTCAACGAGGTGGATTCAATTAACCACGTGATACAACAATTACTAGACTTTGCAGCACCATCAAAAAACTTTTATAGTTCAATCAATATCAACCACTTAATTGAAGAAGTGTTAATATTGATAAACACTTCACACCGTTCAAATAACATTGATATTGAGCTTTCGCTTGACCACCAGTTATCTACCTTATATTTGGATAAAGAGTTAATTAAACAAGCATTATTAAACTTAATTATTAATGCCATTCAAGCAATACCAGCGCAAGGCATTATACAAATCTCGACAAAATTATCGAATAATCAAAAGTATCAACTGATTTGTATTAAAGATAATGGTGAAGGTATTCCCGAAGCACTATTTAATAAAATATTTAACCCTTTTTTCACCACAAAACTATCCGGTACTGGTTTAGGATTGCCCATAGTACAAAAGATTATTGCCTCTCATAAAGGTAAAATCACAATTAAAAATAATGTGAACAGTACAGGTGTTACTGTTGAGATCGCACTACCTATTAATTAAAAATTAAGGATCCTATGTCAGAAAAAATTTTAATTGTTGAAGATGAATTAAATTTACGAAAGTTATTAAGTCTTTTGTTATCAGAACAACAGTATCAAGTTGTTGAAGCAAGCAATAGTGAAGAAGCGATTGCTATCATCAAACAACAACACATTGATCTTATTTTGTTGGATAATCGTCTACCAAAGATGAGTGGTCTTGAAGCATTAAAAATAATTAAAACAATAAATCCTGATATCTATGTTATTTTAATGACAGCTTATGCCAGTGTCGACACTGCTGTTGAGGCATTAAAACTCGGTGCTTATGATTATATTGTTAAACCATTTGACTTAGACGAACTAAAAGCGTTGATTTGTCGTACACTTGAATTTAGTCAAGCGCAAAAAAATGGCATTTCGCTAGTGCCACAAATTGAATTAGCCAATTCTGATAATAAAGAGCATATATTAACCAATAGTTTAAATATGATGGAGTTGTGCCGTAATATCGCAAAAGTATCTCAAACCAATACCACCGTCCTGATTACCGGAGAAAGTGGCACAGGTAAAGAGTTAGTTGCGAAAACAATTCATTACTACAGCACCCGATCAACAGGTCCATTTATCAAAATCAATTGTGGTGCTTTACCTGAAACATTGCTTGAAAGTACGCTATTTGGTCATGAAAAAGGGGCATTTACTGGCGCTTATCAGCGTCAAATTGGTTTATTTGAACGTGCGCACCTTGGCACGCTATTTTTAGACGAAGTTGGCGAAATGTCGACTAATCTACAAGTAAAATTACTACGAGTTATTCAAGAAAAAGAGTTTGAACCGCTGGGTGGAAATAAATTAATTAAAAGTGATTTTCGACTAATTACAGCAACCAATCGTAACTTACAAAATTTAGTTGAAACAGGAAAATTTCGACAAGATCTGTTTTATCGTTTAAATGTTATGAGTTTAGATTTACCGCCATTACGCGAAAGACAAAATGATATCATGTTATTAGCACGCTATTTCGCTAACCAATTTTGCCACGAACAAAATAAAGCCTTATTGGATTTTTCAATTGATGCGGTAGAAGCACTAAATCAATACGCATGGCCGGGTAACATCCGTGAATTAGCCAATGCCATTGAATATTCGGTGATTATGTCAAACGGATTATTTATCTATGCTAACGATTTACCTGCACAAATAAATGCCAATAAAAACATGCATGATTTAACAGTCAATTTTAAAGATTCTGACTCACCAAATACCACCTTAAAAGACAAAGTGAAAAATTACGAAAAAGAGCTAATTATTAACGCATTAAAACGCCATAATGGTCATCGTGAAACTACCGCAAATTCGTTAGGTGTTAGCAAACGAACGTTACTTTATAAAATGCAAGAATATAAAATATTTGAAAAAATACACTGATTATTAAATACATTAGCATATCTCGCTAATTGTTACCTTAGTAGCAATATTTTTAAAGCGCTTTATCAAATGCTCATCTCATTTTCGCTTTCAGTTAACAATAAGATAAAATCAAAATAATTTGCATGAATATGATTAAGTGGTATTTTACCCATCAACAGCATCAATAAAACTTATTTTATCGAGTGCATCAACGTGAAATAATTAAATCACATTTAGAATAGATAAGATTTAATTATAAATTTTTCAAATTTATACACTAATTTTGTATACTCAGAATATGAGATTTGAACATTGAGGTGGGTAATGATTGATTTAAAACTTAGGGAAGTGAAAAAAGATCTGTCCGCAAAAGAACTTGCTGTGGCAACGTTTATTCAAGCAAACACCGATGCATTAAAAAATATGAGCATTCAATCATTAGCTAAATTAAATCAAGTTAGCACCAGCACCATTTTGCGTTTGTGCAATAAATTAGGATATAGTGGTTTTAGTGATTTTAAAGTCGATCTTATTTCTTCCCTCCCCCGAAAACTCAACACCGATGTGTTACAAGATGACATCAATCTTAATGATTCCCTGCAAGATGTGAATAATAAAGTCCAATCAATGGAAAAATCATCAATAGATGAAACCCACTCGATGATTAATTTGGAATCATTAAATAAAGCTATCGACCTAATCATAGATAGCAATAAAATTATTATTTTTGGCGCAAGTAGCAGTGGATTAGTTGGTAAGGAATTAGAATATCAACTCATTAAAATAAAAAAAGATGTCAGCTGCCATTTCGATTCCCACATTCAAAAAAGTATTGCTAATAATTTAGACGGCAATGATTTAATTATTATTATATCGCACTCAGGTGAAACACCGGAATGCATAGACTTACTTAAGTTAGCTCAAAAAAACAATGTACGTTCTATTGCAATAACTAAAATGGGACAAAGCCAGGTATCATCGCTTGCTGAGGTAATTTTACATACCACATCAACCGAACATGTTTCTCGCTTAATTCCTATTCGTTCCAAAATATCACAAATTTCGGTAATCAACATGCTAGTCACTAATTTGTTTATACGTAAATATGATGAACGCTTGTTACAACAAATCCTACACCGTGAAGAACGAAAATATCCACATTAATAAAACAATGATCAAACAATAAACTAATGTTTGATTAGCCTACCTAATTAATCACTATTAATCATATTGATAGTGAATTTTATCACTTCAACTATGCCACTATCTAAATTGCAATTTACCAAGCCCAAAACACTTTTTTTTATAAATATGATCGAGTTCACAAATTTTTAAAAATTTAAAAAAAAGAGATGACTTACATCGCACATAGATGTAATTTTATTACTAAATATAAAACACATAAAAGTAATATTATTACTAAAAAGCTAAAGGAAATAGATGATGCAAACACAAATACCAATCATTCTTGCCAGTCATGGCCCGTTTGCACAAGGTGCACTTGAATGTGCCGAAATGCTGATGGGTAAACAATCAAACATGCAAGTGATTTCGGTTTTAATCGATAGCAATATTGATAATTTACGCCAACAAATGCAAGAAAGTTATCAAAAATTAAATAATGGTAAAGGTGTAATTATTTTAGTCGATATTCTTGGTGGAACACCATGCAATCTTGCTAGTGAACTTTTATTAACTCATGATGATGTATTGTTGTTTTGTGGCTTTAACATTCCTGTATTACTTGAAGTTTTAAACAATCGAGAAGAAACACTCACAGACGTTAAACAAGCTATTGAAGAAACCTTCCCACAAAGTTGTATTGACGTTAGTCAAGTACTCAATTCTCATCGTGAACAATCTAATGAGCTGTAAGGAGAACACCATGCCAATTAATGTAGCTAGAATTGATGATCGCTTAATCCATGGACAAGTAATTACTACTTGGGTAAAAAATTACGATATTGAACAAGTGCTGATAATCAATGACAAGGTCGCTGCGGATAAAGTACAGCAATCAGTACTAACCATGTCAGCACCGCCAGGATTAAAAGTATTGGTTTTCGGTGTTCAACAATTTATTGATATCTTAAAAAAGACCCCTATCAAAAAACGTACTATGCTTTTATTTACCAATAGTATTGATGTTAATGCCTTAATCGAGGGCGGACTTGAGCTAGAAAAATTGAATGTTGGTGGTATGCGCATGCAAGACGGGCGTCATCAATTATCAAGAGCGGTATCTGTTACGCCTGAAGAAGAACAGGCTTTTAGAAATATTATCGCGAATAATGTTGAAGTTGAAGTCCAAATGGTGCCAAAAGATCCAGTAGTTGATCTTAAAACTTTACTTAACTGATTTTCGCTTTTATCGCTATGACTAATCAAATTGGAGGTTAACTTATGTTAACACAGGCTATTCTTGTCGCCATTTGGGCGGGAATTTGTTCGATGGATGACGTCGGACCACAAATGCTACGAAGACCATTATTAACCGGTACGGTAGCTGGAATTATTATGGGAGATATGGTTCAGGGACTTGCCATTAGTGCTACCCTAGAATTAATGTGGATGGGTATTGGCAATGTAGGGGCTTATTCAGCGCCCGACATTGTTGCAGGCGCAATTATTGGTGTGTCTTTAGGGATTACAACAGGTGGTGGTATTGCAACAGGAATTGCACTTGGCGTGCCGGTCTCTTTACTGTGCCAACAATTACTCATTATTTGGCGTTCGTTTGCTTGTTTCCTTAATCCATGGGCAGAACGTTCTGTATTAAGTGGAAGTTATAAAGGCCTAGCTAGAGTTCACTTTTTTTCAACGCCTGTCTGGTTTTTAATTCGAGCTGTGCCGTGCTTTATTGCGATTTATTTTGGTAGTGATTTAGTTAAAACCATTCTTGATGCTATTCCAAAAAGTATTATTGACGGCATGGGCGTTGCATCAAAATTAATTCCAGCGGTCGGTATTTGTATCTTATTATTAATGTTGTTAAAAGGACGCATGTGGTTCTTCTTTTTACTTGGTTTTATGTTAACCACTTACTTAAAATTACCTATTATTCCAATCACCTTTATCGCCCTTGCCTTTGCTGTGCTTTATGACATGGCGTCAAGTGGTAACAGTAATAACAATAACGCCGAACAATCAGATAATAAACCTGCATTAAATAATACTGAAGAGGACTATGATCTATGAGCACTCAACATAAAATCACTAAAAAAGATCTTAATCGTATCTTTTGGAATCTGCAAACCATGTCTTTTTCTTATAACTATGAAAAAATGCAGATGATCGGATTCGCCCACTGTATGACGCCGGTATTAGAACGGCTTTATCATGATGCTGATCAAGAAACCCGTGTGCGGGCTATGAAACGCCACTTGGAGTTTTTTAACACGCAAATTAATGCAGGTGCATTAATATTAGGTGTAACCGCTGCAATGGAAGAAAAAACCAGCGAAGATGAAAAAGAAGCCGTTGTATCGGTTAAAGCAGGCCTGATGGGACCCTTTGCAGGTCTGGGTGACAGCTTACTAAAATTTACTTGGATGCCAATTTGCGGCAGTATTGGCGCAGCTTTTGCCTTACAAGGTAACATTATTGGTCCGATTTTAATGTTTTTGATTTATAACTTGGTGAATGTACTATCAAAATACTTTTTTATTCATTATGGTTATAACAAAGGGGTTGATCTCATAGAACAATCTAAAAATTCTAACATTATTCAACGAATAAGTAATCTAGCTAATGTTGTAGGTGTTATGGTTTTGGGTTCATTAATTGCAACAACGGTAAAAATATCCACGCCACTATCGATTAATGTCGGTGAACAATCCATAAAAGTACAAGAGATGTTTGATAAAGTCATGCCAAACTGTTTGACCTTACTTTTTGCCTTGGCTACATTCTTTTTAGTTAAAAAATTTCAAGGAAAATATACCGTTACTTTGATTTTAGGTGTCATGGTAATTGGCGTGATATTTTCAATGTTTGGTATATTAAAGTAAGGATGAATCATGATTACAAAAACACAAATAGCATCAGTTATCCGCAATAAAGTTGGACAATTAGAAGTCTCGTTTAACATTGATCAAAACCAACCTATAGATTTATATTGGACTGATGAAGCTAATGCCAACTCTGTACATAAAACGTTAGTGAGTAAAAACATAAAAAGTCCTTTTACTTTTGATGACCCATTACAGGGTAAAAAACGAATTTATTTAATTTTGGCCATTGCAGGAAAAGATAACTTCATATTTGCTGAAAGAACATTACCTATAACCGGACTAAATAATTTTCGTGATTTTGGTGGCTACCTAGGTGCATCAGGTAAACGTGTAAAATGGGGACAACTTTATCGTTCTAATCATTTATATGGTTTAAAGCCGGATGCTGAACAATATATCAAAGCATTAGGGATTAAAACGATTATTGATTATCGAAGCATAAACGAAATCAAAACCAGCCCAAATACTTTTGTCGGTGAAAAACATACCTTCCATTTAGATGCATCAGCACAAACAGCCGAACTGGCCGCACAGTTTGCCGCCGATCCAAGTGATGAAGATCGTGCATTAGTTGAAAGTGTTATTCGAGATATACCAAAAGAGTTGGTCAATGGCGAAGGCAAACAAGTTCTAGAACAATATCGTAATTTTGTAGTAAGCGATAAATCTAAAAATGCTTATCGGCAAATGCTCAACGTTGTTTTAGATGCCAATAATAGCCCTAGCATTCAGCATTGTCGTGGCGGAAAGGACAGAACAGGTTATGGCGTATTATTAATTCAAGTCATGCTTGGTGTGAGTGAAGATGACATCATTTATGATTACATGTTGACACACGATAATCGCTTAGAAAGAAATAAAATTAAAATGGCGGCTTATCGCAAGATTACCGATAATGAAGATGTGCTTGGTTATCTGCTAAGTCTAATTGATACTCGAGAAAGTTTTGTAATTGAAATCCTCAATACCATGAAAAAAGTAGCAGGAACGCCAAGTAATTATATCAAGCAAGAGCTTGGTTTTACTGATGAACACTTCAAATTAATGCAATCTATCTACTTAGAATAATTCATTAACAAATAACCAATAGAAAAGCGCAATTTTATTGCGCTTCTTACAATTAAATTAAGGGCTATTTTGCATTGCCCTACTCACTTAAATTTACCATTCATCAATGAAGTTAGTTATGCTAAAGCATGACAATGACACATTAAGTTAAACAATTAAACGAAACCAACTCCAATAATGCCTGCACAGGGTGTTTTAAACTATAGTTATCAAAGCGCTTAACTTGGCTGCGACAAGAATAACCCGTTGTTAAACAAAATTGTTTAGGATATTTTTCAAGTGCTTTTTGCCAAGATAATTGATACAACTGTTTCGATGAGTGCAAATTATTAACTTCATGACCATATGTACCTGCCATACCACAACATCCAACACTAATAGGTTGTAATTGTGCGCCAAACTGCTTGAAAATATATTGCCACTGTTGATTACTTGCTGGTAATTGTGTCGTTTCGCTACAGTGACCAAGTAAAAACCATTGTTTATCACCATTACTGATTGTGATATTAGGTTTTGAAATCTTAGTTAAAACATGCGTCAGCCACTCATGTGACAGTAAAACACTAAAATCGCCTAACTTATCTTGTAAAATCAATTTATATTCATCACGGTAGCAAAGCACTAAAGCAGGATCAACGCCAACCATTGGAATATTTAATTGCGCTATTTGCGATAACACATCAGAAGCAGTTTGAGCAGTTTTGGCAAATTGTTTTAAAAAGCCTTTTATATGCTGAGCCTTACCATTAGGGACAAAAGGCAATACAACGGGTTTGAAGCCTAATTTTTCAATCAAACACACAAAATCAAATACGACTTTTGCATCGTAATAGGTTGTAAAGGGATCTTGCACCACTAATACATATTGTGCTTTTTCAGTCGCCGATAAATTCTGTAAATATTCTAATTTAACATTTGCGCTAGGATGCCCAATTAACTGTTTTTTTAATGTTGGAAAAGACAACATTGGTAAACTTGCCATTCCAACTGTTTTATTAGTCAGGTATTCTGTCACCGACATTTTCATAAAAAAATTAAAAAAACGTGGGGCACGAGCCATTAATGGTAAATAGGATTCAATATTACCAACTAAATAATCACGCATTGGTCTTAAATAACGGGTGTGGTAAAGTTGTAAAAACCGAGCCTTAAAATCAGGTACATCTATTTTAATCGGACATTGTGTTGAGCATGCTTTGCATGACAAACAATGGGCCATCGAATCTTTTACCTCGTGAGAAAAATCATATTGGCCAAATTTGGCCTGTAAAGTATAAACAAGCTTTTTAGCAAAACTGACTAAACGACTCTGTTCCTTGGGTAATAATGTATTAAGTTCATCTTCTTTAACACCCAATTCTACCATCAAACGTAGCCATTCTCGCACTAATGCTGACCGCCCTTTCGGTGAATAAATACGGTTTTGAGACAATTTCATTGATGGACACATTGGACTATTAACATCGAAATTAAAGCAAAGACCATTACCATTGCATTCAGTGGCACCATGAAATACGCGTTTTACACTAATTGGAATTTGTCGATCATAAAAACCACGCGTGACTGATTCAATACTTATCATGGGGTCATTACTATTTAATGGTGCACAAATTTTACCTGGATTGAGACGATTATCAGGATCAAATGCTGTTTTGATAATACGAAGCCCATGATATAACGTTTCGCCAAAAAATGCTGGGCTATATTCGCTACGAAAACCTTTACCGTGCTCACCCCAAAGTAAACCGCCATACTTAGCCGTCAGCGCCACAACTTGATCCGAGATTTGCTTTACTAACTTTTCTTGCTGTGGATCACACATATCTAAGGCGGGTCTAACATGTAATACCCCAGAATCGACATGTCCAAACATACCATATGTTAAATTGTGGCTATCAAGTAATGCTCGAAATTCATGAATATAATCGGCTAAGTGCTCAGGAGGAACACATGTATCTTCAACAAAAGGAATCGGCTTACGCGCCCCTTTAGCATTACCAAGCAAACCTACTGCTTTTTTACGCATTGCATAAATTTTTTCAATTTCGCCAAGTTCGTGACATGTTTGATAGCCGATGATGCCTGTTGAATGATCTAACATAAGTTGATCAAGAATCAGGCATAACTTATCCATTTTCCCTTTGACAGAATCAAAATCATTACCAGCAAATTCAACAATATTAATACCTTGCATCTGATGATTATCGACCTCTGTAATTAGGTCCTTAATGGATTGCCAAATAATATCTTCTTTGGCTAGCCCTAAAACTTTTGAATCCACTGTTTCAACAGATAAAGCGTCTGCTTTGACTAAAAAGGGAGCATTACTTAGCGCGGATTGAAATGAATCATATTTGATATTAATTAAAAATCGATATTTTGGTAATGGAATAATATTTAATTTAGCTTCGGTGACAAACGCTAATGATCCTTCACTACCTGTTATGATTCGTGTTAAATCAAACTCAGTCAAATTATCATTAAAAACATGTTTAAGATCATAACCGGTCAAAAAGCGATTTAATTGAGGAAATTTATCTAAAATCAATTGACGGTTATTTTTGCAATAATCAAAAACAGAACGATAAATAGAAGAATCATGCGCTAATTTTTCGATTTCGGTTAGATTTTTTTTGCCTGTTTCAAGTAATTCACCAGTAATTAATACCGCTTTGAGTGCCAAAACATGATTAGATGTTTTACCATATATCATCGAACCTTGTCCTGAAGCATCGGTATTAATCATCCCGCCAATGGTTGCCCGATTACTGGTTGAAAGTTCGGGTGCAAAAAAATAGCGATAAGGTTTTAAGTATTGATTTAATTGATCCTTAACGACACCAGCCTCAACCCTCACCCAACCTTCTTCAATATTGAGCGCTAAAATTCGGTTCATATAACGTGACAGATCGACAACAATACCACTGTTTAATGACTGCCCGTTGGTGCCTGTTCCTCCACCCCTTGGAGTAAATTTTATCGTTTTAAACTCATCACGTTGAGCTATACTTGCTAGTAATTGTACATCATCAGTTGAACGAGGAAATAAAATAGCTTGAGGCATCAATTGATAGATACTATTATCTGTCGCCATGCTAAGACGTGATGCATAGCTGTGTTCAATATCACCTGTATAAGCAGAATTTTTAAGCGCTATTAAATAGTTAAGTGTTACCTCATTTATTTGAGGCGAGATGGATAATCGAGGAATCATAATAAATCTGCTATCAACAATTGATTTTTTACACAGTGTAATTCAAGCTGAATATATCGTCAAAGCATGTTGATTTATTATACAATGCTCATTATTTAATTTAGTTATGACTAGAAACCTTAATTGACTTCAGGGTACTTATAGATCCAAGTAATATTAGGATAATTAGCAAACGCATTTGGAAATAAGTAAATGCCCGTTAATAACGGAACATGTGAATACGTCCATTCTGGATTAAAATCAGGTTGAACTTTAACAATGGAATCAAAAAGCAGTGTAGTGCAGTACAAATGGGGGTGATCACGCGATGCTAATACAAATTCCTCACCCTTTTTCGTTAAAATATCCTCAACAATTTGCTGCTTTTGTCGATCTGACAAAAAATTAGGTCTGGCTACCGCATATTTTTCGGCAAACTCTGGAGTGATAAATTCGGCTAAACTAGAAATAATGACTTGGTTTGGATAGTTAATATCATCACTTGTTGTTGCGTGAATAATTTTAACTTCAGGCTCGATAGATATTATCATACCAATATGTGAAAAATCCCCACCACTAACCTGATTAACAATAAGACTATCAACTTGAATCCCTTTTCTAAAGATCCAATCGCCCACTTTTACTGAAGCTGTTAATTGACGATTTACATCGGCAGTAGCAACCGGTACATTGGTCAAAACCAACTTCGTCAATATGATAAAAATTATAGGAAAAAAGCGAACATATTTCATCAAAACCAATTCCTAATAAAAAAGGGTAAATACGCTTTACCCTTTTTTATTGTATTATCACAATATTGATTATTCAATCATTGATAGACTAGTTAAAATTCATCAACCATTTACCATCAATTTTTATTAAACTTGCACTCCCACCCTCTTGTTGCGTTTTATCTTTGAAAAAGACAGTGGTTTTAACTTTTGCCATCGTTTTATCTTCATTGATATATTCAGCAGGGGAAGCTTGAACTTTATCAACGCCACCATGTGCTTGAGCCAATTTTTGTGCTTTATCTATGACTTGTTGCATTTTTGATTTAACTAAGTCTTTCATATCAAAATTTTTGTTAGTTTTGTCTTCTGGTAGATACATTAGATTGATAACAGTCTCTAGATCACCGCTATAAACAGCTTTAACACAATTTTCGGCCGTTCTTTCTGGTGATTCTTCGGAAGAACATGCAGAGACCATAAAAGCAAGTAAAAAGACGCTAAAGAATTTCATTACTAATTTCATTGTTTCATTTCCTTACAGGGATAATTTAAAATGTATTAAACTGTTAAGCCATATTGCAATAATAAATATGGCTCATACTTACGAAACATACTAACGTATTTATCTAGATGAATCAAAGGTAAAATAAACAATATACTCAATATCAGCTATTTGAAATTAAGTAGCATATTTTGCCAACTTTGATCTAATTTAGCTTCAATCACTATCGGTTGTTGTGTGATAGGGTGAATTAACGCTAAACAGCTAGCATGTAACATTAATCGTTTAATACCAAAATAGTCAGTGAAAGCTCTATTTTGATGAAGATCGCCATGCTTGCTGTCGCCTAAAATGGGATGAAAGATATGTTTCATATGACGACGTAATTGGTGTTTTCGACCTGTCTTAGGTTTTAACTCTACAAAGCTATATCGTGCTGTTTTAAATTTTCCAACACTGACAGGTATCTCAATTTTGCTAATCGCTCGATAAAAAGTTACAGCATCTTGAGCAGGTTTATTACGTTGCGCAAACTTATCGGCAATTTTATCGAGCTCTTCAATCAAGGGATAATCAATCACTGCTTCGCCATCGACATAACCACGAACTATTGCATGATAAGTTTTTTCAATTTGTTTTGAGTTAAATTGTTCTGACATTAGACGCGCAACGTCACTTGATAATGCAAATAATAATACACCAGAGGTTGGTCTATCTAACCGATGTATAGGAAAGACATGCTGCCCAATTTGATCCCTTAGTGTTTGCATAACAACAACGGTTTGTTGTTTGTCTAACCAGCTACGATGTACCAACCATCCTGAAGGCTTATTAATCGCAATTAAATCATTATCTTGATAAAGAATGTCGAACACAATCAATATTTACCACGTTACTTATAAAAAGAGTTTTTTCAATTCAGTTGCAATACTTGGGCTGTTATTATCACCAATTGCATAATTGGCATGTGATTTAACTTCATCATCAGCATTTCCCATCGCGATGCCCAATCCTGCAATCGTTAGCATACTGATGTCATTATAACTGTCACCAAAAGCAACAATTTCGTTTAAATCGATTTGCTCATGTTGTGCCCAATGAGTAAGTCCATTACCTTTAGTATTGCCTTTGATCGCAACATCAGCACGATTCGACCAAGACCATTCACACGAAAACTGATCAAGTTTGTCCACTGCTTGCGAAAATTGCTGTAATGCGGGTAAATTATGACTACTTGTTGCAAATTTAAATATTGCTTTAGACTCTTCAATTACCTTTGCAAAACTATCGACCTTTTTAATTTCAGGCTGTAAAAAAGCTGGTAGCGCATTAACCCATTTAAAAAATCCTTCCAGATGATCATCTAAAACTTCATAAGTCATCATCTTATCAGTGTAAATCAAAGTATGGATACCATAATGATTAACTAGATTTAACAATATATTAGCTTGATCTTTAGTCATTGGTTTTGCCGCTAAAGTTTTATGATTTTCGAAATCATAAAGATACGATCCGTTGCAACAAATAGCCGGCGTTGATAAGTTAAGTTGATAATAATAAGGATAAATAACTGAATGATGGCGACCAGAAACTAAAATAACTTTTATACCTTTATCACTGATTTTTTTTAATACATCAACTGTTTCTGGTAAAATAAGGCGATTACTCGCCAGTAGTGTGCCATCCATATCAAACGCAACCGCTTTATACTTCATATCTATCCTCTTGTGTTTATACCATTTAACCTTAAAGTAAATATCCAATCGTTAATTTTATACTATAAACAATCTTACTAAATAAATAAGATTAAAATTCTATTTTTTGACGACCAATAAATGAATGAGATAGTGTTGTACCATCTACCATTTCAAGTTCACCACCAACCGGAACACCATGAGCAATGCGCGTAGCGATAACATTAAATTCAAGACACATTTGCGCAATATAATTAGCTGTAGCATCACCTTCAACAGTCGGATTAGTAGCTAAAATAACTTCATTTATTTGCTCTGTTGATAATCTTTGTTTAAGCAAATCAAGACCAATATCCGTTGGTCCAATACCATCAAGCGGTGACAAATGACCCAATAAGACAAAATAGCGTCCACTATATTGTCCCGTTTGTTCAATAGCTATTATATCAGCGGGTGTTTCAACCACACAAAGTTGACCACTACTTTGCCGGCGAACATTAGCACAAATATTACAAATATCTTGTTCAGTAAAAGTACGACACTGCTTACAATGGCTTATATTAATCATAGCTTCATGCAATACATGCGCTAAATTTATACCACCTTGTCGGTTGCGTTGTAATAAATGAAAAGCCATTCGTTGTGCTGATTTTGGTCCTACGCCTGGCAAGCAACGCAAGGATTCCATTAATGATTCTAGTAATGGGCTAATTTGCATAAAATAATTTAGTAACCAACAATTTATTATTTATATTCATCATACCTTGTTTCTATTATTGATTAAACAAGATATGTTCTATTGATTTAATTAACGATTAATCAAATTTATTCAAAAAAGTGTAAGCAATTTTTCTAATAATTTATATTTTATAAGTCATAATATTGTTAAATTCAAAACAAATTAGCAAACATTCAATACTGTTTTTCAACTATTTTAAATGTTTACGATAAAAACTTTTAGGCTCAACACCTTTAAATAGTCTGGCAATGTTACTGCTATGCCGAACAATAATTAGGCATGAAAGCATCGCAACAGGTAAGGTGAGTTCAGGTTTAAATAACCAAACATAAAATGGCGCTAAAAGAAAACCAACAATTGCAGCGACAGAAGAATAACCGGTGATAAGTAAGACAATAAGCCAAGTTAAAATAAAACAACCGGTAAAATCTAACCCAATTGGGACCATCATCCCCAAAGCTGTCGCCACGCCCTTTCCACCGCGAAAATGAAAAAAACAAGGAAAAATATGACCCAAACAAGCAGCAATACCAATTATGCCTAAAAAGAAAGGGGAAATACCAAGCCGATAAGCAATATAAACAGGAATAGCACCTTTTAGCATATCAAAAACTAACACAAATACTGCTGGCAATTTGCCACTAATGCGCAGTACATTTGTTGCCCCCGGATTATGAGAACCATGTAATGAGGGATTTTGTAATTGCATAATACGACTAATAATCATCGCACCGGATAGTGATCCACATAAATAGGCAATAATGATCATCGTTACAATTTGTATTATCAAAATGCCATCCCTCATAATTTTTAATGATCCAAGTAAAAACAGGTAATGCCGCATTGGTATTAACTGCTTTATGCGGCATTAAATTGTTAATAATACAAATTATACTTAAGTAAAGAACTAATCCCTAATGTCATTATTAACAAACAACTTTAACTCTTTTTTTGCTTTTCTAATAATGGTTTTAAATATTGCCCAGTATAAGATATTTTCGATTCAGCAACATCTTCTGGTGTACCTTCGGCAATTATTTGACCGCCACCACTACCACCTTCAGGCCCCAAATCAACAATCCAATCGGCAGTTTTGACAACATCTAAATTATGTTCAATAACAACAATGGTATTGCCTTTATCCCTCAACGAGTGTAACTGTGCAAGTAACTGTTTTACATCTGCAAAGTGTAAACCAGTAGTTGGTTCATCTAGAATATAAAGTGTGCTACCAGTATCTCGCTTAGATAACTCTTTTGCAAGTTTTACTCGTTGCGCTTCACCGCCGGATAATGTTGTTGCTGACTGGCCAATGGTAATATAAGCAAGGCCAACATCAATTAAAGTCTGTAATTTGCGTGAAATCATCGGTACCGCATCAAAAAATTCTCGACCTTCTTCAACAGTCATGTTGAGGATTTCGTTAATCGATTTACCTTTGTATTTGATTTCTAATGTTTCTCGATTATATCGTGCGCCATGACACTGATCACAAGGTACATAGATATCGGGCAAAAAGTGCATTTCAACTTTTATTAAACCATCACCTTGACAAGCTTCACAGCGTCCCCCTTTTACATTGAAACTAAATCGACCTGGATTATATCCTCGTGCACGCGCTTCAGGTACGCCTGCATAGAGTTCACGAATAGAAGTAAAAAATCCAGTATAAGTTGCAGGATTAGATCGGGGTGTGCGACCAATTGGGCTTTGATCAATCGCAATCACTTTATCAAAATAGTTAAGCCCTTTTATTGCTTTATAAGGTGCAATTTCACTCTTTTCTGCACCATTTAACTCATTTTGTGCAAGTGGATATAAAGTATCATTAATCAAAGTCGATTTACCCGAGCCAGACACGCCAGTAATACAGGTAAATAAGCCGACAGGAATATTTAAGGTAACATCTTTAAGATTATTACCGGTTGCACCAATAAGTGAAAGTATTCGTTTTTTATCGACTTTAGTCCGATTTTTGGGAATTTCAATTTTTTCTTTACCAGATAGATATTGACCAGTTAATGAATTTTTACAGTCCATAATCTGTTTTGGTGTACCTTGTGCAACAACTTCACCACCATGCACACCTGCACCGGGGCCAATATCTATCACATAATCGGCCGCCATAATGGCTTCTTCGTCATGTTCAACGACAATAACGGTATTACCTAGGTCACGTAAATGGGTCAACGTATCAATTAAACGGGTGTTATCTCGTTGATGTAAACCGATTGACGGTTCATCAAGAACGTACATTACGCCAACCAATCCAGCACCGATTTGACTAGCTAATCGAATACGTTGTGCCTCACCTCCCGATAACGTTTCGGCCGAACGTGACAAAGTCAAATAATTTAATCCAACATTAATTAAAAATTGTAGACGATCATTAATCTCTTTCAGTATTTTTTCAGCGATTTGCGCACGTTGACCAGTTAAAGTTAGCTTATCAAAAAAATCTTTGGCTTGCTGTGTACTTAAATCACTAATCGTTGGCAAATTAGTATCATTAACATAGACATGCCGTGCTGTGGCACATAATCGAGAACCACCACAGCTTGGGCAAGGACGATTACTAATATATTTAGCCAGCTCTTCACGAATAGTTTGCGATTCGGTTTCTTTATAGCGGCGAGTTAGATTATTAATAATCCCTTCAAAAACATGTTTACGTTTAACTACATCACCACGATCATTAGTGTAAACAAATTGAATTTCGGTATTACCAGAACCATTTAATAAAATATCTTTTATTTTTGCCGGTAATTTTTCATAAGGAGTGTCAATATCAAACTTATAATGCTCGGCAAGTGATGTTAACATCTGAAAGTAATAAAAATTACGACGATCCCATCCCTTAATTGCGCCAGCAGCCAATGAAACCTCGGGCATTTGCACAATACGTTTTGGATCAAAGTATTGCTGTACCCCTAAGCCATCACATTCAGGACAAGCACCGGCTGGATTATTAAACGAAAATAATCGAGGCTCAAGTTCAGAAATGCTATAACCACAAATTGGACAAGCAAAATTAGCTGAATATAGCTGTTCTTCGGCTTTTGGATCATCTAAATTGGCAACTTTTACAATACCATTTGTTATTGAAAGTGCGGTTTCAATAGATTCAGCTAAACGTAATTTTAAATCATCGCGAATACGAAAACGATCCACCACGACTTCAATCGTATGTTTTTTCTGAAGTTCGAGTATTGGGGGATCAGATAGATCATACACATCACCATCAACTCGAACACGGATATAACCACTGGCTGCGAGCTGCTCAAACAGTTTAACAAATTCACCTTTACGTTCAGTAACAACGGGGGCAAGCAACATATAACGGTTTTCAGATGGCAACGCCATAATACTATCAACCATTTGCGAGACTGTTTGCGCAGCTAAAGGTAAATTATGATTTGGGCAACGTGGTTCACCGATACGAGCAAATAAAAGTCGTAAATAGTCATAAATCTCAGTGATTGTCCCTACTGTTGAACGCGGATTATGCGATGTTGATTTTTGCTCAATCGAAATCGCTGGTGATAATCCTTCAATATGATCCACATCGGGTTTTTCCATAAGCGATAAAAACTGACGAGCATAAGCCGACAACGATTCAACATAACGGCGTTGTCCTTCTGCATATAAAGTATCAAATGCTAACGACGACTTTCCTGAACCAGAAAGTCCGGTAATCACAACCAGCTTATCTCTAGGAATGATTACATTGATATTTTTCAGATTGTGCGTTCGCGCACCACGAATATCGATATCTTTGATTGACATAGATCTCTTCTTAAAGTGAGTTTTTAGACGAATTAGGAAAAAATTAACTGTATATTATACCAGTAACATTTGATTAAATATACTACTATATAGATCAATAGTGTCGGTTAGCAAAATTTCAATCATATTAGCCAATAATTCTTAATTAATTAGCACGAATAAAGCATTTTTTGCCTCTTACTGTGCGTATTCAAACTTTTTGGTAAATAAATTAGAACTAAAAATTATATTTTTATAACTGAAAATTATTAGTTTAGAGAATTTACTCACCTTACAATAAACCAATCATACATTTTTTTAAAAAAAGGAGCTATTTTGAATAACGAAGTCTTGCAAGCATTAAATTTATTAAAATCGAAAAAATGGGTAGATTTAACTCATGCATTCGATCACAATTCTCCCCATTTTTTTATGTTTAAACCTGCTGAAATAAAAACGCTGTTCGATCATAGCGACGGCTTTTTAGCACAGAATTTTAGTTTCGCTGGTCAATATGGTACCCACTTAGATGCACCAATTCATTTTGTTCCTAATACTCGGTATTTGCATGAACTTGAATTACAAGAATTAGTATTACCATTAATCGTAATCGATCAATCTAAACGCGCAGAACAAGATCCCAACTTTTCTTTTTCTAAAGATGATGTTTTAGCTTTTGAAAAACAACACGGACAAATTGAAGCGGGTAGTTTTGTCGCACTGCGAACAGACTGGAGTAAGAAATGGCCTTCACAATCAGCAATGGAAAATAAAGATATAGAAGGAAACAATCAAATTCCAGGCTGGGGAATTGATGCATTAAAATTTTTATTTGAAGAGCGTAAAATTAAAGCTATTGGTCACGAAACGTTTGATACTGACTCTGCGAAAGCATTTCGAGAAAATAATGCGTTAAAGGGTGAATACTATGTTTTAGAGCAAGATACTTATCAAGTTGAGTTAATGACCAATTTAGATCAATTGCCAACCAAAGGAGCAGTTATTTTTAATATCGTAGCCAAACCCAATAATGCCTCAGGTTTTCCGGTACGTTCTTTTGCAATATTGCCCTAATCTATTTATTTAACCCTAAAAATTAGCATTTAATATTTTATAACTAATATATTAATTTACGTTATTGTGGTATAAAAAACGGTCATTATTGACCGTTTTATTGGCTAATTTTCAATTAATGTCGGCGTAGCATCCAAAGGAATAATAGCCCCACGATACTGAATAACAGTGCCGGCAACAAGGTGCCCTTGCAATGCTGATTGCGCAGGATTTTGCCCACTTAAACGTGCACCCAGGTAACCGGCACTAAATGAGTCGCCTGCAGCTGTCGTATCAATCACTTTTTCTTTGGCTATTTTATTAGCAGGTACATCAAAACGTCCTTCGGCTGATTCGATAATACAACTATCGCTACCACGTTTAATCACAATTTCTGTCACACCAAAGTTTTTAGTACGGTCAATGACTTGTTCATATGGTAGTTTGCCCCATAATAGATCTTCGTCATCTAGCGTTAAAAATGCAATATCGGTGTAAGATAGAATATCGGCATATACGCTACGCGCTAAATCAAGACTACGCCATAAGCGCGGACGGAAGTTATTATCAAAAATCACTTTACCACCATTGGCTTTAACGCGTTTTAATAAATCCAATAATTTCAGAATACTTTCAGCATCTAATATGGCGATACTAATGCCACTCAAATAAACATATTCATAGTGAGCTATTTGCTGGGTGATACTTTCAGTTTGAGTCGTCTTTAACCAAAACTTAGCCGCTGCATCATTACGCCAATAATAAAATGAGCGTTCGCCATGTTCATCGGTCACAATCGAATAAAGCCCAGGCATTTTATCAGACATTTTTTGCACAAGATCGGTTTGGATCTGCTCTTTTTGCCAGCTATCAAGCATTTCTTGACTGAAAGGATCAGTTCCTAATCCAGTCACATAGTGAATCGAAAAATCTTTATTTTTTAATAAACGAGATAAATAAACCGACGTATTAAGTGTATCGCCTCCAAAGCTGCGGGTTGTTGAATCTTGTTTTATCGAAAGTTCAATCATACATTCGCCAATAACAGCGATTTTTGTTGTCATAGTGCTACCTAAAATCCTTACTTCTATTTATAAATAATCCAATGCGATTTTTACCACAACTTTTCGAACCGTTGCAATCTTATTATCGACAGCACAAAGCGGTTTATGCACTTCATTAGGTAAAAAAACAATAAAATCGTTCGGTTGTAATATTAACATGGTTTCTTCTTTTGGCGTCTCGATAAAAGCAATATCATTTTCAGCGATTTTATCATCTAAAATTTGAGTATAAGGAGGTAAAGTAGAAATAGCCATCCCTTCTTGACCCGCTAAAACAATTTGCACATCAATATATTTTTTATGGTATTCAGGCTTTGCTTCATGAATATATCTTGATGAATTATCAGACACCATAAAAAACATATTATCACCGTCAATATCATAACGACCAACAGGGGTATTGCTATTAACATTGTCTTTTACATATTCAATGGATTGTTTTATTTTGGCGGGTAAATAAGGGACTAACCCTAAATGATTAATATTACCTAAAATCATACTCAATGATCCTTAACTGAGAAATTGGCACAATACTTGATACTTTCATTATTTGGAATAATGGCATCGGATAGAATAGCGACTTAAATTTTTATGAGTATATACTTAAGTCACCTATTTTTGTAGGGGTATTATGAATATCTTTTTTACTCTCTTTTATGTTTTTAACAACATGATATACTTTCGGGCGATTAAATTAGGAAAGTGAATGAAATGAAGACGTTTATTATAAACTTAGAAAGAGAATCAGAAAAAAGAGAAAATATAAAAAAAGAGTGTCAAAAATTAAAACTTGATTTCGAAATCTATAATGCAGTCGATGGTTACACACTATCTGAATCATTTATTCAAAACATTGTCTATGATTATCCCAATAATTATTTAACGAAAGGCGAAATCGGTTGTGCGCTGAGTCATATCAATGTCTATAAAAAAATTATAGAATATAACTTACCCTATGCACTAATTATTGAGGATGATACTTTATTTGATACAAAATTACCTGATTTTTTAAAAGCTTTTGAAGAAAAAAATAATAAAAAAGGAATTTTTTTATTAACTGGTGATTTTGATTATCTTGTAAACAAAAAACTTAATTTGAACAATTTTGATCTTTTTGAAGTGACCAAGGCGGTGAGAGCTTCTGGTTATATCATTACAAAGGACGCGGCGCAAAAGTTGATTAACTTTCTATTCCCTGTGCGTTATGAAGCAGATATGTTTAAAGTATTTAGATTATGTGCAGGCATTAAATTATATGCAACTTTACCTAGTTTAATCACAACAAATGAAGAAAGCCTAATTAAGTCATCAATACAAACAGATAGAGCGCCAAAGATTAAATTGCGTTCAGATTATAGAAAAAAACTGTTCAAAAAAGATAAAAAGAAAAGAATGGTCAGTTTATGGTTTAGAAAACAGTTTATTCAACGATTTGAAAAGACAAAACATTATGATGATTAAAATAATATCATTTATCTAATGCAGACAATTAATCAGAACTGGACTTAATGCTGTTAGCAATAGATTTAATAACGTGTTTAGTGCGAAAGATTACCGATATTTTATCTATTAGTTATCTGGATAGCGATAATCAACTTTTAACTCGCTTAAGTATTTATCACATTGATACTCAAGTACTTGATTAAGCTTTCACTTAAAAGCTATCGTCATCAGTATTTGCAATAATCTGCCAACACTTTATATCATCACTCTTTTACGATTATAGATAATGAAGATATTTGATAGCGCTTTGTATGTTGCGGTTATTTAACATTTGAGAATCAAGGTCAATAATATTTGCCAAGTAAAAACAGGCTTGCTTAATATTCGCTACAAATGGACGAGAGCTTATCAATTTTGTCTTTGAACTAGGATGATTTTATGACTAAAATAGTGGAATTATGGCACAAGCAACAATTGCCAATTAAAGACGGTATTTATTTTGCCAGTGGTCAATCTATTGCGCTCGATGCGGTATTTTTTCCGCAATTATCAATTCATGTAGGTGAAAAATTTGACCTTAATGTTATTTTAAATAACGATGCCGATAATTTAACCAATATTGATATTTTCGATAAAATCACTCTTGCTAATGGTGATCAATGTATTATAGGAGAAGGTAGTTATGGTTCAGAAGGTTTTATTGCCTATCTATCGGCTAATCAGGATTTAATTTGGGTGATATATTTTGAAAAATCGAATCCTTTTATCAAAGTATTACCATTAACCAACCAATCAATTATGGTTGAATCAAGCGCCAATTTTCAACTGATTATCGAATTGGCTAATCCGGTCAATCTTAAATTAATAAAATAAATTACAAATTAGCTTTATTTGAGCTAAAGGTGCTCAATTATCTATCAATAAAATGAACAGGATATATGGTATTTCAATTGTAAAACAATTGGTTATAATGAAATAACAATCATTCTATAAAAGAATAAAAAATGAGTGAATTCTCTAAATTATGCCAAGACTTAGATTTCCCCTTTATTGATACCTTTAGTCAAGACTGGAAATATGAAGTCCCAATTAAATATCGAACATCTGAGTGGTTAGCTAAATATTTATACGCTTATCTTAATAATAATTACTCAACAACACAAAAACAGATACTCATGAATTTGTGTCTTAACATATGCAATGATTTATTATCTGAAAATCCTAACCAAAACAATCCTATAATTTTTCAATTATTGAAGGTACTCTATAGCCATTATCAACTACATTGGCAGCTAATTCATTATTGGGCGGCAACAAATCAACCTTTAGACAATTGCTTTGCTTTAACCCAAAAAATAAGAGAATTACAACAAACATATCTTATTAATGCTAAAGAGTGGCTTGCGTTAAATCAGGCAGAACAAGATCTATTAACCGCTAAGAATAATTTTTGGCAATGTCCAGATTTTTTAATGCAGCTTCAAATCGCCCTGAATTTATCATCGCAACAAGTTGTCGCATTAAGATTAATCGGTGAGGGTAAATTAAAGGATGAGCAGCTAAGCCATTTACTACCAAGCATTATTGCTATCGCATTAGATAATAAGAATGATAACTGTATTCTTGCACAAGACATTTTACTAAAGCTGAAAAGTAATCCCTATATTAATCAGCAAATAATCAATCTATTAAATGATTATATTGATGATCATGATCAAATTATCTACCGCAAAATGGTGCAGCTATTGGCTATTTTAGATTTTCCAGATTTAACCAATCGGTTAATGAATCGCTGTAAAACGAGTAATAAAACTGAAATTGTTCAAATTTATAATGATTTTACCAAACAGATAATCAATCAATCTAACCGCCTATCGGACGATGAATTAAACCTAATTCAAAACCGATGTGATAGTGCAACACCTGGTCCATGGCAATCGTACGTGGAAGGTCGTGATCATAGCAGTGGTAGCAATTTTATTATGACGGGGAATGAACACGAGCGTGGTGAGGATATTGAACTAATTGGTGCAACAAATAACGATCAAGACTTTATCGCCCATGCAAGACAAGATATACCTAAGTTAATTAACGAAATCAGACGATTAAAGCAGTTCATCGCCCAAAACATGCAGCCTAAAAAATGAGGTTATATAAAATCACTATGCCTTTGCTAGCTTAATCCGAAAACGTTTTTTAAAAGAAAAATAATGGGCAAAGATATTTTATTTAAAAAGGCACTTAACGCTATGAATCATGACAACTTGCAACTAAATAGCCATTTAGATACAAGACGGTTAAGTATAAAATCATTGAAATAACTATTTTCAGAATGAAAAATCAGTGTTTTTAGCAAAGGTAACAAAATAGAATATCACGTGATGTTTATCAAAGATCTCATTAAACCAGAATAAAACTTGTCATCGAATCTTATTTCATCGTTTTATCCTATTTAATCAATGAATTTTTGCTGGTGACTCAGTGGTCAACCAGCAACTTTTTTCCATCAATGCGCTGCAACTTTTGAAAAAAGATTAATAATGACCACACCAAACATAATAAATCCCATACCAATTAAAGCGGCAAGATCTAACGTTTGTTTCATAAATATCCAGGCAATTAGACTAATAAATACAATTCCAATTCCCGACCAAATCGCATAAGCAATACCAACAGGAATAGTCTTTAATGCTAATGATAGTAGATAAAAAGAAGCGCTATAACCCACTATCGTAATCACCAAATAAGTAAGATTGGTAAAACCGTTAGATAATTTTAGTGATGAAGTAGCAATCACTTCACAAATAATAGCCAAAAATAGCAAAAAATACGCATTCATTATAGTATCCAAAATTAATTGACAAAAAAGCAAAAAATTAATTAAGTCCCGAGAATATTAACTAATTATTATTTAATTGATATCAAATTAAAGTTCTCAATTTAATAATAAAACTAACTCTTTATTTTTAAGTTCCTAAAATAAATTTAACAAAATTATTTCATATGCTTTGATTTTTGATAGAACAAAGCATTAACCCTTGTTGTTTTGATTATAGATTCAATAATGAATATCAAAGTAGGTAAAAATGCTTTTTTTAAAAAATTGATGAGATGTTGTCAAAATTAATACCACTAATTTGATTTAAGCTGAATTTTCTAAGTTAAATACTTAAAAAGTTATCATAACGCTAATTTACCAACACCAATTTTTTACTATAGTAATATACTAATCATAAAAATCTTAATATTTAGTTTTCAGTTAAGTTTTCAATAAAATAAGTATACAATTAACAAGATTTAGTATACAAAAACTCAACAAAATATATGTGAGTAATTTGTATAGTAAATCACGATAAATAAAAATTAATAATTAGCGTTCATCACATCGCGGATAGCTCTAAAATACTGTGAAGATCCATATTGCTTATTATCATCTTTTATCTCAAATTTTGCATGATTTTGATCTTTTTCAAAGGTATTTGGTGCTAATTCAACATAATAAGGCACCATAAAGACTGCTCCGTTATTATGATGACGTAAAATGGCCTTCTTTATAACACTTTCATCTTCAAGCATCGGATGAGCCTCAGGTAAACCATATTTTTTGATTTCTGATTTTTTCAACCATTGAAATGTATAATC
This sequence comes from Gilliamella sp. B2969, assembly GCF_026536195.1. Classification (NCBI taxonomy): domain Bacteria; kingdom Pseudomonadati; phylum Pseudomonadota; class Gammaproteobacteria; order Orbales; family Orbaceae; genus Gilliamella; species Gilliamella sp. B2969. Next base: position 315,577 of record NZ_JAFNOP010000002.1, read on the forward strand.
ACCATAAAAAGCTGAACCATAAGTATTAAAACCGAGATTATAATGACTATTCTTTTTAAGTGAATCTGCTGCAGCTATTTTTTCTTCATTCCAATCACCATTGAATACCGGTGCAATTTGATGTGAAAAAACTTTATCTTTACCAATACAAGAAGAACTAACAATATCTGAATACTTAGAAATTTCTTTAGTCACCTCTTTTTCTCTGAAATTAAAAAATTCTTCAGAAAGAGGATTATAATAAACAGCTATCAACGACTCTGGATAATCATTCCAAAATCGAATTTTCTCTTCTATAGGAAATTCAACTGCTTTACCCACTGGTTTAGGAGTACTCTGCTGACGATCCATAACTGAAATATCAAGGTGCTTCATCAATGTCAATTTATCTGAATTTTCATGCACAATATCAACAGAATGAATTCCATGACTCATATTACGAAAATCTAGGTAGTAACGATAACCAACAGCTGACGTTCCAAGAGACGGTAAAGCTTGGTAAACATCCATTCGATTAAGCCCTGTATCAGCATACCCAGCATCAACTCCATCTACAAAAATCTTAATTTTTGCTGGTCTATTTGATGTTCCTTCTGCCCAACCATAAATGGCCAATTTACCTGAAGATTCATAATTCAGATGTTCAAAGAAATTATTTAAATGATCTGTTGTAATATCTTTTGATGGAGGATTAATATCTTCAAAAGATTCAAATTGTGAACCAAATTTATTATTTAGATTTTCAATTTTTTTATATTTTTCAACTAAATAATTACGAAATCTTTTAACAGAATCAGGTGAATAATCTGTAAGTTGAATTTTTTCTTTATATCCCATTCCATCAAAAAAATTAGGAAATGTAAAATGTACCTCACCAAGCACGGTCATAGCACGAATTTTATTTTTGTTTGAATTATCCATATTACATATTTGAGTGAGAATTTCTTTCAAAGATGCCTGACGTATTTTGTCAATTAACGAATCACTTGCATTAATTGCCCATGGATAAGTTTTACTTGCAAAATAGTCATCAATAGGTATATTACCATTACTAAGTTGCATCAGATTCTTTCTATCCAAATTGGCTATCTTATCTTCGGTCTCAGCTCCTTTAGAAACACTAAAATGATTTGAAAAGAGATAAATAACAACCGGCAATTTACTATCTTTCATCGTTTTAAGTTGATAACTGATATTTTTCTTATTAATAGTAAACTCACCATTTTCTTTCATATCTACGAATGATAAAAGAGGTAAAGTAAGTACATAACCGATTTCAAATTTACCGTCACTACTTTTTTTAGGTCCGAATGCAGAAAGTTTTTTCTCTATTAAAGATGCTGGGGTTTCATTAATGGACTTACAATAACTTTGTGCATCATAAGCATTAGTAATTCCTTTTTTTATTGCTGATTCACATACAGCTGCACCACCCAGCATTGGAGCAATTAATGTTTCTTGCGCTTTGGCAACAAAAGGGATTAAAGAAATAAAAAACATAGTTGATACTGATTTCATAGGCTGCTCTTCAAATTAATAACATAAAATTTATACTATTTTATCATATTTCATATGTGTATTTATTTACTAAATTCATTTTATTTTAAAAAATATATTAAACAATTTTCAAAAAGCTTTTTATAATAAACTTAAAAAAGTATAACAAATAATTAGAAATTGCTGTGATAATAGAACAGATTAAAATAAATAGAAAAATATAGAAATTACTTTTGGAAAATGAGTTTCCAGAAGTGAAATAAAAAATAGCTAAAAAAATTTCTCGTTAAATTCATTAGGTATTGTGAAATCAAATACCATGGCTAGGTTGCTCTATTTTAAATTGCTCTTACTGGATTCTTATCGACGTGAGCAAGTGAGACTTCAATCAAATCATAATCAAAACCATATTCATTTAATGCTGTATTGACAGTTTCTTTATTCATATGTTTATTGAAAGGTGCTTTTAATGTTGGGAAAACATATTCACCCCACCACTAATAGGCTTCATAATTTCAATTATCTTTATTGCCTGTTTATTTAGTGGAATAGTATGATCTCTTTCATTTTCTCTGCAGGTATCGTCCATAATTCACTTTTTAGGTCTATTTCTCTCTATAATGCAGATACTGCCTAAATTGGTCTTATTATGGTAAGTAGTTGCCGTTCAATCAAGCATCTTGTTTGTAATTCAATACTAGCCAAAGAAATAGCTTTCATAACTCTCGGTAACTCTGACGGTAGGAACGTGAGCGTATTTTGCTTATGGGCAACTTTAAACACAGCCCCTATTTTTACCAGTTGGATTATATTCAATCAGATCATTGTTAATAACATAGGTCATTACTCTTTGTTCCACTAGTGATATCTCTTGAGTTTTGTTGTTAAAGCCATTTTTCAGCCACTTTATAAAATGTATTATCTTTCCTTTGTTTGATTGGTTTTGTATAGATTGTTTATGCTCTTGTGGATCTACTCCTTGAGATACTAAAGAACGATATTCATCTCTTTTTTGTCTTGCATAAAGTAATGTGATTTCTGGATAACTACCAAAGCTGACTAATGTGCGTTTTTTTTGAATCAGGATTAATATAATTAAATCTACAAATTTTTGAGCAATTAGACTTAACTAATAAATATAAACCATTGCCGTCTGATAAAGTAAAATCCTTTTCATTTGGCTTGGCTGACTTGATTTGAGTATCATTTAAAGGTTCTATAATCTTGACCATGTTACACGAATTTAAGTTATATTTGAGCGTATAACATAATATATAACATGAAAGTTTGAATTTCGCTAAGTCTTCTTGAACTTAGTTAAACAGTAAATTAGCTAGAAAGCTTGTTATATAAAGGTTTTTTAAACATTATTGAATTTGCATTAATTAAGGAGTGGTGGGTTGTGAGGGGATCGAACCCGCGACCAATTGATTAAGAGTCACATGTATTATTATTTAACGTGTTTTTAATTTATTAATATTCAATTAGTTATGAGGTTAGCCAATTTAAAATATGTATATTTATTCACTATTTTTTGTTATTTTTAACAAAGTTTACGGCACAAATACGGCACACTAATTTTCTGCGATCCACTTCCCACAATTTAACTTCAATTCTCACTTCTAAAAAACATTAGTTTATGATGTATAAAACTAACTAATCTTACATAACATGATCACAATAAACTACACAAAAACAATTTACATACTAACCGACCCTAATAACGATTCAATATGCGGTTGAGTATGTAAAGTTGCAGATTGATGTATTATTCTGGTTTTGACGGCCATTCAATATCTGGCGCAGTATTAACATTTATCTGATTTAATTCAAAACGATATTTTTTCCAGCATTTTAATGTTTCGATTTGTTGTTCTGTTGCAATCTCTGCATCGACCGCATCTTGCAGATTACTAATTGCATTATTCGCATCATTCAGTAATTGTGACTGTTGTAATTGTGCTACTGTAATATCATGCTGATGTCGTTTTTCTTTATCTAGCACCCATTTTTTACCGTTCCAGCTATCAAATTCACTGGTCGGTTGTAATAATGTAAATCCGTTTGGAATATCTCCAATTTCTGTTACTGTTGATTCTGCACCATTTGCTATTGAGTAGATTTTTTTGCCACGATGATCCACTGGGTATATCCATTTGTCACATTGACGAACAATTGCATGATCATCTTCTACTTGTTTGGGTGCATCTAAAC